>VEOW01000247.1 GCA_012026785.1 Chloroflexota bacterium | reverse complement strand
CGGCCAGCGCGCCGAGGAACTGCCGCTGCGCGGGCTCCAGGCCCTGCGCCGCGTCGGGCAGCCCGTCGCGTCGAACCTCCAGCCGAGCGGACTCGGGTGCGTACGTCGCCAGCCATGCCCGGGCGCTTCGAATTCGCTCGTCGAGGATCTCGCGCTCGCGCTCGTCGAGCTCGCTCCCCTTCTCCTCGCGCATCGTCGCCTCGATGTCGACGCCGGGGACCTGGGCCAGCACGGCCAGGTGCCCGAACGACGGCCGGAAGCGGGCCGCCTCGGCCGCGACATCGGCCGCCGGGTCCACCAGCGAGTAGCGGAAGACCGCCTCGAACCCCGGCGGCAGCTCGCCCTTCACGGGGAGCCCGGCCGTCGCGGCGGCGAGCCGGTCGAACTCGTCGAACAGGCGCGGGATCGCGGCGGTGCCGTCGGGGTCGAACTCGATCGCCTGGTTGGGCTTCGGACGAACGAACAGCAGCCGCAGCTGCTCGGGCGGGACGACCTCGACCATCTGCTGGGCCGAGGCCCCACGGCCCTTGGAGGTCGACATCTTCTTGCCGCCGATGTTCAGGAACTCGTAGGGAAGGTTGAGCGGCGGCTCGCGTTCGAAGACCTCCCGGGCGATCGCCTCGCTGCGGTCCCGCGAGCCGCCGGCGGTCGCAAGATCCTTGCCGTTCGGTTCGATGGTCACCCCGAACAGGCTCCACTGGGCCGCCCATTCGAGGTTCCAGGGCAGCTTCGCGCGGCCACCGAACGGCGACACCCAGCCCGACGTCCCGCAGCCGTGAGCCCACTCGACGAGGTCGGGGCGGCACTCGTAGAAGACCCGTTCGCCGTCCCAGCGGGTGACGATCGTCGTGCCGACCTTGCCGCAGGTCTCGCAGATCACGCTGAGGGGGTGCCAGGTGTCGGGGTGACGGACGTTCGCGACGCGGCGATAGATGTCGCGCACGATCGGCGCCCGATCGAGCGCCATCCGGATGTAGGGATCCATGTCGCCCGCGGCGTAATGCTCGCTCATCCAGTAGTAGCGGTCGGGATGGATGCCGAGGCGGGCGAACGTCTCGATGAACAGGCCGGCGTGGTGGCGGGCGTAGGAGGCGTGGCCGTCGCCGGCCTGGTCGGGCACCTGGGCCAGGGGGCGGCCCATCTCGCGCTCGACAGCGTCGGGCGTCAGCAGCGCCTGAGCGTCCATGGGGTCGAGGTCGTCGACGCCGTACAGGAGGGTCGTCTCGTGGCCGGCCGCCCGCAGGGCCCGGGCGATGACATCGAGGATGACGGGGCCTCGAAGGCTGCCAACGTGGACGGTCCCCGACGGGGTCTTCGAATCGTTGACGACCTGGGGACCGCTGACGCGGGTGGCGAGATCGTCAGCCCAGTCCATGGCTGAACGACCCGCCTACGAGATCTGGATGATCTTGTAGTCGATGTCGCCGGCGGGGACCTGGACGGTGACCTTGTCGCCCTTCTTGCGGCCGAGCAGGGCTCGACCGACCGGGCTCTCGTTGCTGATTCGACCCTCGGTCGGACGGGCCTCGGTGGAGCCGACGATCGTGAACGACTCCTTGCCATCGGGCCCGTCGACCTTGACGGTCGAACCGATCGCGACGTGGTCGTTGCCGTGGTTCTCGTCGATCAGCGTGGCGTTCTTGATCAGCGCCTCGAGCTGCTGGATGCGGCCCTCGACGAACGCCTGCTCGTTCTTGGCGTCCTCGTACTCGGCGTTCTCCGTGAGATCGCCGTGTTCCTTCGCGTCATGGATTCGCTGGGCGATCTCCGGGCGGCGCAGGGAGACCATCTCGTCCAGCTCCTGGCGGAGCTTCTCGAGACCGTCGCGGCTGATGTAGGTCGGCTTGTTGTTCATCAGTGGGCATCCTGATAAGGAAAGAACCCCAGCGCTGCGCGGTACGTGTCGCAGCCTGGAGTCCGGGTCGGCGGCGTAGCCTACCGCGACCCCCTCCGGGTGTCAAAGGCGCCCGATTCCGGGTCCTCCCGGGTCGCGGACTCAGCGTCGCGCGGACAGGGCGAGGATTCGATCGCGCAGCCGGCGCAGGGCGGTCCGGTCGGTCGTCGCGACGAAGACCGTGTCGTCGCCGCCGATCGAGCCGACGACCTCCGGCCAGCGGGCCCGATCGAGGGCCGCGGCGATGGCATGGGCCGAGCCGGGCAGCGCCCGGATGACGAGGATCAGGCCGGCCTCGCGAACCTCGATCGGCAGGTCCGCGAGAAGCCGCTGGAGGCGCTCCTCGCCGGTAGCCTCGGCATCCTTGAGGGCCGGCGGCAGGACGTAGGCCGAGCGCCCCTGGCGGTTCGCCTTGCGGAGGCCCAGCTCGGCGACGTCACGGCTGACGGTCGCCTGGGTGGCCCGAAAGCCCCGCTCCCGCAACGCCGTGGCCAGCTCCTGCTGGGTCCGGATCGGCCGCCCCTCGACCAGGTCACGGATGGCCCGCTGGCGGAGTTGCTTCATGACCTCCATCGGGTCAGGTGTTCCAGAGCCCGAGCCAGGCCACGACCACCAGCGCCGCGAGCGCGATTCGATAGGCGACGAAGATGCCGACGCCGTGCGTCCGCAGGAAGCGCAGCAGGACGGCGATGGCGACGAGCCCGGAGACCAGCGAGGCGACCATGCCGGCGACGAGCGGAGCCAGCGGGATGTCCACCCCGGCCTCGCCGGCCAGCAGCTTGCGCAGCTCCCACAGCCCCGCGCCGAAGGTGATCGGCGTGGCCATCAGGAAGGCGAAGCGGGCAGCCGATGGTCGGTCGAGGCCGGCGAACAGTCCGGCCGAGATCGAGATGCCGGAGCGGCTGATGCCGGGCACGAGCGCCAGGGCCTGGGCGGCACCGATGCCGATCGCGATCGGGAACGTCAGGTTCTCCATGTGCCGCGTTCGCGCGGCGACCCGGTCCGCGAGCCATAGGATCGCGGCGCCGATGACAAGGGTCACGGCGACGAGGCGCGGCTCCCGGAACGTCGTCTCGGCGAGGTCGTTGAGCAGGACGCCGGCGATGACGGCCGGGATCGTCGTTGCGGCCAGCAGCCACGCCAGCCGCCGGTCGGGATCGTCACGGAACGATCGGTCGCGAAGGGTGGCCAGGCCGGCCGGGACCAGGCGCAGCCAGTCGTCCCGGAAATAGACGAGCAGCGCCAGCAGCGTCGCGAGGTGGAGCATGACGCTGAAGGCGAGGCTCTCGAGGAAGCCCTCGTCCCAGCCGAAGAATGCTGGCACCAGGATCAGGTGGCCGGAGCTCGAGATCGGCAGGAACTCGGTCAGGCCCTGGACGACCCCGAGGATCACGGCCTGGACGATGAGGTCCACGGCGGGACCCGGCTAGCGGATGAACAGCGGCGCGAGGACCAGGGTGATCGTCGCCAGGAGCTTCACCAGGACGTGCAGCGATGGCCCGGCGGTGTCCTTGAACGGGTCGCCGACCGTGTCGCCGACGACCGCCGCGGCGTGGGCCGGCGTCTTCTTGCCGATGACGTTACCCGCGTCGTCGGTCAGGTGACCGCCCTCGATGTACTTCTTGGCGTTGTCCCACGCCCCGCCTCCGTTGTTGAGGACGGTCGCGAGCAGCACGCCGGCGATCGTGCCGACCATCAGCAGCCCCGCGACGGCCTCGTGGCCCAGCAGCAGGCCGACCGCGATCGGGGTGATGACGGCGACGGCCCCCGGCAGGACCATCTGGCGCAGCGCGGCGCGGGTCGTGATGTCAACGACCCGGGCGTAGTCGGGCCGCTGCGTGTAATCCATGATCCCGGGCATCTCGCGGAACTGCCGCCGGACCTCGACGATGATCGACTGGGCGGTCGTGCCGACGGCGCGGATCGCGAGGGAGCTGAAGAAGTAGACGAGCATCGCGCCGATCAGGGCGGCGATGAAGACCTCGACGTTCGCGAGGTTGACCGACTCCAGCAGCGGCTCGCCGCGGTTCGTCTGGATGAGGTTGACCTTGTCGATGTAGGCGCTGAAGAGCAGGAACGCGGCCAGCGAGGCCGAGGCGATGGCGTAGCCCTTGGTCAGGGCTTTGGTCGTGTTGCCGACGGCATCGAGGCGGTCGGTGATCTCGCGAGCGCCGGCCTCGGAGCGGCTGAACTCGGCCACGCCGCCGGCGTTGTCGGTGATCGGGCCGAAGGTGTCCATGGCCAGGATGTAGGCCGTCGTCATGAGCATGCCCATCGTCGCGACCGCGGTCCCGAAGATCCCGCCGACGTCGTGCCCCGCGGCGTTGGTCAGCTCGGCCTGCGAACCGAGCCAGTGGCTGGCGAACAGCGCGATGCCGATCGTGATCGCCGTCACGAAGGTCGTCTCGAAGCCGACCGCGGTGCCCGAGATGATGTTCGTCGCCGGCCCGGTCTTGGAGGCCTCGGCGATCTCCTTGACCGGCCGCCACGACCCCGCCGTGTAGTACTGGGTGATGTAGACGAATGCGACGCTCGTGGCGAGCCCGACGACGCCCGCGCCGAAGAACCAGATCCAGGCCGGGATGCCATTCGACGGCACGACACCGCCGGTGTTCATCATCACGTTGGTCGTGATGAGCAGCCCGACGACCGAGAGGATGGTGGTCACCCAGTAGCCGCGGTTCAGCATGTTCATCGGGTCCTCGTCCTCGCGGCCACGGACGAAGAAGATGGCGACGATCGTGGCCAGCAGGCCGAAGCCTCGGACGACGAGCGGGAAGAAGATCCAGGCCTGGGGGGTCGGCCAGCCGGCGACCTCCGCGATCGCGAAGGCACCGACGCCGAGGATCATCGCGCCGATGTTCTCGGCGGCCGTCGATTCGAACAGGTCGGCACCTCGGCCGGCGCAGTCGCCGACGTTGTCACCGACGAGGTCGGCCACGACCCCGGCGTTGCGCGGGTCGTCCTCGGGGATGCCAGCCTCGACCTTGCCGACGAGGTCCGAGCCGACGTCGGCGGCCTTGGTGTAGATGCCGCCGCCGAGCTGGGCGAAGAGGGCCACGAACGACGCCCCGAAGCCGAAGCCGACGATCAGGAACGGCGCCTCGCGGACGGTGACGTCGGCGACGAAGGTCTGGTAGGCGGTGAAGATGCCCCACACGCCGAGGAGCGACAGGGCGACGACCAGGAAGCCCGACACGGCGCCGCCGCGCATCGCGACCTGGACCGCCTCCACGAGGCTGCGCCGGGCGGCAGCAGCGGTTCGAACGTTCGAGCGGACGCTGATGTACATGCCGATGATGCCCGAGGCCATCGACGCGGCCGCGCCGACGATGAAGGCCAGCGCGGGCAGGATGCCGATCGGCAGCCCGGCGAGGCGCGGCACGTCGGCCACGTCCTCGGTCTCGACGAACGAGATGATCCCGAAGATCACCAAGGCTCCGACGATGGCGAAGATCGCGATGGTCGTGTACTGGCGCTTGATGAAGGCGTCCGCGCCCTCGCGGATCGTGTCGGCGACGTCCTGCATCGCCTGCGGTCCCTTGTCCCGGGACAGCACGTCGCGCGCGAGGTAGATCGCGAACACGACGGCTGCCAGGCCGGCGATCGGGATGATCAGTTCGAGCAGGCTCGCATCCATGGGGCGGGGTGATCCTCCAGCTCAGTCGTCGGGTGGGCGCGGACCGTGGGCAGGGCACCGCGCGGCGGTGGTCGGGGTTTGGAGTCGATCGTCGGCTCGGCCGCGGCGGGCACTCCGGCACGCCGCTCGAACCGCCTCGGGCCGGGCGGAGTGTAGCACGGCCAACACCCCTATACTCCCGCTCCTGTGAGCCAGCGCCCGGCCCTCGGCTGCCTGTTCGAGGTGGTCGAGACCCTCGTCCTGACCATCCTCATCTTCCTCGGCATCCAGACCTTCGTCGCCCAGCCCTACAAGGTCCAGCAGACCTCGATGGAGACGACCTTGATGCCCGACCAGTACGTCCTGGTCGATAAGCTCACGCCTCGCTGGGCGCCCTACTCCCGGGGCGACATCGTCGTCTTCGACCCGCCCGAGACATGGGCCTCGGCCGGCGGGGTGCCGTTCATCAAGCGCGTCATCGGCTTGCCCGGCGACCGGGTCGAGATCCGCGAGGGCCGCGTCTACCTGAACGGCGTCGAGCTCCGAGAGGACTACGTCTACAGGGATGGTGGACGGCCGCAACCGACCGAGCCGACGCCCGGCGGGGCGACCAGCTGGCTGGTGCCGGCGGAAGGGTTGTTCGTGATGGGCGATCACCGGCGCGACTCCGCGGATTCGCGGAGCTTCGGGCCGATCGAGGTCTCGCAGGTCATCGGCCGGGCCTGGCTGCGCTACTGGCCGTTCGACACGTTCGGCATCCTCCCCTCCCCGAGCCACCCCGAGCTCGAAGCGGCGCCGGCCGCCTCGCCGTGACCGCCGCGCTCGTCGCGGTCTTCGGCGCCATCTGGCTGGGCGCGGTGGTCGCGGTCTCGGCGCGCGACCAGTGGACCGCCGCGATCGGGCTGGCCGTGACCCTCATCGCCGGACCGCTGCTCGCGGACCCACTGCCCTCTCCGGCCCTGCTCGGCGCTCTCATGGTCGCCGGCCTCCTCGCCGCGGCGCTGGTCCGGACCTCGGCCCCGGCGCGACCGGAGGCCGTCGGGGCCGGCTGGCCGGCCGCGGCCCTGCTGGCGACGGCCGGCGCCTTCGCCGGCCTCGGCGTCGCGTTTGCCGTTGCGCTGGCCTCCGTCCAGCTCGGCGGCCTGGGCGGTGGCGCGTTCCCCGGCGCCCCGACGCGCGACGTCCAGCTGCTGTCGGCGGAAGGCCTCGCCGCAGCCGGGGCGGGGAGCCTGCTCGCGGTGTCGCTCGGCCCGGCGCTCACCGGTCGGGCCGGCCCGCGCCACGCCGCCGCGCTGGTGCTGCTCGTGGAGGCCGTGCTGCTCTTCCGGACGGCCGTTGCCGGCGCCGCGGTCGAGCTGGAGGTCGTCGCCTGGGCCGCCCTGATGGTGGCCGTCGCGGCGGCCGGCTCGGTGCTGACGCGGCTGGCCGTGGGCCCGTCCGAGGAGCCGTCCGGCGCACGCCCTGCCGAGGGCGGCGCGTCCCGGCGCGGCTGACGTGACGCTCCTCGCGCTCATCGCCGTGGCAGGGGTGGGCGGCGTTGCGTCGATGCTCGTCGGCCGGATCCGGCGGGCACTCGGGACCACCATCGGGGTCGCGACCGCCCTCGTCGTGCTGATCCTCGCGATCGCCATGCCGGCAGAGGACTCGGTCCGCATCGGCGCGTCCGGGCTGGTGCTGACGGATCTCGTCCGGGGGATCGCGGTCGTGTGGTCGATCAGCGTCATGGTCCTGGCGCTGCTCGAGCTGGGGACCGGGACTTCGACCGTCACGGGGCCCGCCCTCCTGGCGCTGGCGGTGGCCGTGGCCGCGCTCGCCGCCACGGATCCATTCACCTCGTTCGCCGCTCTCGGCGCAGGGAGCCTCGCCGGCATCATCGTCCCGGGCGCGGGAGCCGGACCGAGCGGTGGCGCCCCGTCCGTGCGGTTGGCAACGCTGGCGCGGGGCTCGTTCGCCATCCTCGGTGCCAGCGTCCTCGCGATCGGCGTGGTCGCCTGGGGGGCGTCGCCGATCGGCCCCATCGGCGCGAGCCCATTCGTGCTGTCCGGCGAGAGCATGCGCATGGCACTCGGGGCCGGCTTGCTGACGATCGTTGGCGCCGTCGCGCTGCGGGCCGGCCTGATCCCGCTCCATGTCTGGGCGGCCCGATTCATGGAGGGCGTAACGCCACTCGCCGTCCCGGCGGCCTTCGCCTGGGGCACCGCCGCGTTCGTCCTCGTCGCCCTTGCCTGGAGCCAGGTGACCATCGGCGAGTCGATCGCCGGAGACGGCCTGGAGCACCTGGTCATCGTCGGCCTGGCCGTGACGAGCGTCGCCTTCGGCGGCCTGGCGGCCATGATCCATGACGACCTGGAGCACGTCCTCGGCTACTCGATCCTCCAGGACGCCGGGGTCGCCGTGCTGGCGTTCGCCACCCTCGACACGGAGGCGGTCGCCGCCGCCCGCACGTGGCTCGTGGCCAGCGCCGCGACGAAGACCGCCTTTGCCGCCTGGGTCGCTGTGACGCGGACGGCCTTCGCGGAGCACCGGCTGGCCGAGCTCGGTGGCTGGGCTCGCCGAGGCCCGATCCTCGGCGTGGCCTTCGGGCTGACTTGGCTGGCGGCGGTCGGCATCCCCGGGACGGCCCTGTTCGACGCTCGGACCGAGCTCGTGTTCGGGGCGCTGCCCGGGCTGCCAGGGGTCGTCGTGCTCGTCGTGGCGCTGACGCCGATCGGCTACCTCGGCCGCGTCGCCATCGCCGGTCTCGGGGCCCCGGTTGGCGCGGTGGCGGCAACTCCCCCGACGACATTCCGCGTGCCGGGGACCCGCGCCGGCGGCTGGTCCCGAGCATCCCTGGTCCAGGTCGCCCGTTCGGTGTCGGGTGGCGTCCAGGAGTACCGGGTGCTGCTCATGGCGATCGGCGTCCTGGTGCTCGCGGTCGTCGCGATCGTCCTGTCGGTTGCGGGCCGGCTCGGCTGAGCCGCGGTCCCGGACCCTCGCTCAGCTTCCCGGCGCGAGCACCCAGCGGTCGATGTCGCGCGGGTAGTCGAGCAGCTCCGAGGGCTCGAACCACAGCGCCAGCTCCTCGGCGGCCGTCTCCGGCCCGTCGGATGCGTGGACGAGGTTCTGGGCCGTCTCGACCGCATAGTCGCCCCGGATCGTGCCCGGCGCCGCCTCGTGGGGCCGGGTCGCACCGACCATCGATCGAACGAGCGCGATGGCGTTGGGCCCCTCGAGGGCCATCGCCACGAGCGGCGCCGAGGTGATGAAGTCGAGGAGGCCCTCGAAGAACGGCTTGCCGCGATGGACCGCGTAGTGGCGTTCGGCCAAGGCGCGGTCGACCTGCACGAGCTTGAGGCCGACGATCCGGAGACCACGCTCCTCGAAGCGGGCGAGGATCCGACCTGCGAGCAGGCGCTGCACGCCGTCGGGCTTGACCAGGACGAGGGTGCGTTCGGGGGTCACGAGGCCTCCAGACTCTCTGCGGCCGCGTCGAACGCGGCCTCGGCTTCCAGGTGCCGGCCGAGCAGGCGCTGGGCATCGCCGCGGACGAGCGCGGCTGCCGGCTCGCGCCGGAGGGCGACCGCGTCGAGCACGGCCGGGGCGAGGGCTGGGTCGAGCCGCAGCACGAGGGCCAGCCGGACGACCGCCCGATCGGGCCGTGACGCGAGCTCCTCCCGGGCCCGGCGCAGCTCGGCGGCGGGGTCGGATACAGCGCGCGCGCGGCGCTCCAGCTCCACCCGCCCCGCCGCGGCGGCCGAGGAGCCTCGGGCGGCGCCTGGCGGGCCGGGAGTGGCGGCCCCTGCGAAGCCAGTCGAACCCGGGGTGCCCGCCGCCTCGAGGACCGCCCGCGGGCCCGGGATCGCACTCATCGGTCGAGCCTCCCCGGTGTCAGCCAGCGGCCACGCGGCGCGCTGCGGCATGCCGGCGAACAGGGCATCGACCTGCATGGGATCGAGGACCCCGAGTCGGCCGATCAGGTCCCGGGCCTCCTGTGGGCGTCCCTCGGCGGTTGCTGCCTCGACGGCGATGCAGATCGCGATCGGGTCGCTGCCGCCGCCGGCGAGGTGAGCTTGGGCCGCCGCGGCGGCAGCCTCGGCCGAGTCGGTTCGCCAGCGGGCCTCCGCGAGGGCGGCCTGGCCCTCGACGTCGAGCAGCTCGCGGGACGCCAGGTCCTCCAGCTCGGCCCGAGCCAGGGTCAGCTGCCCGAGGCGCAGGTGCAGCTGGGCGAGGCGAAGATCGTCGGCGGCGCCGGGGACCACGGCGGCCGGCGGAGGGCTGCTCATGCGGCCAGCCGCAGGTGGCGGTCCAGCCCGCGGAGGGAGCGGGTCGGCGCAACGACGGAGAGGCGCAGGGCCTCGTTCCGGAAGAGTCGCCCCGCCAGGCGGGCCACGTCGGTGTCGGTCACCGCGTCGACGGCAGCGAGGGCCTCATCGAGGGTCAGGACGCGCTCGTGCAGCGCCTCCTGGCCGCCGCCCCAGGAGGCGAGATGGCGGGTCTCCTCCATCCGCAGCTCGAGCCCGCCGGCCAGGTAGGCCTTGGCCTTGGCCAGCTCGTCAACCGGGACCGTCTCGTCCCGCAGCCGTCGCAGCTCGGCGATGATCGCGTCGATCGTGCGGCCGACCCGGGCCGGGTCGACGCCCGCGGTGACCTGGAGCGCGCCGGCGTCGGCGTACTCCACGATCCCCGAGCCGACGTCGTAGGCCAGCGCGTCGCGATCGACGAGCGACAGGAACAGCCGGCTGCTCATGCCGTCCCCGAGGATCGCGTTGAGGACCGCGAGGGCCCAGGTATCGGGATGGTCGCGCGGCAGGGCCGGCACGCCCAGGCACAGCTGCGCCTGGGTGATGGCACGGCGGGCCGTCAGGATCCGCTCGCCGGCCGGCAGCGCCGGCGCGCCCTCGAAGCGGCCGAGCGCGCCGTTGCCGGTGCCGAAGGCGCCCTCGATGAGCTCCACGGCCGCCTCGTGGGCCAGGTCGCCGGCGACCGCGACGACGGTGTTCGCCGGACGGTAGGCGGATGCCCAGAAGGCGCGGATCGCGCCGGCGGGCAGCGCCCGGACGTCGGCCTCCTCGCCGCAGATCTCGCGACCCAGGGGGCCGGCTCCGAACATCGCCCGCTGGAACAGAATCTGGCAGTGCTCGGCCGGGTCGTCGAGGTAGCCCCGGATCTCCTCGACGATGACCTCGCGCTCGCGGTCGATCTCGGCCGCGTCGAGCGCCGGGCGGCAGATCAGCTCGCCGAGGACGGCCGTCGCCCGGCCCGCCTCGCGCTTCGGGACCCGGGCCCAGTAGACGGTCGTTTCGCGATCCGTCGCGGCGTTGAACGAGCCGCCGACGCCCTCGATCGCCTCGGACAGGGCCCGGGTCGAGGGGTAGGCGGCCGTGCCCTTGAACGTCAGGTGCTCCAGGAAGTGGGCGACGCCGGTCTCGTCGGGCGACTCCTGCCGCGAGCCGGCCCGGACGTAGGCCGCGATCGACACGGAGCGGGCGCCCGGCAGCGGCACGGTGATCACGCGCGGCCCATCGGGCAGCGCCGTCCGTTCGAACATCGCCGGGATGGTACAGGTTCGAACGCGGTCACCCGGTTCCCGGCATCGCGAGGACGCCGGCCGTCAGGCCGGCAGGTACGGCTCGATCAGGCTCTGGAGCCAGTAGACGAGGAACGCGATCGAGACGATCCACATGAGCGGGTGGATCTCGCCGAGCTTGCCGCGGACGAGCTTGATGACCACCCAGCTGATGAAGCCGGCGCCGATCGCCGGGCTGATCTCGTAGGTCAGCGGCATCAGGATGATCGTGAGCAGGGCCGGGAAGCCGTCCTCGAAGTCGGAGACCTTGATGTCCTTCACCTGGGTGAACATCAGGAAGCCGACGAGCACCAGGGCCGGTGCGGTTGCCTGGCCCGGGATGATCCCGGCCAGCGGAGCGAGAAAGATCGCGAGCAGGAACAGGACCCCGGTCACGACCGAGGCGAAACCGGTCCTGGCGCCCTCGGCCACGCCCGCGGCGCTCTCGATGTAGGTCGTGTTCGAGGACACGCCCCCGAGCCCGCCGGCGACCGCCCCGAGGCTGTCGACGAGCAGGACACGACCGGCGTCCGGAACGGAGCCGTCCTCCCGGGCCAGCCCTGCCTCCGCAGCGACGCCGGTGATCGTACCCATGGTGTCGAAGAAGTCGATGAGCATGATCGAGAAGATGATCAGCAACGCCGTCAGGACGCCGAGCGAGAAGACGTTCGTGAGGTCGAATGCCCCGAGCGTCCGGAAGTCCGGCACCAGCGTCAGCCCCGACGGGACCGAGGCGACGCCGGCGAGCAGGGCGATGACCGTCGTGGCCAGGATCGAGATGACGAGGGCGGCCTTGATGCGACGCGCCCACAGGATGGCGGTCAGCAGCAGCCCGATGAGGAACACGAACTGGCCGGGCTCGGTCGGCAGCGCGGGGGCCAGCGCGGGACCCGACGTCGGGCCGTATGGCGTCGCGCCGGTCGAGACGATCAGGCCGCCGTTGAAGAAGCCGATGAAGAGAATGAACAGCCCGATCCCTGCGCCGATCGCCCGCTTGAGCGACAGCGGGATGGCGTTCATGACCGCCTCGCGGAAGCCGATGAGGACGAGGACCGTGACGGCCAGGCCCTCGAGCACGATCACGCCCATCGCACCGGCCGGCGTCAGCCCGCGGCCGGTAAGGGAGAACGCGACGATGGCGTTGATCCCGAGGCCCGCGGCGAGGGCGAACGGGTAGTTGCCGACCACACCCATCGCGATCGTCATGATCCCGGCGATGAGCGCTGTCGCGGCCGAGATCGCCGTCGCGCCGGTGGCATCGAGGCCGAAGCCGGTACTCAGGATGCTGGCGTTCACGAACACGATGTAGACCATGACCATGAACGTGGTCAGGCCGCCACGGACCTCCGTCCAGAGGTCGGTGCCGCGCTCGGCGAACTTGAAGTAGTCGGCGATCGCGCCGGCCCCGCCGTTGGGGCGCTCAGTGGCGCCAGCTGCTGCGCTCACCCCGAACCGTCCCTCCTCCGCTGCGCGCGTCGCGCCCGGGTGGGCACGTCCGCGCCTCCCTCAAGGGCCCTGGGCCGGGCCCAACGACCCGGATGGTACTCGCGCCGGAGCGTCCGATTCGAGCGTTCGGCTCAGCCCGGCCTATTCGTCGGATGCGGCCTGATCGAGGCCCTGGAGCTCCATCTGGACGTAGCCGCTGGTGTCGAACGACAGCTGACGCGGCTCGAACGGCGAATCGCCGCCGTCGCCCCCCGGCGCGAACTCGACGACGACCGACTCGTCACCCTGGACGAGCGTGTAGACGAGCAGCTGGTCAGGGCGCGTCACGAAGTCGAGGTGCTCGAACGAATCGACGTTGAGGGTGATCGCGATCGGCGTGAAGTAGGTCGAGACCTCCGGCTGATCGACGACGAGGCGCTCGACCCAGCCCGTTCCGTGCGCCACGACCTCCCGGCCTCGCAGGTAGCGATAGGTGACGGTCTGCTTCAGCAGCGGCCGCAGGAGGTTGAGCATGTCCTCGCGGCTCGTCACGACGCCCTGGTTCACGAAGAACTTGGCCGGCGGCTGGCTGGGCATCGGCTCCTCCTCCGTGGGGCACCCGCCGGGCGATCGGCGGACGGGGGTGCGGGACGGCGCGATGGTAGCGCAGCGCAGGTGCCCGTCCATCGCCTTTCGAACGCATTCCGCGAGGGCGCTGATGGCTTGCGGCGGCGTTACGGCCGGGCGCGACGATGTCAGCGAAGCGCGCGGTACTTCTCGAGGTCGATGCCGGCGGCCTTGAAGAGCGCCCGGATCTCGCGCATCTCCGACTCCGTCGGTCCCGAGCCGACGCCGCCGATCCCGAGGCCGACGTAGCCACTTCGGGACGGGTCGTTGGTGATCGTCCAGATCGCGAACTGCTGAACTCGGAAATCGGCATCGTGGAAGGCATCCACCGCGACGAGTCGGCGGACATCGGCCTTGGCGGGCTCGGCCGCCGCGGCGGCCGGGCGGGCCGCGCGTATGATCCGAACGTGCTGCTCGCGATCGACATCGGCAACTCGAACCTGACGGCCGGGCTGTTCCGGAACGGCGCCCTGGTCGCGCCCCGCCGCGCGGCGACGCCGCGCGGCGCCACGGCCGACCAGCTGGAGCTGCTGCTGCAGGATCTCCTCGGCCTCGACGACGTCGCATTCGGGGACGTCTCGTCGATCGTCTGCGCCTCGGTCGTGCCGGCCGTCGATGCCGCACTCGGGGTCGTCGCCGAGCGGCGCGAGCGGCCGCTGCTGATGGCCACGGCGGGGGTCGTGCCGCTGCCCGTCCGAGTCGAGCGGCCGTGGGAGGTCGGGGCCGATCGGCTGGTCACCGCCCTGGCGGCCCTGCGACTCCACGGCGCACCGGCGATCATCGTCGACCTGGGAACCGCGACGACGTTCGACTGCCTGGCCGGTGACGGGGCCTACGTCGGCGGGGCAATCGCACCCGGCCTGGAGCTGGGCCTCGAAGCGCTGGCGGCCCGGACCGCGAAGCTGCCGAGGATCGAGCTGCGGACGCCAGATCGGGCGATCGGGCGTGACACGGTCGCGGCGATGCAGAGCGGCGCGATCCTGGGCTACCAGGGCCTCGTCGCCGGCCTCTTGGGACGGATGCGACGCGAGCTCGCCGACGCGTCGGACGTCGCGCCCGAGGCGGTCCGGGTCCTGCTGACCGGCGGCCTGTCGGCGGCGCCGTGGGTGAGCGCCCTGCACGGGGTCGACGTCATCGACCCGGACCTCACGCTTCGCGGCCTGGCGATCCTCCACGCCGCGCTCGCCGGCGGCGAGCCCCTCGAGCTCGGCCTCGGCGGTGGGGCCGGATCGGGCCCGCCGATCCTCGAGCCATGAGCGGTCGGCTCAAAGGCCGCCTCATCGGCCTCGGCGTCACCGGTTCGATCGCCGCCTACAAGGCCGTCGAGCTGCTGCGGCTCCTGACGGCCGCGGGCGCCGACGTCGTCGTCATGCTCTCGCCGTCGGCGACCCGGTTCGTCGGGCCGCTCAGCTTCGCGGCGCTCTCCCGCCACCCGGTCGAGACCGAGGTCCTCGACCTGCTGCCCGACGGGCGCATCGGCCACATCGTCATTGCCGACAGCGCCGACGCGATCGTCGTCGCCCCGGCGACCGCGCATTTCCTCGGCGCCATGGCCAACGGGCTGGCCGGCGACGTCGTAACCGCGACCTGCCTGGCCTCGAGCGCTCCCGTCGTCGTCGCGCCGGCGATGGACGGCGACATGTGGACCCATCCCGCCACCGTCGCCAACGCCGCCCGGCTTCGGGAGTTCGGCTACCACGTCGTGCCGCCGGGCGCCGGGCCGCTCGCGTCCGGCCAGAGCGGCACCGGACGCCTGGCCGAGCTGCCGTCGATCGTCGACGTCGTCGTCGCGGCCGTCGCCGGACGCGCGATCCGGCAGGCCGATCCCGCGGCTCGACCCCCGCTCGCCGCCGATCGTCCCCGCGAGGCCGACCTCGTCGGGCGCCGGATGGTCGGCACCGCCGGCGGCACCCGCGAGCCGATCGACCCCGTCCGCTTCATCGGCAACCGCTCGAGCGGCAAGATGGGTGTCGCCGTCGCCCGCGCGGCGCTCGATCGTGGCGCCTCGGTCACGCTCATCGCCGCGGCGGTCGAGGGCGCCCCGCCCGAGGGCGCCCACCTCGTCCGCGTCGAGACCACCGCCGAGCTCCAGGCCGCGCTGCGTCGCGACGTCATCGACGCCGACCCGCCGCCCGATGCTCTCGTCATGGCCGCCGCGGTCGCCGACTTCACGCCCCTCCAACCGGCTGACGAGAAGATCCACCGTGGCGTGAGCCTGACCCTGGAGCTGGTTCCGACCCCGGACCTGCTCGCCGAGGTCGCCGGCACGGTCAACCCTCCCGTCGCCGGCGCCGATCGGCGCCCACCTGTCCTGGTCGGCTTCGCCGCCGAAACCGGGGGCCTCGAACGGGCCGCCGAGAAGCTCCGGGCCAAGGGCGTCGACCTGCTCGTGGCGAATGACGTCGCCGAGGCCGGTTCGGGATTCGGGACGGACACGAACCGGGTGGTGATCCTCGACCGGGCCGGGGCCCAGGAGGCCCTGCCGCTGCTGACAAAGCGCGAGGTCGCCGACCGGCTGCTGGACAGGGTGGCCCGAGCATTGGACGCCCGAGACGCTGCGGGGCAGACTGAAGCGATGCAAGAGTCGACGAAGGCGCGTGGAGCGGAGGTGCATCGATGAGCGGATCCGGCGACCCGGCGGCGGTCCGCCGGCTGACGGTCTCGGACATCGCCCGGATGCACGCCGACGGCGAGTCGCTGCCGATGCTGACCGCCTACGACCACCCCACGGCCCAGATCCTCGACGAGGCCGGCATCCCGATGCTGTTGGTCGGCGATTCGCTTGGCCAGGTCTTGCTCGGCTTCGACTCGACCGTCCGGGTGACGATGGACCAGATGCTCCACCACACCGCGGCCGTCGTCCGTGGCACGAAGCGGGCGCTGGTGATCGGCGACATGCCGTTCCTGTCCTACTCGAGCCCCGACGAGGCGATCGAGAACGCCGGCCGGTTCCTGCGCGAGGCGGGGGCGCAGGCGGTCAAGATCGAGGGCGGCGTGCGGAGCGGCCGGATCATCGAGGCCCTCGTCCGGGCCGGCGTGCCGGTCATGGGCCACATCGGCTGGACGCCCCAGTCGCAGCACGGCCTCGGCGGCAAGGTCCGGGTCCAGGGCAAGACGCGCGAGGCCGCCCGCTCGATGCTGGCCGACGCGATCGCGGTCCAGGACGCGGGCGCGTTCTCGATCGTCCTGGAGCTCGTGCCCGAGCAGCTCGCGGCGATCATCACCTCGCGTCTGCGGATCCCGACGATCGGCATCGGCGCCGGGCCGCACTGCAGCGGCCAGGTCCAGGTCGTGACCGATCTGCTCGGCCTCGGCGACTTCTCGCCGCGCCACGCCAGGGCGTATGCCGACCTCCGAGGCGCCATCCGGAAGGCTGCGACCGAGTGGGCGGCCGACGTCGCCGCCCGCCGCTTCCCCGGGCCGGAGCAGACCGTTCGAATGGACGACGCGGTCCTCGACGAAGCCCTTGGGCGGACCCCCGACGATCGGGCGGCCGGCGGAGCTCGGGACATCGCGGCCATCCCGCTCGACCGCGACCTCTGACCTCGGACGCCTTGACCGACATCGCCCGCTCGACGCGCGTCGTTCGAACGCGGGCCGAGCTGCGCGAGGCGCTTGGGGGGCTGCCACGGCCGATCGGCTTCGTGCCGACCATGGGCTGGCTGCACGTCGGACACCGATCGCTGATGCAGCGGGCCCGGGCCGAGGACGCCACGACGGTCGTTTCGATCTTCGTCAATCCCCGCCAGTTCGGTGCCCCATCCGACCTCGAGCAGTACCCGCGGGCCGAGGCCCGCGACGTCGAGATCTGCGCCGAGGAGGGTGTCGCCCTCGTCTTCGCGCCGGCGGTCGAGGAGGTCTACCCGCCGGGGTTCGACACCACCGTCTCGGTCGGCGCGGTCGCCCGGCCGCTCGAAGGTGCCGCCCGGCCCGGCCACTTCGAGGGCGTGGCGACGGTCGTCGCGGTGCTGTTCAACCTCGTCGGTGCGGAGCGGGCCTACTTTGGCCGGAAGGACTACCAGCAGCTGCTCGTCATCCGCCAGATGGCCCGCGACCTGGCGATCGCGACGGAGGTCGTCGGCCTACCGACGGTGCGCGCGCCCGATGGCCTGGCGGTCTCGTCTCGGAACGTCCACCTGTCGCCGGCCGAGCGGGTCGCGGCGCCGGTCGTGCATCGGGCCTTGGCGGGCGCCGTGGCGGCCTGGCAGCGAGGCGAGCGCTCGGCCGATGCGCTCCGACGCATGATGTCGGACGCGTTGGCGGGCGAGCCGCTCGCCAACCCGGAGTACGTCTCGGTCGCCGACGCCCGGACGCTGCGCGAGCTCGAGGTCGTCGAGGCGCCCGCCCTCCTCTCGACCGCCGTCCGCTTCGGGTCCACCCGCCTCATCGACAACGAACCCCTCGAGTGAGACAACGGCGAGCGAGCCGACGCCGGTGTCACCTGCGCAAGGGCTGCGTCGTATCGATCAATTACCAGCTCCGCGGCCGGCGCTCACGCTCGGAAGGATTTCAGATAACGACGTGCTGCGTGGTAGGGGCCGGATCGGTGGATAGGACGCGGCCAGCGCGTAGGTGACCCCGAAAGCGCCCCAACAGTCCGATAGCACGCCGGTGGCGCGTAGGTGACCCTGTATCGGCCAGAACTGGTCCCGATAAGAGACACCAGGCGCCTCGGAGGGGCAACCGGCCCTTAGCCGGCGGGCTGCCACCGAGGCGGCCGTCGTCCCGCCACGCTCCAGAGGGCCAGGCCCAGCACGATGGCCGCCCCGATCCCGGCCGCGCCCGCCACGAGCGTCGTGTCGGCCTGGTTGATCGCGATCCCGACGTAGGCCCACACGATCACGAGGCTGTAGGCCACGTCACGCCGGCTGATCGCGACCGCGGCGGCGATGGCGACGCCCACCGCGAGGACGGCGACGGCCCAGAGCTCGGGGGCGACCCCGAAGCCGTCCCATTCGAGCCACACGAGGGTCGTGGCGATGTTCGCGATGGTGGCGATGGTGATCCAGCCGAGATACACGCTCCACGCCAGGCGAACCGCGATCGCCTCGGCGAGCGCCCCCGGGGCCGCCCGGCCGATCCCCAGCCGACGGTGGATCACGATCAGCGTGACAAGGAGCCCGAGCATCACCGGGACGGTCAGCGCGAACACGTTGTAGTGCCACAGCACCAGCCAGATCGCATTGAGTGCGCCCGCCACGGCCGGCAGGTAGCCGATTGCGCGGAGGCGCGGCTCCGTTCGCTGGCTCGGGAGCGCCTGGTAGACGCTGAAGACGAGCAGCAGCAGGTAGATCAGGCTCCAGATCGAGAACACGTAGCCCGCGGGGGTTACCAGGGTCGCGTAGCGGTCGGAGATCTCGGCCGTCGACTGGCCGTTGAGGGGCAGTGCCACGGCGAGGCCGTTGACGACGACGGTGACGACGTAGGCCACGAGGACGACGAGCTGACGACGACGATCCAAGTCCATGGCGGCGCCCTCCTGGCGGGACGCACGGCGATTATCCGCGAAGCATCGCTCCCCGTCAGACGGTGACGGTCGCCTCCGTCGCGACCTCGAGGATGCGGTCGACGTCGAGGTGGATCGCAACCAGCTCCTTGATCAGCTCGATCTTCTCGACGTCGGCGGGGTGGGTCTTGACGAGCAGGTCGTGGACCTCGGATGCGACGGTGTAGGTGTCTTCCTGGACGAGGGTCGCGAACAGGTCGGCGCGCCGAACCGCGGACAGCACCGAGGGTCGCGGTCGATAGCCGCCGGTCAGGACGAGACCGATCGCGGCGCCCTCGTGGCCGAGGTCGAGCTCGAGCGACGGGCGACGCAGCTCCTCCGGACTGGCCGCGCGGGGCACACCCATGAGGTGGGCCGTCGTCAGCGTCAGGATCACGTCCTCGCGATCGCCCGGGACGATCACCAGCGTCCCCGGTCCCACGCGCTCGAGCATGTGGCCCGGTTCCATTGCCCCGATCGCCACGCCGTCGATGACTCGTTCGAGGTCAGGGCCGGCGTGGAGCGTCTCGCCGCCGAGGCCCTCGGCGATCATCTCGAGCGTCGGGTTGGAGAGGATCGGGCGGACCGGCAGGACGCCGAGCAGGGCGATGCCGTAGGGCGCCAGGCCACGGGCCAGGACGCCGGCGATGCCGGGCTGGGCCTCGACGTCGACCTTGTTGACGATCGCCCCGGCGACCGGCACGTCGTGGCGGGCGAAGAGGCCGGCGTTGAGGACGATCTCGTCGATCGGGCGGCCGACGCCGCCCTCGCTGACGATGATCGCGGGCGCGCTGAGGCGGGCGGCGACGGTCGCATTCGACAGCCCGATGACGGCCCCGACGCCGGCGTGTCCCGTGCCCTCGACCAACAGCACGTCATGGTCGACGAACGAGGCGTGTGCCCGGTCGATTCGCGCGCCGAGGTCTTCGACGACGTCGCCGGCGATGTACTTCTTGGTGAAGCCCCGGGGGATGTGGACCGGGCTCATGACGGAGTAGGGCTGGGCAAGGTCGAAGGTGGCGCGCATCAGGACCGCGTCCTCGTCGGCCGGCTCGCCGTCGTCGATGACGGTCCGCTGCCCAACCGGCTTCATGAAGCCGGCCCGAAGGCCCCGAGCGACGAAACCGTTGAACAGCCCGAGGGCGGCCGTCGTCTTGCCGCGGTTCTGGCCGGTGGCCGCCAGGTACAGCTGTCGCATGGGCGGCGGATGCTAGCACCGGACCCCCCGTCCGAACGGTGGTCTCATCCTCGAGCCGTCGCCCCGTCCCGAACGCCCGCCCAGCCGGACCTCAAGCCCAGGCCCCACGCCGCCTTCCCGCCGCCCGTGCCCACTGCATGGTCGCCGTGAGCACGAAGCCACGCCAGAAGCGGTTCGGCGCCGGGGTGGTACGGCTGCGCCGAGGCACCAGAACGTCCGGCCCACGCTCCGGTCGGGCGAAGCGTTGGCCAATCGACGTCCGCCCGCGAGGGCTCGACGGGGCTTGAGCTCGTTATCGCCTCGGCTTCTTCACCCGGCGCCCATGCAGTGGGAATCGCCGGGGGCAAGGGGCCGGGCGTCGGAAGCTGCGGGAAGATGGGCAGCCGGGAGGGCGGGGAGGCACGGTGACAGAGGCAGCGGGCCATCATCCGCGGCCGGACGGTCAGGTTCGAGCGCTGGTCTTTCGTTCGATGAGCGCGACGGCCTCCTGGAGGCGCGGCACGATGTCGCCGTCCACGGCGTCGGGCTCAAGGTACGGCCCGAGCCGCTCCATGATGTCGGTCACCAGGCCCAGGAAGACGGCGGCGTCGGCGAGGAAGAACTGCGGCTCGTTGTTGTAGCGGACGAGCGTGAGCCGGCCCTGCAGGACCCGCCGATCCTCGACGTGCGCGACCTGGGTCGCGAAGTTGTGGCCCTGGATGCCGTCCGGGTTGTTGAGGAAGTTGAGGGCGTTGTCGATCGCCAGTCCGAACCGAGCGCGCCAGGCGACAAGCCGCTCGTGGACCTCGGGTGGGATCCGGACCTCGGCCACCTCGTCGAACACCTCGGGCGCGACGGTCAGCAGGCCGACGAGGGTCGTGCCGGGTCGCGCGCCGAGCATGACCTGGAGCGAGCGTTCGAGGGTGAAGACTTCGCTGTCGAAGCGGGGGCTGGTGATGACGTCGGTCAGGAGGTCTTCGACGTTATCGAGCGCCCCCGCCTCGCCGAGCGCATTCGACAGTCCGAGGATCTCCTCCTTGAAGAGGAACTTCTCTTCGTGATCCAGCATGAGCCGCATCGTAGCAGCCATGAATCGCGGAGCCCCGGCGGTGGGCCGGGGCTCCGCAGCGGCGACGGGTCCGCGTCGCGTGCGTCGCGTGGCGACGCGGTGAGATTCTCTACGGATAGAGGCCGCGCATCATGGTCGCGTCGGCCACCCGCTGAACGGCCAACAGGTAGGCCGCGGTCCGCATGTCGCACTGCTCGCGGCGAGCGATCGCCAGCACCTCCGAGAAGGCCTTGACCATGATCGTCTTGAGCTTGGCATTGACCTCGGTCTCGGTCCAGTGGTCGCGGTTGAGGTCCTGGACCCACTCGAAGTAGGAGACGGTGACCCCGCCGGCGTTGCACAGGATGTCCGGGATCATGAACTTGCTGTTCTTGAACAGGATCTGGTCGGCCTCGGGGGTCGTCGGGCCGTTGGCGGCCTCGGCGATCAGCTTGGCCTTGATGGCCCCGGCGTTGCGGTCGGTGATCTGGTTCTCGAGGGCGGCCGGGATGAGGATGTCGCACTCGACCTCGAGGACCTCGGCGTTGGTCACGTCCTTCGCGCCGGGGAAGCCCTGGACGGTGCCGTGCTCCTGCTTCCAGGCGATGACGCGCGGGATGTCGAGGCCGTTGGGGTTGTGGATGCCGCCGGTCGAGTCGGAGACCGCCACGACCGTGGCCTTCTCGGCGGCGATCAGCGTGGCGGCGATCGCGCCGGCGTTGCCGAAGCCCTGGATCGCGACCTTCGCCTTGGGCAGTTCGATCCCGAGGTGGCGCGCCGCCTCGACGATGCAGTAGACGGTGCCGCGGGCGGTCGCCTCGTTGCGGCCCTCGGAGCCGCCGAGGCTGATGGGCTTGCCCGTTACGACGCCCGGGACCGTGTAGCCCTGGTGCATCGAATAGGTGTCCATGAACCACGACATGACCTGGGCGTTGGTGTTGACGTCCGGCGCCGGGATGTCCTTCTCGGGGCCGACGAGGACCTCGATCTCGGTGAAGTAGCGGCGGCTGAGCGCCTCGAGCTCCTTCTTCGACAGCTGCTTGGGGTCGACGATGACGCCGCCCTTGCCACCACCGAACGGGATGCCGACCACGGCGCACTTCCAGGTCATCCACATCGCGAGGGCCTTGACCTCGTCGATCGAGACGTCCTGGTGGTAGCGGATGCCGCCCTTGGCGGGGCCGCGACCGAGGTTGTGCTGAACCCGATACCCGGTGAACACCCGGACGCTGCCGTCGTCCATCTTCACCGGGAAGTGGACGGTCAGCTCGCGGCGCGGCTCGCGCAGGACGCGGCGCATGCCCTCGTCCAGCTGGAGCTTCTCGGCCGCAAGATCGAACTGGTGCTGGGCGACCTGCCACGGGTTGATGGCAGCGATCTTCTCGGTCGTCATGGGGCGAAGGCACCTCGTGATTGGGCGGAACCGAAGGACCCGGCACACGTCGTGGTGGAGGCCGGGATGTGGGTGATCAGTCCTTCGAGTATAGCCGCGGAGAGCCGCGATTCGGCACTGATCGCCACCATGCCGCAACCCTACCGCAACCGTATCGCAAGGTCGGGGAGCCGAACGTCCCGACCCGGCGTGCCGCAGGTCCCGCCGTTGGCACGACCTCCGGTCAGCGGGCCTCGACCTGGCATCCAGATGCATCACTGACATCCAGATGCCCCGCGATGCCTTTGCGTGGGTCAGACAACGGAGGATCGCGAGGTGGCGGAGGTCGCCGCGAGGGCGGGTCAGGGCGAGCGCGGGTCAGGGCGATCGCGGGTCAGCTCGCCCGAGAGCCCTCGACGTACAGGGCAACGCCGCCGACGCAGCCGGGTCCGAGGTGGGGCCCGACCGACGGGCCGACCAGGTCGATGGTCACCTTCGAGCGATCGATACCGCCCGGGACAGCAGCGATCAGCTGCTCGGCGAACTCCTCGACACCGGCATTGGTCGTATGCAGGATCGAGAGGCGCTCCATCGGCGCCACGCACAGGAACTCGATGAGCCGCTCGCGAGCCTTGCCCTTCGTTCTGACGTTCTCGGCCCGCTCGACCAGCCCGTCCTTGACCATGATGATCGGCTTGACCGACAGGAGCGTGCCGATGGCCGCCCGGGCACCGCTGACCCGGCCACCGCGCTTCATGTATTCGAGCGTGTCGAGCGCCAGGTAGATGCCGATGTCGTCACGCCGGCGCG
>VEOW01000187.1 GCA_012026785.1 Chloroflexota bacterium | reverse complement strand
GGGTGCCGGTAGAACCGCCGGATGCCGTCAAGGTGCGGGCCCGGCGTGACCTGGTTCAGCCGGAGGTTCTCGGCGAGCAGGAGGTCGCACACGACGTCGACGAGGTCGCGGCCCATCTCGGCACCGACCTCCCCGAGGGTCAAGCCCTCCCAGCGGAGGTTGGCTGGTTGTTCGAATGCGCCGAGCCGGATGTCGGCGATGCCGCCGACCCCGGCGTACAGGACGCCGCGCGCGTGCAACTCGTCGCGGATGCGGGAGCGGATGGCCGGGTCGGCGAGGCGCTCCTTCGCCGGCCCGGGCCCGCCGGCCTGGACCCACGGCGGGAGCGTGATCAACAGGCGCGTGCTCGCCCATTCGGAGGGATAGGCATCGAAGGTCACGTCCAGCCCGTCCGCCCGCGCGTCGTCGACCAGCTGGAGCATCTGCTCCGGTGTCCCCGGGAAGGTCGCCCGGTGATAGAAGTGGGTGATGTGGGCCGGCGCCGGGCTCCGGCGCCCGATCTCGATCGCCTCGCGGAAGGGATCCAGGAAGCGGTCGCCGAGCGGGTAGCGCACATGGGTGTGATAGAAGCCGCCGAGGGCTGCGGCGTCGCCGGCCAGTGTCGCGAGCTCGGCCGTGGTGGCGTAGGCGCCGGGCGGGTAGTCGAGCCCGGACGAGAGGCCGTAGGCCCCCTCCTCCATCGCCTCGCGCAGGATCGAGCGCATGACGCCCAGCTCGTCGCCGACCGGGTCGCGCTCATCCCAGCCGGTCGTGGCGAGGCGCAGTGCGGAGTTGCCGACGAGGAAGGCGACGTTGACGCTCACCGTGCTGTCGAAGCGCGCGAGGTAGGCCGCCGTGGTGTCCCAGTCGAACTCGATGGGCGGGGCGCCATCCAACCCGGCGTTCATTTCGACCAGCTCGGCCAGGCGGTCCGGCTCGAGGATCGGCGCGTACGACAGCCCGTCGACGCCGATGACCTCGGTCGTCACGCCCTGGCGGACCTTCGGCTCGTGGCGCGGCTCGGCGAGCAGCCACAGCCCGGAGTGGCTGTGGAGGTCGATGAAGCCCGGGGCGACGACCTTGCCCGTGGCGTCGATGACGCGCCCGGCGTTCTCGCGTGCTGCGTCTCGCTCCGCCGCCGCCCGGAGCACGACCAGGCGTCGATCTGCCGCCCGAATTCCGACGGCGCCTTCGAACCCGGGCGCGCCCGTCCCGTCGACGATCGTTCCGCCTTCGATCAGGAGCTCGTGCCGCTGCACGTGCCCATCTTGGCAGGGCGACACCCGGAAAGAGGGCCGCGCTGGCCGCGCTGGCCGCGCTGGCCGAGCTGGCCGCGCTGGCCGAGCTGCGAGCTCGTCGGTCGATTCGACCGGCCACCATGCCCGGTTACCAACTCAGTTGAACGCTGGGGCCCCAAACGGCGGGGTCCGGGCCGTCGCACGGCCGTTGGCGGCGGTGCGGCGTGCGGGAGTCACGCTGGTCGCTGGTGCATCGGGCGGGTCGTGACCGTGGCCCGGCCCTCCAACCGGCCGATCCACCGCCGAGTTGTTCAAATGAGTTATGAAAGCGGCAAGAAGCGCGGCCACGGGGCGCAATCCAACACCGCCCTGATCGGCGGCGTGATCACGGGTGCTAGGATCGGCCGCCGATGAGCACCCGGCCATCGATCCCCGACCGGACGTCCCCTGACGAGCCGTCTCTTCCTGCTCGGCCGCCGTTCGCGCTCCGGGCCCGGATCCTCAGTCCCCTCGATGCAGGCGGGACGGCCCACTTCGACGACGGACTCCTCGCGGTCGATGCGCACGGGCGCATCGAGTGGGTCGGAGCGGCTGCAGACGCTGGCGAAGGCCGGCGCGAAGCGGCGCTGGACCTTCGACCGCTCGTGCTGCTGCCCGGCCTGATCGATCTCCACTCCCACCTGCCGCAGCTGCAGAACGCCGGCCTCGGATTCGGGACCGATCTGCTGACCTGGCTGGATCGGTACATCTTTCCGCTCGAGGACTCGTTTCGGGATCGGGCCCATGCCCGCCGCTTCGCCGAGACGGCGTTCCGGGCCATCGCGGCTGCCGGCACGACGACCGTGCTCGGCTACACCGCCGTCTTCAAGTCCTCGGCCGATGCCGCGTTCGAGGCGGCCGAGGCGCACGGGATCCGGGCGATCCTCGGCAAGGTCATGATGGATCGGCTGACGTACGACGCGACGATCGACCCGGCCACGATCCTCGACCGTTCGATCCAGGAGTCGGCCGAGCTGATCGACCGCTGGCATGGTGCGGCCGACGGGCGCCTCGGCTATGCCGTCACGCCACGCTTCGCCGTCTCGTGCACCGGCGACCTGCTGCGCGAGTCAGCCGCCCTCGCCGCGAGCACGGGCACGTGGTGGCAGACCCACGTCTCGGAGGATCCGAAGGAGATCGCCGAGGTTCGAGTGCTCTTCCCGGAGGCCGCCGACTACGTCGACGTCTACGATCGCGCCGGCGGCCTCGGGGCGCGATCGATCCTGGCCCACGCGGTGCACCTCAACGATCGCGAGCTGACGCGGTTGGTGGAATCGGACACGCGCGTCGCCCACTGCCCAAGCTCGAACCTGTTCCTCGACTCGGGTGTGATGCCCCTGGCACGGTACCTCGAGACCGGGCTGACGATCGGGCTGGGCTCGGACGTCGCCGGCGGCCCGGATCCTTCCCTTTTCGCGGTCATGCGCGCCGGCGCATATTCCCAGGCGGCGCTTCGAACGCTTCGCGGCGAGGGGCGGCCGCTCCTCGGACCGCTCGAATGGCTGCGCCTGACGACGCTCGATGGCGCCCGGGCGCTGGGGCTTGACGGTCGAATCGGGTCCCTGGAGGTGGGCAAGGAGGCGGACCTGATCGCGCTGGACCCGAGGCTCACCGACCCGCTCGCCGTGGCCGGCGACGCTCCGGCGGACCCGGTCGACCTGGTCAGCCGGCTGATCTTCCGATCACACCCGGCGATGGTCAGGGCCGCGTGGGTTCGGGGGCGGCAGTTGGAGGGACCGCCAGGACTGGCCGGCTGACGCGGCCCGCCGGGGGCAGGCGCACCGAGGGAGCAGGCGCCGGCCGGTGGGCGCCGCTTACTTCCGCTTCGTGCGGAACAGGTTCAGGTGGGCCGTCCAGTCCGAGCCGCCCGTCGCGTTCGTCGCGCAGCTCCCGTGCCAGCCGCAGACGCAGGTGATGGTCTGGTCACGGTGCTTGTACTCGTCGATGACGTGCCGCAGGGGCTCCGGTTCCGTCGAGCGATTGGAGGGGCGGGTAAGGGAAAGTGGACGACCGTTCAATGCGGGCTCCTGGGCAGTCGGCGGCCGCTGCCGATCGGCGACGGGGGTGCTTGATTATCCCCGATTCCGGCATTCCTTGCAGGCTGGCCACGGCCGCTTCCTCCCTCGCGGCGCCCGGGCAGGCAGGCTCAGAGGACCCGGCCGGGGTGCAGGATGCCGAGCGGGGCGAAGGCAGCCTTGATGGCCCGCATCGCCGCAACGGCGCCCTCGCCGCGCTGGATCGGCAGCCACTCACGCCGTGACGAGCCAATGCCATGCTCGGCCGTGACCGTGCCGCCCATCGACAGCGCGACCCGGAAGATCTCGTCGCGGACGAGGTGGGTGAGCCCGGCCGCGGCGGGATCGTCGCGCGAGAAGACGAGGTTCGGGTGGAGGTTGCCGTCGCCGGCGTGGCCGAACGTCGCGCAGCGCACGCCGTGGCGGCCGGCGATCTCGGCGATCGCGACGAGCAGGTCGGGAACGCGAGCCCGGGGCACGCCGACGTCCTCCATTCGAACGGTCCCCTGCTCCTCGAGCGCGCGCAGCGCCAGCCGCCGGGCCTGGCGAAGCCAGTCGGCCTCCTGGGCGTCGGCCGCCCGGACGACGGAGGTCGCGCCTGCAGCCATGACGGCGGCCTCGGCGGCGTCCATCTCGGCCGCCGCGGCCGGACCCGGGGCGTCCGATTCGACCAGCAGCATTGCCGCGGCCTCGCGATCCAGGCCGAGGCGATGGACCTCGTCCACGGCAACGATGGTCTCGCGGTCCATCAGCTCCAGCGTCACCGGCACGAGGCCCGACTGGATGATCGACGCGACCGCCGTGCCGCACGCCTCCAGCGACGCGAAGAACGCCAGCATCGTCGCTCGGGGGCCGGGCAGCGGCCGCAGCCGCAGGGTGGCCTCGGTGATGACCCCGAGCGTGCCCTGCGAGCCGACAAACAGGTGCGTCAGAGCGTAGCCTGCGGTGTCCTTGACGTTCCGGCCCCCGGTTCGAATGACCGAGCCATCGGCCAGCACGACCTCCAGTCCCAGCACCCAGTCGCGGGTCTGGCCGTACTTCACGCAGCAC
Organism: Chloroflexota bacterium; assembly: GCA_012026785.1. Classification (GTDB taxonomy): domain Bacteria; phylum Chloroflexota; class Limnocylindria; order Limnocylindrales; family CSP1-4; genus UBA5189. The sequence continues at coordinate 1,736 of VEOW01000187.1, read as the reverse complement.
AGACCTCCGGCGTTCGTGCCGAGGTTCCCGCCGATGGAGCAGGTCTCGTAGGACGCCGGGTCGGGCGGATAGAACAGGCCCTCGCGAGCGACAGCAGCCTTCAGGTCGGCGTTGATGATCCCGGGCTGGGTCACGACGACGAGGTTCTCGCGGTCGATCTCGAGGATGCGGGTCATCCGGGTCAGGGCGACGGTCAGGGCGCCCTCGATGCCGGCCGCACCGCCCGACAGGCCGGTCCCTGCGCCACGCGGGACGACCGGCACCCGGTGCTTCGAAGCAAGCCGCAGCAGACCGGCGACCTCGTCGGTCGAACCCGGCAGCGCAACCGCCGCCGGTAGCTCGGCCGGCAGGTAGGCGGTCTCGTCGTTCCGGTACGACTCCCGGTCCAGGGCGTCGGTCAGCAGCCGGACGGTCGGCAGCTCCGCCCGGATGTCGGCCAGCAGCGCATCGACCGCGGTGGCGGTGTCCATGACGAGGGATCGTACGCGCTCGAGTGGGCCGGGTGCCCTCAGCCCCCGTGGCGCGTGGGCGGGGGGCGGCGTGGGGGCGGCTCGGCGCTGACGGCTGGTTGCCAGGTGGCACCGGGCGCTACGATCCGCGGCGTGAGGCGGGCCAGGGTCGCAGGGGTGCTGGCGGTCGTCGGGGCGATCGCGGCCGCGGCATGCTCGCCGACGCCCGGTCCGACAGCCGGCCCGACGGTCGTCGTGGCGGCCGAAACGGATGTCCCGACGCCATCAGCTCGGGCGACGCAGCGACCGGTCACGACCCCGACCGCCACCCCGAGATCGAGCGCCGCCCCGAGCGCCACCCCGAGCGGCGCCCCGAGCGAGACGCCCGAGCCGCCCGACCCCAAAGGTCGGACGAGCCTCGACCTGCGCGTGACCTACGACGTCAAGGCCGCCATCGGGGGCGGCGACGGCTCGCTCGAGGTGACGACCCTGCTCCGGGTCAGCAACGACTCGGGCGCCCCCGTCGATCACCTGGAGCTGAACACGATCGCCGCGGCCCTGGGTGGGATCAGGGTCATCGAGTCGACCGTCGACGATCAGCCCGTCAAGGTCAGGATCACCGCCCAGACGATCGAGGTGCCGCTGGGCGACGTCCTCGAAGCCGGCGAGACGACCGACGTTCGAATCGGCTACCGGGCTCGACTCCGGGCGGGGCTCAGCGGGTCTGACTGGATGTTCAGCCACGCCGGGGACACGGTTGTGCTGTATCGCTGGATCCCGTGGGTCAGCCGGACGATGCCGTTCGACCGTCCGAATGACGGCCAGCCGTTCATCACCCCGGTCAGTCCGCGGGTCGATGTCGAGATCGTCACGGACCGGCCGATGATCCTCGCCGCCCCGACGCCCGAGGTCGTGCGGGCCGGGGTCGGGAGCGGCGGCGCGTGGGCCTTCTCGATGCAGGACGTCCGCGACGTGTCGGTCGTGCTGGCGCCGGACTTCAAGGTCCACGAGGGCAAGGCGGCCGGCGTCGAGATCCGGGTCTACGCCCCGTCGGGCAGCCCCAACGCCAGCCGCCTGCTGTCGCTCGCCCGCCAGGCGGTCTCGTCCCAGACGGACCTACTCGAGGTGGACTTCCCGCGATCGTTTCTGGCGGTCGTCGAGACCGAGGGCGGCGAGGCCCTCGAAGCGCCCGGGCTGATCTGGGTGCCGCGAACCAAGGACACCCTGAACCGGACGTACCTCGTCCATCAGCAGGTCGCGCACCAGTGGTTCTACGGCCTCGTCGGC
>VEOW01000022.1 GCA_012026785.1 Chloroflexota bacterium | reverse complement strand
CGCTTACGCCCCGCGCCTTCCCCCGCTCGCTTACGCCCCGCGCCTTCCCTCGAATGCCCGTCTGGCAGGCACGAGGACGGCCTGGGACCCGCGGCTCTCCTCACTTGCCCGCTCCGCGAGCAGGTGAGGGGAAGTGGGGCGCTCAGCGCGACGCGTTGCTCTTGGAGCGGGCATCCGAGAGGAACCAGATGCCTCCGATGGACCGGTCGGGGTGGCGGAGCCAAGCGCGCACCTCGCGCCCTCGCGCCGGATAGATTGACGCCATCGTCGCCGCGTGCCGTTCAACCAGGCGTCGAAGGCGCATCTCGTCGGGCAGGATGAGGATGCGACCAATGACGTGCGGGCGGAACCCGAATTGCTCGATCGCAAGCTTGCCGCCAAGGCGTTGCTTCACGTCGAGCACGCGGTTCAGCTCTTCGAGCGAGCCGATGTCGGACTTGACCTCGCCAACGAGGATGGCGCGTGCAGCCCGGAGCGCGCCGAAGATGTCGATCGAGCCGCGCTCGCCCCACTCCGAGAAGGTGATCTCGGCCTTCGTCTGCCACGACCGGCGCCGGAGGACCCCGATCGCACGCTCCACGAGCTCGGCGTGGCGCGCATCGAGGAGCCGATCGGCGGCCGCACCGTGCCACCACGTGGTCAGGCGCGCTCGTGCATCGACGCCGCCGAACGCCTTTCGAACGTCGTCGAGACGGACCATTCCGGCGTCGCCCGCTTCGATGAGTTGCACGATGCGCCTGGGTACCCCCGCCGCATCCGCAAGCTTGACCTGGGTGAGGTCAGCGTGGCGCCGGAGGAGCCGGAGGAGCTGGGCCAGGCGCTCGTCGTCTTCGAGGGCTGTCACCGGACCACGATGACATTGGGCGCTTATCAGCGACTTACCGGCGTCCAGTTCTCCTCGATTGCTCGCCTGGAAAGCATCGCAACCCTCGATGCCTCTCGGTTCCCAACACCTGCTCGCGCATCAGGCAGGCGAGGGGAAGCGGGTAACTGAGGGCGTTGCGCTGCTCTGCGGGCGGGCAAACGAGGGAAGCCGCGGCGAGTGGCGCGCGAGGGGCGAGTGGCGCGCGAGGGGCGAGGAGGCGGAGGGGCCCCTCTACCGGCGGCGGGCGGGAACCTTGACGTCGCCGTTCGAGCGGCTGCGGGCCGGGACGCTCCGGCCGTAGAGGTTGACGAACAGCTCGACCAGCTCGGGATCGAACTGGATGCCGCGGCCGCGCCGCAGCTCGGCGATCGCCTCGGCGTGGGTCATCGATGACTTGTAGGGCCGGCCGGCGATCATGGCCTCGTAGGCGTCGGCGATGGCGACGATGCGCGATCCCAGGGGGATCTCGGTCTCCTTCAGCCCGTACGGATAGCCGCGGCCATCGAACCACTCGTGGTGATGGAGGACGATCTCGGCCGCGTCGCGGATGGCGCCCGCCTGCTCGCGCACGACCTGTCCGATCTTGGGGTGCTCGGTGATCGTGCGCCACTCGGCCGGCGTCAGCTCGCCGGGCTTCGAGAGGATGGAGTCGGGGATGGCCAGCTTGCCGAGGTCGTGGAGCAGGCTGGCGGCGCGAATCCGCTCGACGTCGCCGTCCGGCAGGCCCACGGCACGGGCCAGCTCAGCCGCGATCTCGGCGATGAGCTGCGACGGCCCACCGGCCCAGCCGGGGCGGTCGGACAGGGCTCGCAGCAGGCGCTGGTTGGCAGCATCGAAGGCGATTCGCCCGAGCTGGGCGGCCTGGGATCGAGCCGTCGCGTCGATCGCCGCCCGCGGGACCGCGGCCTCGTCGTCGACCGGGCGGTAGGTGTGGACCTGGTCGCGGCCCAGCGACTTGGCCGTGTAGAGCGCGACGTCGGCATCGTTCAACAGCGACGTGAGCTCCAAGCTCGGCGACCCGGCGCCACCGGCAATGCCGGCACTCAGCGTGATCTGGAGCGCGACGCCATCGACCGAGATCGGACCCCCGGCAACGATCCGCCGCAGCTGTTCGGCCGTCGCCGCGGCGCCGTCGGTATCGGTCTCGGGCATGATCAGGATGAACTCCTCGCCGCCGTACCGGCCGAGGCTGTCGACGCTCCGAATGCTCGCCTTCAGCAGCGCCCCGATGTGGGCCAGCAGGCGATCGCCGACGGTGTGCCCATGGGCATCGTTGACGCGCTTGAAGTGGTCGAGGTCGAAGAGCGCGATCGACAGCGGTCGGCCGTAGCGATTCGAGCGCTCGATCTCGGTCGCCAGCAGCTTGAGCGTCGCCTGGCGGTTCAGGACCCCGGTCAGGACGTCGGTCGTCGCCATGGCTTCGACCGCCGCGATCCGAGCCGCAAGCCTCTCGAACGACTTGAGCAGCACGCCGTCGGGATAGCCGATCTTTCCGGGCGGCCCGATCTCGCCGCCGTCGTGGGCGAGCTGATCGGCGACCTTGGCCAGTCGCCGGGCTCGATAGCGGCCCACGATGAGCGAGAACGACAGGGCGCCGAAGATCACGCCCAGGGCGAAGACGATGAGGACGAGGATCGAGACAGCGTCGGCCGGCAGCGCGGTGTCCCTCCACGCGGGTGGAGTCCCGGGTCGCGGCGAGACCGACGGCCGAGGGGACCAAGCCGGACGCTACGGCGCGGTGCGGTACGGAACCATGCCCCGATCGTCCTACGAACACTGCGGTTGCGAGCCGGGCCGGCCCCGAGATCGGAGCCGGGTGATGCTAGACTCCGGCTCCACGGCGACGACCGAGAGGAGTAGCGTCCGATCGGCCCCGAAGCGAGCGCGGGACGGTGCGAGCCGCGCGGGGACCGGGACGCGAAGGTCGCTCGCGAGCCGTGCGGCTGATGCCCGATAGCGCATCGAGAGGAGATCCCGAGGCCGCCAGGGGGCGGACCGGAGCGCGATGAGCGAGCCGGCGGGAGCTCGAACCAGCAGGTGGTACCACGACCCCGTTCGTCCGCTGGACGAGCGGGGCGTTCGATTTCGAGGACCCAATGACGACACCGACGCGCGAGCCATCGAAGGCGCAGGAGCTGCCGAAGGCGTACGAGCCGGCACGGTTCGAGGCCGAGATCTACGAGCGCTGGCTGGCGGCCGCCGTCTTCGCGCCCGACGGCGCCGGCGCTCGACCCGTGTCCGGCCGGGAGCCGTTTGTCATCATCCAGCCGCCGCCGAACATCACCGGCGCCCTCCATCTCGGTCATGCGCTCACCAGCACGATCGAGGACGCGATGATCCGGCACGCCCGGATGCTCGGTCACCCGACCCTGTGGCTGCCCGGGCTGGACCACGCCTCGATCGCCGCCCAGTACGTCCTCGACCGGATCCTGGCCGGAGAAGGGGAGTCGCGCGAATCGCTTGGCCGCGAGCGCTACCTCGAGCGGATGTGGCAGTTCATCGATGCGACCCGTGAGGTCATGCTCGGCCAGCAGCGCCGGATCGGTGCCTCGCTCGACTGGAGTCGACTGCGGTTCACGATGGACGAGGGTTCCGCTCGAGCCGTTCGCGAGAGCTTCGCCCGCCTCTATCGCGACGGCCTGGCGTATCGCACCGAAGCGCTGATCAACTGGTGCCCCGGCTGCCGGACCAGCGTCTCCGACCTGGAGGTCATCCCGACCGAGGAGACCGGCACGCTCTGGACGATCCGCTACCACATCGTGGATCCCGCCACGCACCTGCCCCTCGAGGACGAGTGGATCGCGGTCGCGACGACGCGGCCGGAGACGATCCTCGGCGACACCGCGGTGGCAGTCCACCCCGAGGACGAGCGATATCGAGGGCTGATCGGCCGGAAGATCCGAATCCCCTTCGTCGAGCGCGATGTGCCGATCATCGCCGACGAGGTGGTCGATCGGACATTCGGGACCGGCGCGGTCAAGATCACCCCGGCCCACGATCGCGACGACTACGAGACCGGCCAACGCCACCGCCTGCCGTCGATCACGGTCCTGAACGACGACGCCTCGATCAACGAGGCCGGCGAGCGCTTCGCCGGGCTCGATCGCTATGAGGCCCGGCGCCACGTCGTCGCCGAGCTGGAGGCGATGGGCGACCTGGAGGGCAGCCGGCCGCACCAGATGCTCATCGGGCGCTGCCAGCGTTCGAACGACGTCATCGAGCCGCGCCTCAAGACCCAGTGGTTCATCCGGACCGAGCCGCTGGCGCGAGCGGCGCTCGAGGCGACCCGGAACCGCGAGACGGTCATCGTCCCGCCGCGGTTCGAGAAGGTCTGGGAGAACTGGCTCACGAACATCCACGACTGGAACGTCAGCCGCCAGCTGTGGTGGGGCCATCGAATCCCGGCCTGGTACTGCCCCGACGGCCATGTCACGGTCAGCGCCGATCCCGGCGGCCCGCCGGCCTGCGAGGTCTGCGGTCGACCGGCGGACGAGCTGACACAGGATCCGGACATCTTCGACACCTGGTACAGCTCGGGCTTGTGGCCGTTCTCGACGCTGGGCTGGCCCGATCGAACCGAGGACCTGCAGCGTTTCTACCCGGGCTCGGTCATGGAGACCGGCTACGACATCATCTTCTTCTGGGTCGCCCGGATGATGATGCTCGGCATCCACCTGACCGACGCCGTGCCGTTCCGCAAGGTCTACCTCCACGGCCTCGTCAAGGACCCGTACGGCAAGCGAATGTCGAAGACGAAGGGCAACGTCGTCGACCCGCTCGAGGCGATCGACACCGCCGGGGCCGATGCCCTGCGCTTCGCGCTGCTCAATGGGACCTCGCCGGGCAATGACCAGAAGTTCCAGCCGGGCAAGCTGGAGGACGGCCGCAACTTCGCCAACAAGCTCTGGAACGCGACTCGGTTCGTGGTCGGCGCTCGGCCGTCCTCGCTCCCTCCCGGGCGCCCGCGTCGGGCTCCCGACGAGGCGGCCCTGGGTCCGACCGAACGCTGGATCCGCTCGCGGGCGGCCGCAGCGGTCGAGGCCGTCGACCGGGCCTTCGAGGCCGACAACTACGGCGAGGTCACGCGGCTTCTGTACGAGGCCATCTGGAGCGAATTCTGCGATTGGGGCCTGGAGCTGGCCAAGGTCCGGCTCGCCGCTGACGCCGTGCCGGCCGCGGAGCACGAGGCGACCTGGTGGACGCTCGTCGAGGCCCTCGACACCTACCTCCGCCTGCTGCACCCGATCATGCCGTTCGTGACCGAGGCGCTGTGGAGCAGCATTCCGCACGCCGAGGACGACCCGGAGCTGCTGATCGTGGCCCGCTGGCCGTCGGCCGGCGCGCGTGATGCCGAAACGGAGCGAGCGGTCGACTCGGCCATCGAGTTGATCCGCGGGATCAGGAATGCGCGCACGGAGGCGGGGATCGAGCCCGGACGCAAGCTGGAGGCAGCCCTCGACGGCATCGAGGCCGAGTTGCACGCGTACGTCGAGCGGCTCGCGAGGGTGACCGTGCGTCCCACCACCCCGAGGGTCGACGCGGCCGGGTCGGGCGACACTCCCGCCCTCGTCGTCACGACCGGCTCGGCCCAGGCAGAGATCCGCGTCGGCAGCGTGAGCGCTGATGCCGGGATCGTCGAGCGGGATCGCGCCCGACTCGAGCGAGAGCTCGCCGAGGCGGAGCGGCTGCTGGCCGCCACTCGGGCGCGCCTGGGGGATGCGGCGTTCACGAGCCGCGCGCCAGCCCACATCGTCGAGGGCGCGCAGGCTCGGGAGGCCGAGCTCGAGGACCGGGTATCGAGGTTGCGCGAGCGCCTCGAGTCATAGCCGCCCGGGCTCGGCTCCGCCGCACCTCCGCCGCTGGCCCCGCCGGCGGTGCCGGCGGGGCCGTGAGACGCGTGGGCAAACCGATGCTCAGCCCTTGACAGCACCGCCCGTGATGCCGCGCACGAAGTAGCGCTGCAGGAACAGGAAGACGACCAGCGGCAGGATCATCGTGAGGAACGCGGCGGCGGTGAGGAAGTGGGTCTCGCCGCCGAGCGAGCTCACGAGGCTGGCGACCCGGACCGTCATCGGCAGGTTGTCCGGGTTGGTCGGGCCGATGTAGATCAGCGACACCAGCAGGTCGTTCCACACGAACAGGAACTGGAAGATGGTGAGTGACGCCAGCACCGGCACGCTCATCGGCAGGGCGAGCCGGAAGAAGGCGGTCGTCGGGCTGGCACCGTCGATTGCCGCCGATTCGAAGACCTCTCTCGGCAGCCCACCCATGTAGTTGCGCAGGAGGTAGACGGCGAAGGGCAGGCCGTAACCCGTGTGGGCCAGCCAGACCGCCAGGAACTCGCCGGCGATCCCGGCGCCGGCCAGCAGCCGCAGAACCGGGATCAGTGTCGACTGCAGCGGGATCACGAGCAGGCCGACGATCGCCACGAAGATGGCGTTCCGGAAGGGAAAGTTCATCCAGGCGAAGGCGTACGCCGCGAAGGCCGCGACCATGACCGGGATGACTGTCGCCGGGATGGTGATGAGCAGGCTGTTGATGAACGAATCGCCGAGGTTGTTCGCCGCGATGACGCGACTGTAGTTGTCGAGCGTGAAGTCCCACGGCGGGAACAGGGCGTTCCACCAGCCCGAGCGAGCCACGTCGGCCGCCGGGCGGAACGAGTTGACGAACAGGCCGAGCGTCGGCACGAGCCACAGCAGCATGAGCCCGATGACGACCGCGTGGAGGACGATTCGCGACCAGCCGCGGCCGCCCTTCTCGACAGCCGTTGCGCGAGTGGTCTCGAGCGGCTTGGTGACGACGGTCATCGGATCGCCTCCTGCTCGCGGAAGCGTCGAATGTTGATCGCCATGAACGGGATGATCGCGAGCAACAGGACGATCGCCACGGCGCTCGCTCGCCCGAAGTTGCCGGGCGGTGTGAACATCTGCTTCCACATCTCGAGGGCGATGACGTTGGTCCCGAAGCCGCCATTCGTAACGGTGAAGATGATGTCGAACGACTTCAGGGCCGTGATGATGATCGTCGTGCTGACGACGAACATCGTCGGCAGCAGCAGCGGCAGGATGATCCGTCGGAAGACCTGCCATTCGTTCGCGCCGTCGACCCGGGCCGCCTCGAGGACCTCGGTGCTGATGCCCTTCAGCCCGGCGGACAGGATCACCATCGCGAAGCCGGTCCACATCCAGATGCCGATGAAGATCAATGCGAAGTTGTTGATCGGTTGCTCCTGGGTCCAGCGGATTGGCCCGAGGCCAACCAGCCCGATCAGCGCATTCAGCGTGCCGACCTGGGGTCGCGAGGGATCCTGGTACTGGTACATGAAGCTCCAGATCACCCCTGCGGCGACGAAGCTGATCGCCAGCGGCAGGAAGATCACGGATTTGGCGACGGGCTCATACCGGATTCGATCGACCAGGACCGCGATCAGGAGACCGAGCCCGACGACGCCACCGGTCATGAAGACGACCCACAGGACGCTGTTGCGAAGGGCCTCGAGGGTGCCTCTGTCCTGGATGAACCAGGCGTAGTTGTCGAGGCCGACGAAGTTGCGGGACTGCGCGTCCATGAACGACAGGACCAGGGTGTTCAGCGTCGGATAGATGAGGAAGACGATCAGGAACAGCAGCGCCGGCGCGATCCAGAACCATGGCCGCAGGCGACCCTGTCGCCGCTCCGGAAGCGCCTGGATGAGCCGCTCCGTGAGCAGGATGTAGCCGACCAGCACGGCCGGAACGCCGATGACCGCGACGGCGGCATTAATGACGTCATTGTTCATGGGCGCCTCCGGTCGTGGTGGAGGGAGCCGGGGAACCGGCTCCCTCCAGTCAGCCTGTTCCTACTACTGGGCCGCGTACGCCTCGGCCTGGACCGCGTCCAGATCGGCGAGGATCTGGTCGAGGTTGCCCTGGTTCTCGGCGAACTGAACCATCGCCGAGAAGAACGCTGCCTTCATCGTTCCAGGCATGAGGTCGCCGCCGTCGAAGCGGAAGACCGTCGCGTCGTGGATCGCGTCGGCGGACTTCTGCTCGACCGCGGTCGGATAGGTCGTGACCTGCGTGTTCGCGGAGACGAAGCCTCCACGGTCGGCCCAGATCTGCTGGGCCTCAGCGGAGACGAGGTATCGGAGCAGGTCCTGCGCGGCGGGCTTGTCGGAGAACAGGCCCACGAGGTCGCCGCCACCGGTCAGGGCGCCGGCGTACTGGGAGTTGATCTCCGGCATCACGAAGAAGTCGAAGTCACCGTCCTGCGCGCCGCCCTGCGATTTGAAGAAGTCGCTCATGAAGCTGGCCTGGTGATGGAAGAGGCAGCCGGGCGGGTCGGTGAACAGCTCGTTCCCGCCGGCTCCGAAGTTGGTGCTGTTGACGTAGGCCGTGCCGCCGAAGGACACGTCGAGGACGTCACCGAACGTCTCGAAGGCTTGCTTGATCGCCGGGTCCGTCCACTTGGTCTGGCCGGCGACCCAGCTGTCGTAGACGTCGGGACCAGCCTGGCGGATGAGGATGTCCTCGACCCAGTCCGTGCCGGGCCATCCGGAGTCGGCGCCCGACTCGAGGGCGACGCAGAACAGGCTGTCGGCCGGTGACGGATCGACCGCCATCACGCCATCCCAGTTCGCGGGTCGATCGCCCGAGTAGTTCGCGGTGTTGTACCAGATGAAGCCCTTGACGGACAGCTTCATCCACACGCCCGTGACCTGGCCGTTGACGCTGCCGAGATCGACGAGCGCGCCAACGGTGTTGGCCCGGTAGTCCTCCATGTCGAGGACGCTCTCGAGGGGCTTCAGGGCGCCTGCCTCCGAGAACTGGGCCATCTCACCCGGGCCAGGGAGGCCGGCGAGATCGGGTAGCGTGCCCGAGGCGACGGCCGTGGTCAGGTACGCACCGAGGCCGCGCGAGCCGGTGTACTTCACCTTCGCACCGGTTCGGTCTTCCCAGGGCTTGACCATCGCCAGGAACGAGTCCTGCTCCGATCCGCCCCAGGAGCCGACGAAGGTGACCTCCTCGCCGCTGAAGTCGTCACTTGGCGCCATGCTTTCGCCCGGACCGGTGGTGCCGTCGGGTGGCGCCTGGGTCGCCGGCGATGGGCTGGCGCCCGTGCCGCATGCGGCCACGAGCAAGGCGACGACGGCCAAGGCCGCTGGCGCTCTTCGCCAGCCGATTCCGCGTGTCATGCACTCCTCCTTTCGAGGCCGCCGGGGCAACGCCCCGGGACGACCTTCATCCATCACCGTTCGAACCCTTCCCGTTCGATCCGGCGCCCGAGCTCTCACGCGACCGCCCGCTCGCCGAGCCAGCTGGGGGCGCGGTCGACGAACGGATGACGAGCTCGGTCGGAAGGACCGTCCGGGCCTGGACGGGCCGGCCGGCGATCCGATCGAGCAGTGCGGCGCCGACGGCCCGACCGAGGTCGTGAGCCGGCAGCCGCACCGTGGTGAGTGGCGGGTCGAAATAGGCCGCGAGGGGGATGTCGTCGAAGCCCACGACCGAGATGTCGTCGGGGATTCGGCGGCCGGCCTCGCGGATCGCCGCCATCGCGCCGAGCGCGACGACGTCGCTGGCAACAAACACGGCGGTCAGCCCATCCGCCTCCAGCAGGCGGGCCATGGCGCTCCGGCCGCTCGCGGCACTGTAGTCGGCCTCCGCGACGAGGCGATCATCGAGCTCGATTCCGGCCGTGCGCAGCGCGAGTCGGTAGCCATCGAGGCGCTCCCGGGCGGCCGTGTAGGAAAGCGGGGCGTTCGTGACGCAGGCGATCCGTCGGTGACCCAGCCCGAGCAGGTGCTCGACCGCTTCGCGGGCCGCTGCGACGTTATCGACGTCGACGCTTGGCGCACTCGCTTCCTCGAGGGCGCCCTGGAGGATGATCGGAGCACCCTGGGCCGCAAGGCTCCGCAGCACCGCGTCGTCCGTTCTCGGACCCGAGATGATGAGGCCATCGGCCCGGTTGGACCGGATCAGGTCACCGTAGTCGCCGTTCCGGATCCCCGAGGGTTCCACGAGCACCCGGAACCCCCCGGCCCTGGCAGCCGACGTGATGCCGCGCAGGATCTCCGGCAGGAGCGCGTCCTCGGCGACCTGCTCGGGGGATTGGCGCAGGACGAGCCCGACGGTGTGGCTGCGGCCCCCGGCGAGGCCGCGCGCCGCGGCGTGGGGGCTATAGCCCAGCTGCGCGGCGGCATCGAGGACCCGCTTGCGGGTGGCCGGGCTGATGCGGGCCTCGACACGGTCGTTCAGCACGAACGAGACGGTCGTGGTCGAGACGCCCGCCAATGCCGCGACATCCCTGCTCCTCGGTCGTCGAGGCTGCATCAAACACAACTCCCGGCTCTGTTCTCGGGGTTCCGGGGACCGCGTGGTCGCGCTCTACGCGGGAGGACTAACGCGCGTTAGTAACGCGTATTAGTACGCCGCCGCCGGGACCGCGTCAAGCGGGCGGACCGGGTCTGCCGGGAGCGTGATCGGACGCCAGCCATCGTGTGCGGACGATCGCAGACAAGCGGTGACCGCCGATGAACAACGCCGCCCGGGAGCGTGACAGACCCATCGCACTCGGCACCGACGGCGCGACGGGCGGCTCGCGACAGGGCCTCGGATGGGATCGCCGATGGCGCTACGATTAGGCGCCTTCAAGGTTCGTCCAACGGGGAGGGTTCGTGCCGCTCGAATTCCTACGGCGTCGAGGCGGGGGACGCTCGACGTCCAGAGGCTCGGTCCAGGCGCCGGCTGCGCCGAGCCCGGTCCCCGAGGAGGCCGTCGCCCAAGCTCATCACCTGCGACTCAATCTCGCGGCCCGGACCAGCGAGGGCGTACGGATGCAGGCGAACCCCGCGCTCGTGGCGCATCTGCCCGAGCTCTTGCTGGAGCACGCCAAGAGCGACGTCGAGGTCGTCGAGCCGCGTCCGACGGAGCTCGGGCTCGCATCGCCCTCGATCATTCGAACCGAGGAGGCCAGCGCGTGGTTGCAGGCGCATGGGGCGGCGTCGCCGATCACCCGTCATGCCCTGTGGGTCCTCGAGTCGCTCGATGCCATCGACCCGACCTACGACACGTTCGCGGTCGCCCTGCTCGATGGCGAGGTCGACACGGCCGGCTACCCGGACTACGCCGCCGTCGTCGGTGGGATCGCCGCTCACTGGGACGAGTCGACCGGCGATCTCATCCTGCGCAGCGTCGTCGGCTGGGGCGGGCGAGGGGCGCGCGGTGACACCGATCGAACGGCGAGTCGGATCCTCGGTCGGCTGCTCGGGGCGATCCTCGAGAGCGGCGAGGCGATCGGGCGCCTGACGGTCGAACGCCGGGTGTCCGGCGGTGGCGGGATTCGCTGCCCGCACTGCGGCTTTGCGGCGGCGACGCAGCGGACGGTGTTCTGCCCGAAGTGCGGCATGCGGATGTCGGGGAGCTAGGACGGGAATGCCGATCTACGAGTATCGGTGCACGGCCTGCGATCACCTCGCCGAGGTAATCCACGGGATCAACGATCCCGGCCCGCGGTTCTGCGAGTCCTGCGGCGCCGAGGGCACGATGCGAAAAGGCTTCGGGACCCCGGCGGTGCTGTACAAGGGCTCCGGCTGGGCCCGCAAGGATCGACCGTCCCGATCGGGCGTCTCGTCCGGTCGCTCGGAGGGCAGCCACGACGATGGGCGCTCGAACGACGGCGAGAAGAAGGGCGCTGAAGGCGGCTCGACGTCGGCTCCGAAGCCAACCGTGACTGCCGGAGACGACTGACGATGCCGCCGTCGGCCGCGGACTGGATCAGCCTCGAGGAGGCGGCCGGCATTCTGGCCGCCGCGAACGTCCGCTTCCGGCCGGCCACGATCGGGGCCTGGGCCCGGGCCGGCAAGCTCCAGAGCATCAAGCTCGGCGGACGTCGTTTCGTGCGACGCGGCGAGGTTCGCGCACTGATCGCGCCGCGCCGGCGGGTCAGCGCCGCCGACGTGCAGGCCGGTTTGTTCGAGGATCTCGAGGCCTGACGGCATTGGGGCCCGGCCTGGCCGGGTCCGTGGCGCTCAGCCGGCTTGCTGCTGGGGCGTCCCGCAGCGGCGGCAGAACCGGGCGCTGACCGAGATCGACAGCCCGCACGACGGGCACTCGTGAGCGCCCGCTCGCGGTGCGGCCGCCGGGGCGGGTCGCACGGCCTGTCGCGACCCGAGCAGCGGCGGCAGGAACTCCAGCGGGGACTTCGTGGCGTCGATCGCACCCGGGACCGGCTCCTGCGCCGCGGTCGAGGGCCACGCCACGGCCGCGATCCGGTCTTCGTCGATCGGCGGGGCGGCCGCCCCGGTCGCGGCGATCGGTTCCGGTGTCGGGGTAGGCTCCGGTTCGGCCGCGACGGGCTCCGGCTCGGGCGCGACCGGTGGGGCCGCAACGGGCTCGGGCTCCGGTTCGACCGCCGCCACCGGTTCGGGCTCCGGTTCGACCGCCGCGACCGGCTCGGGCGCGAGGCTGGTCGTGGCGGCCTGCTGCTGCTCGTATGCGGCGATCTCGTCGTCCAGGCTGCGACCCGGTTCGAAGGTTGGCAGGGCTTCGTCCGCCGCTGCCGGCGACTCGATCTCGGCGGCGGGCTCGAGCTCGACGGGCGCCTCCGCCTCGATCGGCGACTCTGCCTCGATCGGCGACTCTGCCTCGATCGGCGCCTCTGCCAGCCGCTCCAGCCGCGTCGCGAGGGCAGCTTCTTCCTCTGCCGTGAGCGTGATCTCCGCCGGCTCGGGTGGCGGGACGGCCTCGGCCGGGACCTCGCGGTCCAGGACCTCGGCCGCGCCGATGACCTCGGCCGCGCCGATGACCTCGATTCGCGGTGGCGCCTGGTCCCCAACGGCCGCGGGTGCGGCGGCCATCACCACCGGAGCTGCCTCGGCCTCGCTCACCGGCACCTCGACCGGAGCGCACGATAGGCAGCGCCCCTCCACGGCGTTCCAGCACTCGCCGCAGACGTACTGACGACACGACAGGCAGAAGTTGAAGGTTCGGTGGAACGCCTCGAGGGCGTGCGCGGTGGCGCGCTGCTCGGTCTCCGAGCGCGCCACGGCGAACGACTCGCCGAGGGTGGAGCCCGGGTCGGTGAAGAAGTGCCGCAGCCCGCGACCGAACGTGCCGATCGAGGCCAGCGGCCGGCGCGTGTCGACCGGCTCGAACGTGTATCGCGTTCCGCAGCGCTCGCAGAACGATTCGGTGAGGATCTCGGTCATCGGCTCCCCGGGCGTCGACCGGCCCGGCGTGCCGCCGAGCCCAGGCGATGATACCGGTCCCTTGCATCATGTCCCGTCACCGGGGGTACCCCGCCACGAGCCCGCAGGTACCGGCGCCGGGGCGGCG
>VEOW01000091.1 GCA_012026785.1 Chloroflexota bacterium | reverse complement strand
TCTTCGGCTAAGGCTGGCTGGAGGGGTATTCGAAGGATGCCGACGGGCGGCCCGGACCGTTTCAGCCGAAGAATCGTGCATGGGATGCGGGCCCGTCGGGCGGCGCTGGCTCTCGTGGCATCCCGTCTGGGAAACCGGGCTAGTTCTCGCCGAGGTCCTTAACGATCCGATGGATCCAATAGAAGCCGATGAGCAGACCGCCCATCGCCAGCACGAACAAGAGGTCCGCGGGTTCGATCATCGCCCGCAGCGTACCGCGGGTAGCAAGGCGAACCTGGCGCCGCGGCCCGCCGCGGTCCGGCCCGGCCCGCCGCTGCCCCCGCGGCCCGATGTTCCGTGAGGCAACCTAAATGACAGGGTTCCGGTCTTCAGGCCCCTGCCGACGGCCAATCCTGGTCGAATGGTTCAGCTGGACAACCTTGTCGACCGATTCGAGCCCGTCCGGGCGTCCGACGGGGCCGACAGTCGGCCGGATGGGCACGTTTGGGTCAGTTAAGTTGCCGAGGCGTACAAACCGACGTGGACTCGCCCCACGGCCGGCAGCCCGCCGTACGGGGGCGTCGCTACGGTAGCCACAGCGAACATCGGACGGGTCCCGGACGGGCTCAGCGAGCTGCCACCCGGCCGACGATGGACAGGATCTCCTCGCCGTAGCGTTCGACCTTGGCCGGGCCCATGCCCTTCACGCGCTCCAGGGCGGTCGCGCTGGCGGGACGCGCCTCGGCGATGGCCCGGAGCAGCGCGTCGTGGGCGACGATGTAGGCCGGCATGCCGTCGCGGCGAGCACGCTCGCGGCGCCAACCCTGAAGCGCCACCACGAGCTCGGTGGTCGCTGCGGCCGTGCCGTCGTCGTCAGGCCCGCCCGAATCTCGCTCCAGGGCGCGGATCCGCGGCGGCAGCCCGCCGCCCGCGTGGACGGTCGTGCGCCCGCGGAGCGAGCCCGGCAGCCGCTCGAGGGCATCGAGGAACCGTGACGGCTTCCGCCCACCCTCCTTGCCACCCTGTCCCACGCGCCGAGCCGCCCACGACAGGGCGAGGTGCCGCCGCGCCCGTGTGATCCCGACGTACAGCAGCCGGCGCTCCTCGGCGATCGCCTCGGCGTCCTTGGCCTGGCGGATCGGCAGGACGCCTTCCTCGAGCGCCGGCAGGAAGACCGCGTCCCATTCGAGTCCCTTCGCCCGGTGGTAGGTGAGGAGGTTGCCGCCGCCGGCAGCACCAGCGGCCTCCTCGGCGTCGCGCCGGCCCAGCTCGGCCGTGACGTCCTCGAGACCGAGCGAGGGGTTGGCCCGGGCGAGATCCTCGACGAGCTCGACCAGCAGCTCCAGCGACGCCGCCCGCTCTGCCGCCTCGCTGCCGCCGCGGCCCTCGGCCGCCTCCGGGCCATCGAGCCCGAGGCGCTCCACGAACAACCTCCGGACCGCCCCGGCCAGCGCCGCCCCCGTCCCGTCGAAACGGGCCCGCACGAGGAGCCGCCGCGCGTCCCGGACCTCGGGTCGCTCGAAGAACCGCCCGCCTCGAACCCGGAACGCGATGCCCGCCCGGGTCAGCGCCTGCTCGATCTCGGGCAGCTGGGCGTTGATTCGAACGAGGACCGCGATCTCCCCGGGCTCGATCCCGGCCCGGACGAGGCGCCCGATCTGGTTGACGATCGCGACGCGCTCCGCCTCTGCCGTCGGGAAGCGCCGGATCGTCGGGCTCGGACCGGCCGGCCGCGGCGCAACCAGGGCACCCCGCTGACCGGGTTCGACCAGCCGGTTGGCGAGCGCCAGGATCTCCGGGCTCGATCGATAGTTCTGCGCGAGCGCGACGACGCGCGCGCCGGGGTGACGAGCCTCGAACCGCAGCAGGTACTCGGGCGTCGCACCGGTGAACGTGTAGAT
>VEOW01000081.1 GCA_012026785.1 Chloroflexota bacterium | reverse complement strand
CGGGGCCGCGACCTGTTGAACGACCTGGTCGCCCTGCGGCGTCGAATCGCCAGGCTCCGTCGGTCGATGGTCGCGCACCGCGGCGTCTACGGCGCGCTGACCGGGCCCGACGTTCGCCAGGTCGTCGACGACCAGGATGCGGTCGAGGACCTGACGGCCGTCAGCGCCCGCTTCGACGCGGCCATCGCCGCGGTCGAGGGCAGCCGCGAGGCGCTCATCGGGTCGTTCGACGTGTATATGTCGCGGACGGCGCAGCGGACGAACGACGTGATGAAGGTCCTGACGATCGCGACGGTCCTCCTCCTGCCCGGGTCCGTCATCGCCGGCCTGCTCGGGATGAAGGTCGTCGTGCCACTCGACAAGGACAGCCCGTACAGCTTCTGGATCGTCATCGCCGGCGTCGCGACGCTGGCCGTGATCCTGTTGGTCGTCGCCCGGCACCGTCGCTGGCTCTAACCGCGACCGGTGCGCCGCTAACCGTCGCCTCGCGGATACGAACCCAGGATCCGGACCATGGTCGCCACGCCGCGGAGGTCATCGATCGCCACGGCGCAGCCGGGATCGGCGGCGTCGGCATCGAGATCGGCCAGGAAGACGTACTCCCCGGCCGCCGTTCGGCTGGGCCGCGACTCCAGCTTCGAGAGGTTGATCCCGCGGTCCGCGAACGCCCGCAGCCCCGCCAGCAGGGTGCCCGGCTCGTTTCGAACCGCGAACGCGATCGTCGTCCGCAGCGGGCTGCCGGGGTCGCCGGTGCGCTCCATCGCCCCCTCTCGGGCGACCACCACGAACCGCGTTCGGTTGTCGGCGACGTCCTGGATGCCGTCGGCCAGGACCTCCAGCCCGAGACGGGTCGCTGCCCGCCGGGAAAGGACGGCGGCCGCGCCGCGCTCGCCGGCGTCGACGATGAGCCGGCCGGAGCCGGCGGTGTTGTAGGTCGTCAGGAGGTCCCACTGCCGGCCACGGAGGAACCGCTCGGCCTGGCCGAGCGCCTGGACGTGCGAGTAGACCCGCTCGACCTCCTCGAGGCGCTGGCCGGGCAGCGCGGCCAGGCACAGCTCGACCGGCACGACGACCTCGCCCACGATGACCAGCTCGAACTCCAGGAGCAGGTCGTAGACCTCCCGGACCGTGCCCTGGACGAGGTTCTCGATCGGCACGACGCCGACGCGTGCGCCACCTCGCGACACGGCCTCGAAGACGGCCCGGAACCCGGGCAGCCCGAGTCGCTCGGCGTCGCCGAACGCCGCCACGACGGCGTCCTCGGCGAACGCCCCCGGCTCGCCGGAGTACGCGACGGGGCCGCGCGGAATCTCGGCCGCGTCAGCCTGGCGGATCACGCGGCCGTCAGCGGTCCACCCAGGGGACCGGGTCGGGCTCCTCGCGGTGCAGCTTGCCGCGGCGGCCGTGCGGCTCCGCGGCGGCCCGACGGCCCGCGCCGGCCGATTCGGCCGCGCCGGCCCAGTGCGCCTCGGCCAGCATCGCGTTGAGCGCCTCGATGTAGGCCTCGATCGAGGCGGCGATGATGTTCGTGCTGCGGGCCTTGCCGTTGTAGAGCCCGCTCGACCGCGGTCCTTCGCCGCCCGCCGGCGGCTCGATCGCGACGATCACCAGGCCCTCCGCCTCGGGGCCCTCGGCGAGCGCGTGGACGTCGTAGCCAACGAGGCGCGGGTGACCGTCGATGACGTCGGCCAGGGCGGCATCGACCGCCTTGAACAGCGCGTCCACGGCGCCGTTGCCCTCGGCCGACGCCCGCCAGTGGTGGTCGCCGGCCTCGATGACGACCGCGCCGCGGCTCTGGACGTTCGAGCCCGACGTCACGGTCCAGCGGGTCAGCTGGAGCGTTCGCTCGCCGGCGGACGTGGTGGCTGTGTCTTCGGGTTCCTCGGCCTCGCGAGCGAGCGCATCGATCGTCGGCCGTTCAGTCGGGCCGGATGTCATGAGCAACCTCCCCTCCGATCAGGGTCGTGAAATGGCGTTCGTCGCGGCGCCGGAGCTCGCCGCCGCGCTTCCAGATGGCGTATTCGAGTGAGTCGGCGAGCGCGATCGCCGAGGCGGCGATGATGTTCGTGTCCGAGCCCATGGTCGACCACTCGGCCGCGCCGTCGGTCGATTCGATGGTCACTCGCGTGCGGGCCGCCGTGGCGGCCCCGGAATCGAGGATCCGGACCTTGTAGTCGTACAGGTGGACGGTGTCGAGGACCGGGTAGAACGCGCGGAGCGCCTTCCGCAACGCGGCGTCGAGGGCGTTCACGGGCCCGTTGCCGTCGGCCGCGGTGTGGAGCGTCTCGCCGTCGACCTCGACCTTGACCGTCGCCTCGGCCCGCAGGTCGGCGCCCGAGCGCTGCTCCACGAGGCAGGTGTAGTCGACGATCCGGAACGGCGGCCGGTAGTCGGCCTGGTGGCGCCGGATGAGGAGCTCGAAGCTCGCCTCGGCGCCCTCGAACGACAGGCCCTCGCTCTCGAGCTGCTTGA
This sequence comes from Chloroflexota bacterium, assembly GCA_012026785.1. GTDB lineage: Bacteria > Chloroflexota > Limnocylindria > Limnocylindrales > CSP1-4 > UBA5189. Next base: position 3,852 of record VEOW01000081.1, on the reverse strand, counting down.
TGAGGGTCGACAGCGTCGCCGGGTCCACGACGCCCTCGAGCTCGTGACCCAGCTGCTGGGCCCGAAGCCGGGTGTTGGCCCGGCCGCCGAGCTCCGACACGACGAGCCGGCCCTCGTTGCCGACGGCCGTCGGGTCGACGTGCTGGTACGACCGCTCGACCTTGGCCACCGCGGCCCCATGGACGCCGCCCTTGTGGGCGAACGCGGAGCGCCCGACGTACGGCTGGTAGTCGTTGGGGGCGACGTTGGCGATCTCGGCGACCGAGCGCGACAGCTCGGTCAGCGCCGCGAGCTGGCCGCCCCCGGCCGGCAGCAACGGCAGCTCCGTCTTGAGGGCGAGCCCGGCCAGGACGCTGACCATGTTGGCGTTGCCGCAGCGCGCGCCGTAGCCGTTGATCGTCGCCTGGACGTGGCGGATCCCGGCCTGCACCGCGGCCAGCGAGTTGGCCACCGCCAGCTCGGCGGCGTTGTGGGTGTGGATCCCCCAGGTGATCGCGCCACCGCCGCTCGCGGTGTCCCCGACCGCCGCGCGCGTCTCGCCGATGATCCGGAGCAGCTCGGCGGTCAGCGTCCCGCCGTTCGTGTCGCACAGGACGAGCGTCCGGGCGCCACCGTCGATCGCCGCCCGCAGCGTCGACAGCGCGTACGCCGGGTCGGCGCGGTAGCCATCAAAGTAGTGTTCGGCGTCGTAGACCAGCTCGCGCCCGCCCTCGACCACGACCCGGACGCTGTCGGCGATCATCTCGAGGTTCTCTGCGGGCGCAGCGCCGAGGACCTCCACGACGTGGAGCAGCCAGCTCTTGCCGAAGATCGTCACGACCGGCGTCTCGGCCCGCAGCAGCTCCTGAAGGTTCGGGTCGGTGTCGGCCGTTCGAAGGCGATGGCGGGTCGAGCCGAAGGCCGCCAGCTTCGCGGTCTTCCATTCGACCGACCGAGCGGCCTTGAAGAACTCCGCGTCCTTGGGGTTCGAGCCAGGCCAGCCGCCCTCGACGTACGGCATCCCGTACTCGTCGAGCATCCGCGCGACCCGCAGCTTGTCGGCCAGCGAGAGCGTGATGTTCTCGCCCTGGGTCCCGTCGCGGAGGGTCGTGTCATAGAGGACGACCGGGGCGTCGCTCATCGGGTGCCCCCGGCGACGGCGTCATTGCGAGCGCGGGCCCCGGACTCGAGCGCCTCGAGCACGGCGTCGGCCATGCCGCGCGTCCCGACCTGCCGCAGGCCCTCGGTCGAGCCGCCGGGCGGCATGAGGTCGGGCGTTCGAACGCCGTCCGCCAGCGCGGCCGAGACAGCCGCCTCGACGGCCGCGGCGCCGTCCTCGCGTCCGAGCGACCAGCGCAGCAGCATCGCCGCGGACAGGATCGTGCCGAGGGGATTGGCGACGTCCCGACCGGCGAGCGTCGGGGCCGAGCCGTGGATCGGCTCGTACAGCCCGAATCGGCCGTGCTCGGTGCGCCGATCGCCGAGCGACGCCGACGGCAGCATCCCGAGGCTGCCGGCGAGCACGGCCGCCTCGTCGGACAGGATGTCGCCGAACATGTTCTCGGTGACGAGGACGTCGAACTCGGCTGGCTGGCGGATCAGCAGCATCGCGCAGGAGTCGACCAGCTGGTGGTTGACGACCACGTCGGGGAAGTCCGCTCGGACCTCCTCGACGATCTTGCGCCACAGCCGAGACGTCGCCATGACGTTGGCCTTGTCGACGCTGGTGACCTTCCGGCGACGCTCCCTCGCCAGCTCGAAGGCCAGGACGACCGAGCGGCGGATCTCCGCCTCGGAGTACCAGACCGTGTCGACCGCGACGCGGCCCTCCGGCGTCTCGCGCTGCTCCGACGGCCGACCGAAGTAGACCCCCGAGGTCAGCTCGCGGACGATCAGCAGGTCGACTCCTTCGAGCAGCTCGCGTCGGACCGGCGACGAGGCGAGCAGCGCCGGGTGCACCGTGACCGGCCGGAGGTTGGCAAACAGCTCGAGGCCGCCGCGCAGCGCGAACAGCGCCTGCTCGGGGCGGACCTTCGCGTCGGGATCGTCCCACTTCGGACCCCCGACCGCGCCCAGCAGGACGGCATCGCAGCCGCGGGCGGCCTCGAGGTCCTCCGGTCGCAGCGCCACGCCGTGGAGGTCGATCGCGACGCCGCCGGCCGTGAGCTCCAGCCACTCGATCTCGAAGCCGTCGCGGGCGCCGACCGTGTCCAGCACCCGCCGCGCCTCGCGGACGACGTCGGGCCCGACGCCGTCGCCGCCGATCGCGGCGATCTGGTAGGTCGTCACGGCAGCTCGGCCGCGGTCCGCTGCGGCACGTAGGCGGGCGACGCCGGGCCGACGGTTGCGCCGTGGAGCTTGTTGGCCGCGATGAGGTACGCCTCGATGGAGGCCTCGATGATGTTCGTCGACAGGCCGTGCCCGGACACGACGAGCGCCCCGGGGCCGTCATCGGTCGAGCGGCGGCAGCGAACGAGCACCCGCCCCTGGGCGTCTTCGCCGCCCGAGACGGCCTTGATCTCGTAGGCCTCGAGAACGGGATGCCAGCCGAAGACGGCGTCGAGGGCCTGGTCGACCGCCTCGAACAGGGCATCGACGGGACCGTTGCCGATCGCCGCCTTCGCCTGCTCGGTGTCGCCGACGAGGAGCGAGACCATGCCCGTCGCCTTGCCGCCGTGGGACGAGGTGACGTTCCAGCCCTGGAGCTGGACCGCCTGGGGGACCTCGGCGACCCGCTGTTCGACGAGCGCCACGAGGTCCTGGTCGGTGACCTCCTTCTTGGCATCCGCCAGCTCGATCGCCTGGCGGTAGATCGCATCGAGGGCCTCGCCGTCGAGCTCGTAGCCGAGGTCCTTGAGCTTCTGGCCCAGGCCCCGCCGGCCGGATAGCTTGCCGATCGTGATGGATGAACCCGCGAGGCCGACCGACTGGGGGGTCATGATCTCGTAGGTCAGCGGGTTCTTGATCACGCCGTCCTGGTGGATGCCGGACTCGTGGGCGAAGGCGTTGCCGCCGACGATCGCCTTGTTCGGCTGGACGGTGAAGCCGGTCAGGTAGCTCACCAGCCGCGAGGCGGCGGTGATGTGCTCGGTCGCGACGTTGCTGCCGAGCTCCGGGAACTGGGTCGGCCGGGTCCGGAGGGCCATCACGACCTCCTCCAGCGACGCGTTGCCGGCCCGCTCGCCGAGGCCGTTGATCGTGCCCTCGACCTGGCGGGCGCCGGCCTGGACGGCGCTGAGGGTGTTGGCCGTGGCGAGACCGAGATCGTTGTGGCAGTGGACGCTGATCGTCGCCTGGCTCCCGACGAGGGCGACGACGCGCTCGACGAGCTCGGAGAACTCACCCGGGATCGCGTACCCGACGGTGTCGGGGATGTTGACCGTGGAGGCGCCGGCCTCGACGACCGCCTCGTAGATCTTGAGCAGGAAGTCGGGGTCGGTCCGCGAGGCGTCCTCGGCCGAGAACTCCACCTCGGCGTCACGGCCCAGCTTCTCGCGGCCGTAGCGCACCCACCGGACGGCCTCGGCCAGGGCCGTGTCCCGGTCGATCCGGAGCTTGTGCTTGAGATGGATGTCGCTGGTGGCGATGAAGACGTGGAGGTGGGGTCGCTCCGAGACGCAGATGGCCTCGATCGCGCGCTGCGGATCGCCGTCGCGGCAGCGAGCGAGGGCGGCGACGGCGATGCCGCCCTTCGTCTCCTGGGCGATCCGGCGGACGGCCTCGAAGTCGCCCGGCGAGGCGGCCGGGAAGCCGGCCTCGATGACGTCGACCCGGAGGCGAGCCAGCTGGCGGGCGACCTCCAGCTTCTCGAACGCCGTCAGGCCGGCGCCAGGCGCCTGCTCACCGTCGCGGAGCGTGGTGTCGAAGACGCGG
>VEOW01000177.1 GCA_012026785.1 Chloroflexota bacterium | reverse complement strand
CGTGAACGTCCAGGGCGGGCTGCTGCTCGACGAGGTGCGGCGGCGGATCGGCGGCAACGCGTTCTGGGCGGCACTGCGGGGCTACCTCAATGCCCACCAACGGGGCTTCGGCGGGACGGAGGCCCTCCTCGAGTCGTTCCGCGCGGCGAGCGACGTCAACCTGGTGCCCCTTTTCCGGTCCCGCTTCCCGTCGCTCTACTGAGCGCGTAGCGGGAACCGAGCGGCGGTCAGTGCTCGAGGGCGGGCCGGGCCGAGGGGCCGGCGCCGACGCGGCGGTCGGCCCGGAGCGCCTGCGGCATCTGGCGCAGGTTGGTCGAGATCAGCGGTCGCCAGGCGGCCCACGTCGCGACGAGCCAGGCTGAGACGGCCCGCTCGCGCAGGCCCCATTGGAGTCCGTAGGCGTCGCGGATCGACGGTGGCAGCAGGCCGATCGCCGGCCACAGCAGCCAGCCGTAGGCCCGTGGCGGGATCGCGTCGAGGAGCGGCCCGAGGATCGTCGCGGGCGGGCCGAGGGGCGCGAGGGCCGGTCGGAGCGGCGGGTTGAGGATCACCGACGCCAGGTCCCGGGCGACGTCGCCGACCTCGATCGGGCCGCCCGGTTCGAGGGTCCGGTCGACGTACGCCTCGAACGCGTCGAGGTCGGGTGGCAGCAGCGACGCCGGGATGCCCAGCGCCCGGCCGACCGGCACGGTCTCGTCGTAGAAGCGCCGCCGTCGCGCGGCCGACAGCGGCTCGATCCAGGTGTCGTAGGCGACGATCGTCGAGTCGACGAGCGTGGCATGGACCCACAGCCCGAGCTCGGGGTCCCGGGCCGCGTAGCGGGCGCCGTGGCGGCGGCGGGCGGCCGGCTCCCGGACCTCGCCCCGGACGCCGCGGTGGAGCTCGGCCAACCGGCGAATCTCACTCCGTGCCTCCTCGCTCGTCCCGTAGACGATCCGGAGGTAGGAGCGCAGCGTGCCGGCCAGGCGTGCCCAGGGATCCTCCCGAAAGTTCGAATGCTCCGCGACCCCCGCGGCAACGAGCGGGTGGGCGATCTGCAGCAGGAGCGCCCGCGGACCCGCGCCGAGCAGCAGCATCGCCTCGCGATTGAGCTGCCACGCCTCGCTTGCGGGACCGTAGAAGCCGGCCTCGACCAGGGTCCCCCGGCGCGCCGCCGGGTCGGGCTGGGCCGTCAGCGATCTCCCGGCCGCCGGCCGACGAACCACCAGGCGAGCGGGAAGGCCACGCCGGCCAGGGCGAGCTTGACGGCATCCCAGACGAGGAACGGCAGGAGGCCGTTCCCCACGCCGACCCCGAGATCGCCGCCGTAGGGCGTCACGGCCAGCCACGGCACGCCGACCGCGTAGATGACGACGCTGCCGAGGAGCATCGCCGCCATCCCACCCCAGATCGAGCGATCCCAGCCCAGCTCGGCCAGGCGCCCCACGAGCGCGGCGGCCAGGATGAACCCGACGAGATAGCCACCGGTCGCGCCGTAGCCGACCTCGAGGCCGGCCCGCCCCTGGGCGAACACCGGGAGCCCGATCGCCCCGATCGCGATGTACAGGGTGCTCGCCGCGAGGCCGCGCTTGAAACCGAGGGCCCCACCCGCCAGCAGGACCCCGAACGTCTGAGCCGTGTACGGGACCGGGCTCCCAGGCAGGAAGAAATAGAGCCGCGCACAGAGGGCGATCAGGAGCGCTCCGGCGATGACGAGGCCGACGTGCCGAACCCGCACGCCGAGGCGCTCGGAAAGGCGGATCGGCACGAGGAAATCCCCGATCGTGACGCCGCGCTCATCGGCCGGCAGCCGATCCATCCTGGGCATCGAGATCGCCATGTGCGCCCTCCAGGTGACCCCGGGTGCAAGCGCGGCGAGTCTAGCAGGCGGCCTATTCGAACCGAAGGGCCCGGACGATCGAGACGCGGGCGGCGAGGAGGGACGGATAGAGGGCCGCCAGCGCCGGCAGGACCAGGCCGAGGATCGCCGCGGCGCCGAGGGCCGGCCACGGCAGGCCGGTCGCGCCGTCGAAGCGAGCGCCGAGCCCCAGCAGGACCGCGCCGACCGCCAGCCCGGTCGCGCCGCCGAGGACGACGCCGACGACCCCGAGGACCGTCGATTCGACGACCACCATCCGCATGACCTGGACGCGGGTCATCCCGATCGCCCGCAGGACGCCGATCTCGCGGACCCGCTCGACGACGCCCATCGTGAGGGTGTTGACGATGCCCAGCGCGGCGATGATCACGGCCACGAAGGCCAGCGCGTCGAAGACGCCGAAGACGCGGGCCAGCGCCTCGGCGACGGCACCCTGAACCCGCTCGATGGGATTCGATTCGAGGGCAAACGTCGCGGCCGTCCGGCGAACGGCGTCCCGGGTCGGCTCGAGGGCCGCCGGGGCGATACGGACCGCGAACGCGTCGGCGCCCGCGACACCGAGCGAGGCGGCCGCGTCGGGCCAGCCGACGAGCACGGCCTCGCCGCCGCCGCCCGGGAGCGAGCGCTCGACGATGGCCACCACCCGCAGGTCGAGGAACTGGTCGCGGCCGGTCGCGACGCGCATCGTGTCATCGAGGCCGAGGCCGAGCGCCGTGGCCGCCGCCGACGGCAGGATCGCGGCGCCGCCCTCGTCGAGGGCGCGCAGGGCCGCGGCGCGCTCGCCGGCAAGGACAGTCAGCCGGCCGTCGGCGAGGAAGTCGGCGCCGACGATCGCCGCGGCATCGACGCGCTGGCCGCGGTAGGCCAGGCCGAACGTCCCGATCGGCGTCACCCGCTCCACGCCGGGGACGGCCGCGAGCGTCTCGACGATGCCCTCGTCCGCGGCGATCGGCCGGATCGAGCTGATCAGCTCGTCGCCCGGCACGACGTCGTCGAGCCAGGCGAAGGCCGAGGCGCGGGCCGCCTGGGCCGACCAGCCGAGCGCCACGATCATCGCGAGGCCCACGACCAGCGACCCGAGCGTCAGGGCGGCCCGGCTTCGATCGCGCCCGACCGAGCCGCGCGCCAGGCGCTCCTCGACAGCCACGAAGACCGCCAGCGGTAGCCCCAGGAGCCGCGCCAGCGGGCGCAGCAGGAACGGCGACAGGAGGGTCGCCGCGAGCAGGACCAGGTAGACGGCGAGGGCTGCCTGCACGTCCCCACCGGCCGGCGCCACGGAGGGCGGCCAGGCGAGCAGGGCCAGCCCGCCGACGACGATGAACACGAGGCCGATCCAGCCCAGCCGACCGCGGCTGATGTGGGGCAGGTCGATCCGGGCGCGGAGGGCTTCGACCGGCGAGATCTGGGCAGCCCGAAGGGCCGGCTCGATGGCGGCCATCACGGTCACCGCGACCCCGACCGCCGCCGCGATGGCGGCGCTCCGCAGGTCGACCGGGGTGACGACGGCCGGCAGCCCGGTCGCCGAGCTGACCCCCGCCGCGAGGAGCACCGCGAGCACGCCGCCGGCAAGGACGCCCGCGAGCGAGCCACTCACACCGAGGAGCAGCGCGCCGCTCAGGACGAACCGGCTGGCCTGGCCGCGGGTCGCGCCGGCGGCTCGCAGCAGCCCGACCTCGCGCGCCCGCTCGCCGACCGTCATCGACAGGGTGTTGACGATCAGGAACGCCCCGACGAACAGGACGACCGCCGCGACGAGCGCGGCCATGCCTTCGAACGCGGCCGCCGAGGCGCGCAGGCTGCGGGCCAGGTCGGCCGGCGATGCCAGGACGTACGGCTCCGCCATCCGGGCGGCCAGCGACGCGAGGACCGCCTCGGCACTGCCCGGCTCCAGGAGCAGGTCGACGCGGGTGGCGCCGCTGATTGCGAGAGCCGCGCGCGCCGTGTCGATCGGCAGGATGACCGTGCGTCCGACCTGGGGCAGCGGCCCCGCGCCGGGCACGATGCCCACGACCCGGACGCCCAGCGGGCCACCGGGGCCCAACACGGATAGCCGGCTGCCGAGGCCGTAGCCGTCGGACTCGGCGAGCGACTCGGTGATCAGCGCGACGGGCTCGTCGGGGTCGGTCAGCCCGCTCCCGGCCGCGATCGGCAGGTCGTGCAGCGAGGGGTAGGTCAGCGGATCCACGCCGAGGACCGTCACCGCATCCGGCGCGGGAGAACCCGGCACGCTCGCGAGGAACGTCCGGCGCTCGATGACGGCCGCCGCCTCGAGGACGCCCGGTGTCTCGACGATCGTCCCGATCGCCTCGGGCGAGAGCCCCGGTTCGAGGAAGGCCGAAACGCGCAGATCGGCCCGGCCGACCATCGTGCTGACCGTTCGATCGATCGCCGCATCGAGCGCGGCGCCGAGCGTCAGGGAGGCGGCCAGGACGCCGACCCCGAGGGCGACGCCGACGACGGTGAGGAGCGAGCGGAGCGGGCGTGCCGCGAGCGTCCGCCAGGCCAGCCGATCGATCGCCACCGCCGCGCCCCGCAGGCCCTACAGGCCGATCTGGGCCAGGCGGGCGATGAGCGGCGCGGCCGAGTGATCGGCCCGCCGACCGAGGACGATCTCGTCGCTGATCCGCCCGTCGCCGATGACCAGGACGCGGTCGGCGTACGCCGCGGCGCGGGCGTCATGGGTGACGAGGACGATCGTCTGGCCCTCTTCCTGGCACGATCGCCAGAGGGCGTCGAGCAGCTCGCCGCTGTTGGTGTAGTCGAGGTTGCCGGTCGGCTCGTCGGCCAGCAGGACCGACGGCCGGGTTACGAGCGCGCGAGCGACGGCGACGCGCTGCTGCTCGCCCTGCGACAGCTGGTCGGGTCGATGGCGCTCCTTGCCCTGCAGCTCGACGAGCTCGATGACCTGGCGGACCCGGTCATTCCAGTCGCGGCGGGTTCCGGGCTGGCCGCCGATCGCGAACGGCAGGGCGATGTTCTCCTCGACGCTCAGCAGCGGGATGAGGTTGAAGGCCTGGAAGACGAAGCCCGTCCGCTCGCGTCGCAGGCGGGTGGCCTTCGAATCCGACAGCCGGCTGATGTCCCGGCCCTCGAAGACGACCCGACCGGAGGTCGGTCGATCGAGTCCCCCGAGCAGCTGCAGGAGGGTGCTCTTGCCCGAGCCCGACGGCCCCATGAGGGCAACGAACTCGCCGGCCTCGACGGCCATCGTGACGCCACGCAGGGCCTCGACGCTGGTCCGGCCGAGCTGGTATCGCTTCGTGACCTCGTGCGCTTCGATGATCGGCAGCATCGTGGCTCCGTCTGGGGCGGCGGTGGACGTGTTCTCGGGGTCGGTGGTGCGCGGACGCGCCAGGGTCGGGGCGAGTGCGAGCGATGCGCGTGGTTGCATGGGCAGGGCGCCTCAGTTTCCGAGGAAGCCGGCGACGACGTCCCCGACGATGGTGTCGAGCAGGCCCGTGGAGGGGGCGGGCTCGATGACCTGCAGGCCGAGTGGCCCGGCGGCCTCGGTCGTGTCTCCCGGCCGGCCGGGCGGGTCAGGGTTGGCGGTCGGCTCGGGCGGGCCGAACGGACCGACGGGCCAGCGCGACGGATCGCCGACAGGGTCGACTAGGGCAAGCTCGACGGCATTGCGCCCGATCGGGGCGAGCGTGGGCGCGGGCGTCGGACTGGGGGTCGGCTACGGCGTGGGCTTGGGCGTCGCTTTCGGGGTCGCCGTCGGGCTGGGGCTGGTGGCGCAGGGCTTGATGACGACCAGCGTCCAGTAGTGCATCGGGTAATCCGAGCCGATGCCCTTGAAGGCGCCGACACCGATGCGCTTGTAGCCCGTGCCCAGGATCACGGCCTTGTGGCCCGAAGAGTTCATCCAGCCGTTGAACATCGTCTGGGTCGCGACGTCGTCGGGGTAGTTGTTGCGGCCGATGTTCTCGCCGGCGACCTGGTAGCAGATGCCGCGCCGCTGCAGCTCGTCGAAGACCTTGCCGCCCGGCGGCTTCGGGATGTCGTGGCTGAAGTAGTTCCGGTCGTACATGTCCTTCGAACGCCAGCGTGCGACGCTCCGCAGATCGGCGTCGTACTTCAGCGCCGGCAGGCCAGCCGATGCCCGGGCCTGGTTGACGAGTTGGATCATGAGGTCTTCCTGCGCGCCCGAGAACGCGTAGTCGTCCCAGGCTCGAACGAGACCTGGCGTGGACAGCGTGAAGACGACGGCGACGAGGGCGGCCAACAGCGCCGGCACGGGGCGGCCGATGCTGGCGGCGCGCGGGGCGAGGATGGTGGGCGTCATCGGTTCGTCGCTCTGGGACCTCCTGCGGCATCGTCGGGTAGGACCCTCCGGGTGACCCCAACCCGGTGGTCCCAACCGCACCGGACCGGCAGTACCACGAGCCCCACCGGACCGCACCGGACTGCACAGTTCCCCACGCTGCCGCCTCAGGAGGCGAGGTGGCGGGGATGGCGAAGTGACGGACGCCGGGCGCGAGTGCGACGAACGTTAGGGGCAGATCCGGGACTTGATGTCGAACGTCCAGGCGGCCGACCACGGGCCCCAGGTGCCGTCGGTGCCGCGGGCCCGGACGCGCCACGAGTACGTGACGCAGGACTCCAGGGGCGCCTCCGCCTGCCAGATCGGCAGGGCGGCCGGCAGGGTCGCCTGCTGATCCACGGTCCCGAACGTCCGGTCGCGGCTGACCTGGATGCGGAAGCTCGACCACGGGCAGTCGGGCGAGTCGATCGCCCATTCGAAGACCGGCTGCGGGTCGTCGAGACGGCTGCCGCTCTCTGGCATCAGTAGCGCCGGCGCGCTCACCGTGCACGGCGTCGGCGTGGGCCGGGGCGAGGGCGTCGGGGCGGGCGTCTGGGTGGGCGCGACCGTCGGCTTGGGGGTTGCCGTTGGTTTCGGCGTCGCCGTCGGTTTGGGCGTCGCCGTCGGTTTGGGCGTCGCCGTCGGTTTGGGCGTGTCAGTCGGCCTGGGCGTCGTGGATGGACCGCTGGTGGGTGCTGCCGACGGGCCGGGTGAATCGCCGGGTCGCGGGCTCGGCGGCGCGGTCGGCGCCGGTCCGTCGCCCTCGAGGAACGTGACGGCGACCGAGTCCGGGT
>VEOW01000027.1 GCA_012026785.1 Chloroflexota bacterium | reverse complement strand
CTGCGCCCTCGCCCTGCTGCCGAGGCCCCCAGCCGATGACCGTGCACGTGACCCTCGATTCTTCGCCTGAACCCAGGACACATACGTGTCAAGACCGAATTCGGGGGCTTCAGCCGACGAATCGATCCCTGGACGCCGCGTTCGTCCGCTGAGCATCCTCTGCGCGGCCCTCAGCCGAAGAATCGCGCCCGTGATGCACGGTCGTCGGCTGAATCAGCGCCTTCGACCCGGCGCCAATGCGGCCCGCGGAACCGGCCCTACGCCAGCGGGATCTCGAGCTCCAGCTCGTCACGGATCGGGACTCCGCCGGCCCGCGGCCGCTCTTTCACGCCGGCCCCCAACGCCTTCTCCCAAATGCCCGTCTCACGAGCAGCACATCAATGCTTTCCCCTCACCTGCTCGTCAGCCGAGCAGCTGAGAGGAAGGAGCGGCCGAAGCCAACAGACCGCCGCCATCATGCTCGCCAGACGGGCGTTTGATGGGATTTGGAGGCCGGCCCCGGCCAGGAGGCTCAAGCGGGCAGTGGCGGCTCGAGCACCAGCTCCAGTTCGAGCTCGTCGCGGATCGGGATCCCGTCGTCCCCGAGCGCCGGAATCGAGGGCTTGAGCGTCCGGCGGGCCTCATCGACCGCGCCGGGCCGCAGCGCCGCGAGCCGCCAGCCGGCCCGCTGGTAGAGGCGCAGCGCGGTGAGGTTGTCGTTCGTCGTCACGAGCCAGGCTCGCCGTACCCCGGCCGCGCGGAGGGCCTCGACGGCGGTATCCAGGAGGGCCCGCCCGATCCCCCGGCCGCGCGCTCCCTCCTCGACCGCCAGGATCGTGATCTCCGCCTCGCCCCCGGCGGCCTCGAGCCGCCCCGCCACGAGGCCGACCGTCGACCCCTCGACCTCCGCCAGCGCTCCCGCCTCCCCAAGGGCGTCGATCAGCTCGCCACGTCGGGCCTGCATTCGACCGCCGAGCGACTCCGCGAGGAAGGCATCGGCCCAGCCGGCGTCTTCGCCGGCGAGCGGGCGGATCAGGAGGCCGGGAACTGCCAGAGGCCGATCCCGTAGCCGACGACGATGACGACGAACGTCAGGACCGCGAGGCTGACCCAGAAGAGGACCGACCGAACGAGGCCGGTCGGGCGCATCTCGGGGTTCGAGAGGCTCGGCAGCTTGTCGCCCTTCAGGGCGGCACCCCAGCGCGGGCTTCGAAGCTGGGTTCGGTAGTCGGGCGGCGGCGTGCCGTCGGCCTCGAGACCGCCGCGGCCGTCAGGTCGGTGGAGCTGCAGGCTCATCGCTCGGCCACCTCGCGCTCCCGCAGCTCCCGGAGCCACGATTCGGGACGATCACCGTTGGGGCCGCTCGGCTCGTCGGTCGGGCCCTCGCCGCCCGCTCCGGCCCGTGGCCCGCCGTCCGGGTCCTGTCCGCCGTCCGTGTCGGGCTCGCGGTCGGGGTCCCCGCGCTCCACCATGTCGTCCGGGCCATCGTCGTGGCCGGGGGCAAGGCGAGTGTCGAGCTTCTTGGCCACGCCATCCTCCCAGAGCAGCATCTCCTGGGTGAACTCGACCTCGCTGGAGAACAGCGCGCCGACCGATTCGCCACGGTGGATCCGCTTGATCGCCTCGCCGATGAGGGGCGCGATCGAGAGCGTCGTGATCCGCGGCACCCGCTTTTCGGGCGGCAGCGGGATCGTGTCGGTCAGGACCAGCTCCAGCAGGCTGGTGTCCTCGATCATGTGAACGGCGTCGCGCGACAGGACGCCGTGCGTGGCGCAGGCGTAGATCTCGCTAACGCCCTCCCGTTCGAGCGCTCGAACGGTCTCGACGAGGGTGCCCGCCGTGTCGACCTCGTCGTCGACGATGACCGCCCGCTTGCCGCGGACCTCGCCGATGACGTTCAGCAGCTCGGCCCGGTCGAGGTTGCCGATCCGCCGCTTCTCGATGATCGCGAGCGGCGCGTCAAGCAGCTCGGCGAAGGTCCGCGCCCGCTTGGCGAAGCCGAGGTCGGTGACGACGACGAGATCCTCGAGGTGCTTGTGGCGGAAGTAGTTCGACAGGATGTGGACGGCCGTCAGCTCGTCGACCGGGATGTTGAAGAAGCCCTGGATCTGGCCCTGGTGGAGGTCCATCGTCAGGATCCGGTCGGCGCCGGCGACGCTGATCATGTCGGCCACCAGGCGGGCCGTGATCGGGACCCGCGGCTGGTCCTTCTTGTCCGAGCGGCCGTAGGCGTAGTACGGCACGACCGCCGTGATCCGCCCGGCGCTGGCGCGCTTGAAGGCGTCGATCATGATCAGCAGCTCCATGATCGCGTCGTTGACCGGGCTGCAGGTCGGCTGGACGATGAAGACGTCTTTCTCGCGGACGTTCTCCAGGATCCGGACGAAGATGTTGTCGTTCGCGAACTTGAAGACCTGGGCCTCGCCGAGCTCCGTGTGGAGATACAGGCAGATCTTCGAGGCGAGGTCGGGGTTGGCGTTGCCGCTGTAGATCTGGAACTGGTCCGCGTACACGGGCGAGTCCTCCGACCGACGGAGCCCGAAGGTCACGCTGGTGCGCCGGGGCCCGACGAGTCCGGCCCTGAGGCCGGACCGCCATTGTCGCCGCTGTCGCGACCTTCTGCCAACCCGGGCCGGAAGGCGGCGATGCCGACGACCCGGTCGCCCTCGTTGAGGCGCATCACGATCACGCCCCGGGCGTTCGGTGAGTAGCGGTTGACCGTGTCCAGCTCGGTCCGCACGACCTGGCCCTGGGCCGAGATCAGGACCAGCTCCTCGTCGAGCTCGGTCACCTGCTGGACGGCGGCCACGATGCCGGTCTTGCGGCCCTCGAGCGAGATCAGCCGGACGCCCTGGCCGCCGCGGTGCTTGATCCGGAAGTCGTCGATCGAGACCCGCTTGCCGTAGCCCGTCTCGGTCAGGACGAGCAGGTCGGCGCCGGGCTGGACGACGCTCATCGAGACGACCTCGTCGCCCTCGCGCTTGAGCAGCCGGCTGCCGATGCCGCCCGCGGCGTCGCGGCCCATCGGCCGGACCTCGGCCTCGTGGAACTTGGCCAGCATGCCCTGGGCCGTGGCGATGATGATGTCGTCCTCGCCGGACGAGACGTCGACCCAGGCCAGCTCGTCGTCGTCGGCCAGGGTGATCGCGCGGATACCGGTCGAACGGACCCGCTCGAAGTGCTCGAGCGGCGTCTTCTTGATGATCCCCCGGCGGGTGGCGAGGACGAGGTACGAGCCCGGCGCGAACTCGGGCAGGGTGATCGTCGCGGTGGGCACCTCGCCATGCTCGACCTGGACGCCGGGCATGTTGATGATCGGGATGCCCTTGGCCTGGCGCGAGGCGTCGGGGATGGCGTGGACCTTCGAGGAGAAGACCCGGCCGCGATTGGTGAAGAACAGCGCCCAGTCGTGGGTGTTGGCCACGAGCAGGTGCTCGACGGCGTCCTCCTCGCGGGTGACGTGGCCGATGATGCCCTTGCCGCCGCGGTGCTGGCGGCGGTAGGTGGCGACCGGCTGGCGCTTGATGTAGCCGCGGCCCGAGATGGTGATGACGACGTCCTCATCGGCGATGAGGTCCTCGTCGGTCATCTCGCGGCTGGAGTCGTCGGCGACCCGGGTCCGGCGCTCGCCGGCGTAGCGCCGCTTCAGCTCGGTCAGCTCGTCCTTGATGATGCCGAGGACCCGCGCCGGGCTGGCGAGGATGTCTTCCAGCTCGGCAATGAGCTGGATGACCTCGAGGTATTCGTCCTCGATCTTCTTGCGCTCGAGGGCCGCCAGGCGCGCCAACCGCATGTCGAGGATTGCCTGGGCTTGACGCTCCGAGAGGTCGAAGCGGGTCATGAGGTTCGTCCGGGCGACCTCGGTGTCGGCCGAGGCGCGGATGGTCTTGATGACCTCGTCGAGATTGTCGAGGGCCTTCTTCAGGCCTTCGAGGATGTGGGCCCGGTCGCGGGCCTTGCCGAGGTCGTACTCGGTTCGCCGCCGGACGATCTCGCGGCGATGGTCGACGTGGTGCTGGAGGACCGACTTCAGCGGCAGCGTCTGGGGCTGGCCGTCGACCAGGGCCAGCATGTTCATGTTGAAGGCCGCCTGGAGGGCGGTGTGCTTGAAGAGGTTGTTCAAGACCTTGTGGGGGTTGGCGTCGCGCTTGACCTCGATGACCATCCGCATGCCGTCCCGGTCCGACTCGTCGCGCAGGTCGGCGATGCCCTCGATCTTCTTGTCCTTGACGAGGTCAGCGATCTTCTCGAGCAGGGCCGCCTTGTTGACCTGGTACGGCAGCTCGGTCACGACGATGCCCATCCGCTCGCCCCGCAGCTCCTCGAAGGCGACCTGGGCGCGCATGACGACCCGGCCCCGGCCGTGGGCGTACATCTGGCGGATGGCGTCGACCGTCTCCCAATCGCCGCTGATCGTGTTCCGGATGCGCTCATAGCGGAAGATCGTGCCGCCCGTCGGGAAGTCTGGCCCGTGGACGAACTGGCACAGGTCGTCGGTCGTGATGTCCGGGTCGTCGATCAGGGCGATCGTCGCGTCGGCGATCTCACCGAGATGGTGTGGCGGAATGTTGGTGGCCATGCCGACCGCGATGCCGGACGAGCCGTTGACGAGGAGGTTCGGGATCTTTGCCGGCAGGACCGACGGTTCCTTCTGCGTCCCGTCGTAGTTGTCGGCGAAGTCGACGGTCTCCTTGTCGATGTCGGCCAGCATCTCGGCCGCGATCGCCGTCAGCCGCGCCTCCGTGTAGCGCATCGCCGCCGCGGCGTCGCCATCCACCGAGCCGAAGTTGCCCTGGCCGTCGACGAGCGGGTAACGCATCGAGAAGTCCTGGGCCAACCGAACGAGAGCGTCGTACAGGGCGACGTCACCGTGGGGGTGGTACTTGCCCATGACCTCGCCGACGATCGCCGCGCACTTGCGGTAGGAGCTCGTGGCCGAGAGGCCCATCTCGCCCATCGTGAACAGGATCCGGCGGTGGACGGGCTTGAGGCCGTCGCGGACGTCGGGCAGGGCCCGCGCGACGATGACGCTCATCGCGTAGTCGAGGTACGAGACGCGCATCTCGTCCTCGACGCGGACGGTGCGGATGTTGGTCGGCTCCTCGGTCACCCGGCGATGCTCCTCGTCACGGCGGTCATGTCAGCGGCGGCTCCGGCATCGGGCGGCCGAGGCCCATGCCCCCGAACCGACCGGCCAGCTCGGCGGCCCGCGAGGTCGACGGGGCCCCGGGGCGGCGTCGAACCCCGGCCAGGCGGGCTCGAATTCGAGCGGCTGCCCCCGGTTCGAGCTTGGGGAGGCTGTCCCGGACGACCCACGCTCGGTGGCCGTCGGCGTTGGCGGTGGCCGTCTCGGCCTGGTCGGCCAGGGCGGCCGTGGTTGCGTCGCGGTCGACGAGGGCCATCGAACGGTAGGCCCACGCGAGGGCCTTCTGGACGTCGGGCTCGCGATCGCCGATCAGCAGCCCGAGCAGCGCGAGGCCGCGCGCGGCGATCTCGGGGGTCCGGCCGGCCGTCCGCTCGACGAACGGGATCGTCGCGATCGTGGAGCCGACGAGGCGGCGCTCCCACGGGGACGGCGAGATCGTCAGCTGCTCCAGCTCCGCCCAGCGGTAGGGCTCGCGCAGCACCCCCTTGGCATACGGATGGGCGAGCGAATCGACGGTGATCCAGTCGTCGGCCTCGGCGGCCGCTCGCCGCAGGAGCTGCCACGACCGCTCCGGCTCGGCGACCAGCGTCCGCTCCAGGAGGTGGATCGCGAACCAGCGGGCCTCGCGCTCGGGCTCCCGCAGCAGCCGGTCGGCGACGAGGATGAGCTCCGAGGTCGATGCTCGTCGGGTGGCCCGGTCGAAGCCTCGGCGAACCGCTGTCTGGATCGGCGTCCGGACGCCGTGCGTCGGCCCGATGCCCGGTGCCACGAACCGCTGCCCGTCCAGGTACGCCGGATCGGCGAGCCGGCGGAACCGAGCCGCCAGGGCCTCGGCCAGCGCACCGGGATCATGGACCTCGTCGGCCAGCTCTCGCCCGAGCTGCTCGGCCCGGTCGCGCTGGTCGCGGTCGGGGACGGCCATCGCGATGCTCACGCGGGCTCCGCGGCGATCGGCGGTCCCATTCGCTCATCGACGCTCGCCCGGTCGTCGTCGCGGCGCAGGCGATAGCGGGCCTTCAGGGCCGCGAGCTGTTCGGGCGGAACGGCCATGAACACGCCATCCGCCGTGGCCAGCACGTCGCCCGTCGCAGCGTCGACGATCCGCCCGGCGGTGTGGATCGCCCGGCGCCGGTCCTCGGTCACCCAACCCTCGGCGCGAATCTCGCGACCGACCGGGATGGGCCGTCGAAAGGCCGCGTTGAGGCGGGCCGTGACGCCCCAGGTGCCCCGCCCGATCACGGACCAGGCCATGACCTCGTCGAGGATCGTGCAGGCGATCCCGCCGTGGGCGACGGACTCCCAGCCCTGGAACCGCGGCGGCAGGGCCAGCTCCGTCCAGCAGCCGGTCTCGTCCGCGTGGAGCTGGAGATGGAGGCCGTGCTCGTTCAACTCGCCGCAGGCGAAGCAGTGGTGCGGCTCGAAGCGGTAGCCGGCGACGACGGTCGAGCTCGCCCCCGAGGGCGCAACCTCAGACGTCAAGGTTTCGAACCTTCCGCGCCTCGGCCTTGATGAAGTCCTTGCGCGGCTCGACCTTCTCGCCCATCAGCATCGTGAAGACCTGGTCGGCCTCCGCCGCGTCGTCGATCTCGGCACGGAGCAGGACCCGGGTCTCGGGATTCATCGTCGTCTCCCAGAGCTGGTCGGCGTTCATCTCGCCGAGGCCCTTGAAGCGCTGCACCGAGACGTTCTTGACGTTCATCTCCTTGACGACCCGGTCCTTCTCCCGCTCCGTGTGGGCGTAGCGGGTGACCTTGCCGGTCGAGATCCGGTAGAGCGGCGGCTGGGCGATGTACAGGTAGCCGGATTCGATGACCTGGGGCATGTGGCGGTAGAAGAACGTCAGCAGCAGGGTCCGGATGTGGGCACCATCGACGTCCGCGTCGGTCATGATGATGATGCGGTGGTATCGCAGCTTCGCCAGGTCGAAGCTGTCGTCCCCGATGCCCTCGATCCCGGCACCGAGCGCGATGATCAGCGGCCGCACGTTCTCGCTGGCGACGATCTTGTCGAGGCGGGCCTTCTCGACGTTCAGGACCTTGCCGCGAAGGGGCAGGATGGCCTGGAAGCGACGGGCGCGGCCCTGCTTGGCCGAGCCGCCGGCCGAATCGCCCTCGACGATGAACAGCTCGCTCCGGGCCGGGTCGCGCTCCTGGCAGTCGGCCAGCTTGCCCGGCAGCGACAGCCCGTCGAGGGCGCCCTTGCGGATCACCAGGTCGCGGGCCTTGCGGGCCGCCTCGCGAGCCCGCGCGGCGGTGAGGCACTTCTCGATGATCCGCCGGCCGTCACCGGGGTTCTCCTCGAGGTACTGGGCCAGGCTGTCGGTCACCGCGGCCTGGACCTGGCCCTTGACCTCGGCATTGCCGAGCTTGGCCTTGGTCTGGCCCTCGAACTGCGGGTCGGTCAGCTTGACGCTGATGACGGCGGTCAGGCCCTCGCGGACGTCGTCGCCCGAGAGGTTGCCGTCGCTGTCCTTCAGCACGCCGGCCTTGCGGGCCCAGTCGTTGAGGGAGCTGGTCAGGGCCGCCCGAAAGCCGGTCACGTGCGTCCCGCCGTCGACCGTGTTGATGTTGTTGGCGAACGCCAGGACCGTCTCGGTGTAGGTGTCGTTGTACTGCAGCGCGACCTCGACCTGCGTCCCGTTCTCACGCCGTTCGACATAGATCGGCCGCGAGTGCAGGACCTCCTTGTTGCGGTTGAGGTGCCGAACGAACGACTGCAGGCCGCCCTCGAAGTAGAACGATCGCTCGCGGTCGACCCGCTCGTCGACGAGCGTGATCCAGACCCCCTTGGTGAGGTACGCCGACTCGCGCAGTCGCTGGGAGATGAGGTCGAACGAGTAGTCGGTCGTCTCGAACATCATCGGGTCCGCGCGGAACAGCGTCTTGGTTCCGCGCCGGTCTCCCTGGGAGCCCATCCTCTTGACCGGCCCGGACGGCTTGCCGCGCTGATACTCCTGGGCCCAGATGCCGCCGTCGCGGGCCGATTCGACCCGCATCCAGTCGGACAGGGCGTTCACGACGCTGACGCCGACGCCGTGGAGGCCGCCCGAGACCTTGTACCCGCCGCCCCCGAACTTGCCGCCGGCATGGAGCACGGTGTGGACGACCTCGAGGGCATCCTTCCCGGTTGCGTGCTTGCCGACCGGGACGCCTCGACCGTCGTCGACGACCTCGACGATGCCATCCTGGCGGACGGTCACCCGGATCGTCTTGGCGTGGCCCGCCATCGCCTCGTCGATCGAGTTGTCGACGACCTCCCAGACGAGGTGGTGGAGCCCGCGGGCATCGGTCGAGCCGATGTACATGCCGGGGCGGCGCCGGACCGCCTCGAGGCCTTCGAGGACCTGGATGCTGGCGGCCGTGTAGTCCGAGTCCGCGGCTCCGCGCTTCCGTCGGCGCGTGCCGTCGCCGTCCGTGCCGTTCGTGGACGTGCGCCCCGGCGTGAGCGAAGCGCCGGTCTCGGTGGCCTTCGCGGCGCCTCGGGAGCGCGGCTCACTCATGCGGACACCCCCACGAGGCGCTCGTAGAGCCGCGTCAGCTCGTCGTCGCCGTAGAATTCGATGACGATTCGGCCGCCGCGCCGCGACCTGGCCAGGCGGACCTTCGTGCCCAGGGCGCGCCGCAGGTCCTCCTCGACCCGTTCGAGCTCCGGATCGGCCGCGCGGGCAGCCCTGCTCTCTCGCTCCGGTCGGGGCTCTCGCAGCCGCCGGACGAGCTCCTCGGTCTGGCGGACGGACAGCTCCTGCTCGACGACGGTGTCCGCCACCCGGGCCTGCGTCTCGGCCGGCAATCCGCCGATCGCGCGCGCGTGGCCCTCGGAGAGGCGGCCGTCGATGACCGCCGCCTGGACGGCCGGATGCAGCTCGAGCAGGCGGAGCGTGTTGGCGACCGTGGAGCGGGCCCGGCTGACCCGCGCTGCCAGCTCCTCCTGGGTGAACCCGAACTCGTCGATCAGCTGGCGGTAGGCGTGCGCCGCTTCCAGGGGGTCCAGGTCCTCGCGCTGGAGGTTCTCGACGAGCGCCAGCTCGAGCTGCTGGCGATCCGCGAGCTGTCGGACGACGGCCGGGACTCGATCCAGGCCCGCCATCTGGGCGGCGCGGACACGCCGCTCGCCGGCGACGAGCTGGTAGCCATCGAGCATCTCGCTGACCAACACCGGCTGGATCACGCCGTGCTCCCGGATGCTCGCCGCGAGCGTCGCCAGCGCGGCATCGTCCATCCGCAGCCGAGGCTGGCGCGGATTGTGGCGAATGGACGCGATCGGGATCTCCTGGGTCGCCGATCCGGCGCCGCTGCGCTGCGGGATCAACGCGGCCAGGCCGCGCCCGAGGCCCTGCGGCCGATCACTCCGCACCGTCATGCGCTCACGACCTCCGCGGAGCGCTCGTGGGACGCGACGAACGGACGAGGCCGACCACCCGGAGCGCCGCTCGAGGCGTCGATCGCACCGTCCGAGGCCGGAGTGCCGCCGGCGGCGCCATTGACAGCGCCCCTGGCAGTGCCGCCGACCGCGCCGCCAACCGCGTCATGCGCCGGGACCCAGGCGGGAGCGCCGGGCCGCTCGTCACGGGCGCGCAGCTCGGAGGCCAACGCCTCGTAGGCCTCCGCCCCCCGGGAGGTCGGCGCGTAGAGGTGAATCGGAAGGCCGTGGCTCGGCGCCTCCGACAGGCGAACGCTCCGCGGGACGACAGTCTCATACACCCGATCACCAAGGTGGCGCCGCACCTCGGCCGCCACGTCGGCGCTCAGGCGGGTCCGACTGTCGTACATCGTCAGGACGGCGCCCTTGAGCTCGAGGGCCGGATTGAGGTGATCCCGCACGAGATTGAACGTGGCCAGCAGCTGGCTGAGGCCTTCCAGGGCGTAGTACTCGCATTGGATCGGCACCAGGCTGGAGTCGGCCGCGGTGAGCGCGTTGACGGTCAGCAGGCCGAGCGAGGGCGGGCAATCGACGAACACGTAGTCGAAGTCGTCGGCGACCGGTCGAAGGAGATGCGCGAGGCGTCGCTCCCGCTGCTCGATCGGGGCGAGCTCCACCTCCGCACCGGCAAGGGCGATCGACGAAGGCACCAGGGTCAGACTCGGCACGGCCGAGTCAGCCATCAGGTCCGTCAAGCTGACGTCGTCGACGACGGCGTCGTATACGGAGCGATCGCGTGCCCGATCCAGCCCGAGGCCGCTCGTGGCGTTGCCCTGGGGATCGAGGTCGACGACGAGGACGCGCTCACCGGCAAGGGCCAGGTAGCTGGCCAGGTTCACGACCGTCGTGGTCTTTCCAACGCCGCCCTTCTGATTGGCACAGGCGATGGTTTGGCCCACTCAGCGGCCCGTCCGGGGATCATTCACAGGCGTCGATTCTAGCATCGGAAGCGGTCTCCACTCGCTCGGCGAGGCGCCCTCGGTCGCGCCACGCGCGCAGGATTGTCGCGCCCACCGCTTCACGCTCACGTATCTGGGGGTTCACTGCCGATGTCAGCGGGTCCGTCCCTTGCAGCGGAGTGACACGGGTAGGGCCAAAAGGGGCGAGAGGGGCGAGTTTCACGTGAAACACCGCGCCCGGGGAGCACGACCAACGGGGAATGTGCCGCCGGGACCATCCGGTTGATTGCCGCGGCATCAACGGCGTGGGATACTCTGCTCTCGACGAGGCGGTGCCGTCCGATTGTCGCCGCGGGGGCTCAGGTTCTCGTGCGACCTCCGCCCGAGGACCCTTCGCCGAGGATTTCACCGCCGACCCATGAGCCTCCTGTTTGCGGCGATCGGGGCGACGGCGACCGCGCTCGTCGAAGCCACGCTCGGCCCATATTTCGCGGTTGAACATGCACAACCTCACCCCGTCCTGGTCATCGGGGTCATCTGGACCATCGCAGCCGGGCTCGAGCGGGGAATCACGTTTGCGTTCGTCGGTGGCCTGGTCCTCGATTCGCTGTTCGGCCGGCCGCTCGGGGTCTCCGCATTCGCGCTCCTGGTCGCGGCGGGCATCGCGGCCGCGATGGCACAGCCCTTCCCTCGCCTCCGTGTCCTGGTTCCCGTCATCGCCGTTCCGCTGTTGAGCTTGATGTACTCGCTGCTTGCCTTCGCCCTTCGCGCTGCCGCCGAGCCCGGGGTCTCCGCGCCTGACCCGGTCGCCCTGTTCCTGCCCGACGCGATCTATGACGGCATCCTTGGCGTCCTGATCGGCCCGTTGGCGATCTCCATCCACGATCGGCGAGCCGTCCCGGAGCGAGCTGAGTGGTGAGCGTGTACCTCGACGACCGACCATCGCTCGCGCCGTCGCGGCTCCGGTTCCTCGTGTTCGGGCTCGCCGTGGTCGTGGCGGCGGGCGCACTCTCCGCCCGCCTGTTCGCGCTCCAGGTCTCGTCCACGAGCCACTACACCGCACTCGCCGTGGCCAACCGCACCGTGCTGGAACCCCTGCCCTCGACGCGCGGCGTCATCTACGACCGCAGCGGCGTCCCGCTGGTCTCCAACGTCGCGTCGTACAGCGTCAAGATCCGCCCCGCCGACCTTCCCGAATCCCGGCGCGAAGAGGTGCTCGCGCTGCTGGGCAGCCTGATCGGGATGGACCCGACGGATATCAACATCACGATCGATTCGAACCCAGGCTCGCGCTACGACAGCGTCCGCGTCGCCCAGGACGTCGACCCCACGGTCGCCAACTTCATTGCCGAAGCGCGGCAGGAGCTGCCGGGTGTGGAAGTGGTCGTCGAGACCCGGCGGCGCTACGACAGTGGCCCGCTCTTCGCCCACATCCTCGGCTACCTCGGCCCGGTGAGCGCCGAGGAGCTGCCCGACCTTCGCCCGCGGGGCTACCTGCCCGATGACCTGATCGGGCGAGCCGGGGTGGAGGCGATCTACGAGGAGGCCCTGCGCGGCCAGTACGGCTCGCAGCTCGTCGAGCGCGACGCCACCGGCCGCCGGGTCCAGGTCCTCCGGACCGAGGACCAGGCCATTGCCGGGAGCTCACTGCGGCTCACCATCGACAAGCGTGAGCAGGAGCTGGCCGAGAAGGCGCTCCGCTGGGGCATGGCGAAGGCCAAGCTGAAGCGCGGCGTGATCATCGTGATGAATCCGCAGAACGGCGAGATTCTCGCGATGGTCAGCTTGCCGAGCTACGACAACAACGAGTTCGCCGAAGGGATCAGCGCCGACGATTACCAGGCGCTGCTCAAGGATCCCCAGAAGCCCCTCGTCAACCACGCGATCAGCGACCAGTACCCACCGGGCTCCACCTACAAGCTCGTTGCCGGAACCGGCACCCTCGCCGACGGCAAGATCACGCCGGAGACCCGTATTCGGACGGCCGGCTACCTGACCATCGGCGGTGCCCGCTTCCGTGACTGGAACGGCGTCGGCTTCGGGTTGTGCAACATCTTCTGCGGCTTCGGGCACTCGAGCGACACGTTCTTCTACCAGGCGGCCGCGATGCTCGGCATCGATCGGCTCGGCTACTGGGCCAAGAAGCTGGGTTTTGGCGCTCCGAGCGGCATCGACCTGCCCTACGAGGCTGCCGGGATCGTGCCCACCAACAAGTGGAAGCTCGATACGTTCGGGTTGCCGATCTACCCGGGCGAGGTGTACCTCGCCGGGATCGGCCAGGGGTACGACGCGGTCACGCCGCTGCAGCTGCTCAACGCGTATGCCGCCCTGGCCAACGGCGGCAAGGTCTACCGGCCGCACGTCGTCTCCGAGATCATTCGGCCCGACGGGCTGGTTCAGGCCATCGAGCCCGAGATCATCAGCGAGGTCGATGCCCCCGGCGCGCTCAAGACGATGCGCCGCGCCGCCCGCAACGTCGTCGTCAGCCGCCATACCTGGAACCTCGTCGACCTGCCGATCGTCATCGCCGGCAAGACGGGCACGGCCGAGTTCGGGACGCCGGGGCCTCAGGGCTTCCTGCCCTTCCATAACTGGTTCGTGAGCTTCGTGCCGAAGGACCCCTGGAAGCGTCCCAGCGACCCGCACGGCTGGAAGGCGATCCAGCGCACCGACTCCGAGCTCGCCGTCGTCGTGTTCTCGTACAACGCCGGAACGGTCGGCAACAGCTCGACCGAGATCGTCAAGTACTACTACCAGCTGCACTTCGGGATCAAGAAGGATTACCGCAACCCGCATCTCCTGAAGCGCGGCGACTTCTACGTGATGGACTGAGCGTCGTGAGCATTCGACCACTCGATCTCAGCGTGGGTGGGGGCGCGCGCCGGAGCGAGTTCGTGACGCGCCGCGTCGGCGTCGTCTGGCGAGCCTTCGACCTGCAGCTGGTGACCTACGCGGCCCTGCTGGTGTGCTTTGGCCTGGCGATGGCCTACAGCAACTCCGCAACGGCCGCGGTCGGACTGTTCGAAACGGGCTCGGTCTTCCTGCGGGGCCTGATGTGGGCTGTTCTCGCGATGATCGCCTTCCTGCTCGTCAGCGCCTTCGACTACCACTGGCTCAAGACCTTCGCCTGGCCGCTGTACCTGCTGCAGCTCGGGCTCCTGGCGCTGACGTTGGGGATCGGCAGCGGCGTGGGCGGTACCTCGCGCTGGGTCTCGATCGCCGGACAGCAGGTGCAGTTCAGCGAGATCGCCAAGGTCCTGATGATCGTCGTCCTGGCGAACTACCTCGGCTCACGCGCCGGGCGGATGGGCTCGCTGTGGTCGATCGTCGGAGCGGGCATCCTCGCAGGCCCCCCGTTCCTGCTGGTCCTCCTGCAGCCGGATCTCGGAACCGCCCTCGTGCTGGGGGCGATTCTCGCGGGCATGCTCTTCATGTCGGGAGCCAGCCTTCGATGGCTCGGAGCCTCCGCCGCGGCCGCCGTGGCGGCACTGCCGTTCATCTGGACCTATGTCCTGCAGGACTACCAGAAGGCCCGCCTGACGGCCTTCCTGGACCCCCTGTCGGACCTGCAGGGCGCCGGGTACCAGCTCTACCAGTCCCAGATCGCGGTTGGCTCGGGCGGTCTCTTCGGACGTGGCTTGACGAACGGGAGCCAGAACGCGGCTGGCCTGCTGCCCGTCGATACGACCGACTTCGTGTTCGCGATCCTCGCCGAGGAGCTCGGGTTCATCGGCGCGGTCGTCGTGATCGGCCTCTTCGTGCTGCTCCTGTGGAGGATCCTCGTCGCAGGCTGGCGTTCGAAGGACCCATTCGGCACCATGTTCGCGTGTGGACTTGCGACCTGGATCCTGTTCCAGCTCGTGGTGAACGTCGGCATGGTGATCGGGGTCATGCCGATCACCGGCATCCCGCTGCCGTTCGTGAGCCACGGCGGCTCGTCGCTGATCAGCATCGCCATCGGTCTCGGGATCATCGAGAGCATCAACGTCCGCCAGGGCCGCGCCGAGTGGTGACGCGGCGGGAGCCGCGCGCATCCGGGACGCCAGGGAGGATCATGGACCGATGACGGAGCCCGTTCGACTTGCCCGCCAGACCCGGGTTGCGGATTGCCAGGATCTGCTCGGGATCGGGCCGCTGCTCGTGCACCGCGAGGACGATCTGCTCGACGTCGTCCGCCGTTCGGCCGTCCAGCCCGAGACCCGCACGATCGGGGTCATCGACGACGAGGGCCGGGTCATCGGCATCATCCGGGTGCTCCGCCTGACCGAGTCGATCGTCGCCCGGGTCGCCCCCGAAGCCGTCATGGCCGGAATCCGGGATGCGGACGAGGTCGGCCGGTTCGGCCACGCCGTGGAGGACCGAATCGCCGGGGACATCATGGAGCCCCCGGCAACGATCTCACCGGATGCCACCGTCAGCGAGGCCTTCCGGGAGATGCACCGCAATCGAGTCACGGGCATGTACGTCGTCAACGCCGAGGGCCGGCCGACGGGCTACATCGACCTCCTGGAGCTCGCGATCCGTCTCGCCGACGCCCTCGAGGAGGAGCGCGCCGAGAGCGACGAGGGGTCTCCATCGGAGCCGCCCGCGCCAAGCGATCCCCGCGCTGAGGGCCGCTGAGCCCGAGCATGGAGGTCCTCCTCGCCGGGGTCGTCTTCCTCATCACCTATGCGCTGATCGCAACCGATCGGCTCGACAAGACCATCCTCGCGCTCCTCGGCGGCCTGGCGATGATCCTGCTCGGGATCATCGATCAGCACGAGGCGTTCGCGGCCATCGACTTCAACGTCATCTTCCTGCTGGCCGGGATGATGATTCTTGCCGGGATCCTTCGACGAACCGGCTTCTTCCAGTGGATCGCGATCCTCTCCAGCAAGCTCGCCGGCGGCGAGCCGTTCCGTCTGTTGATCGTCCTCTCGATCGTGGCCGCCGTCCTGTCGGCGTTCCTCGACAACGTCACGACCGTCGTGCTCATCGCCCCGGTGACCCTCTACATCGCGGCCGCGCTCCACATCTCGCCGGTGCCGTTCCTGATCAGCGAGATCCTCGCCTCGAATATCGGCGGCACCGCGACCCTCATCGGCGACCCGCCCAACATCCTCATCGGCTCCGCCTCCGGGCTGGACTTCGCGGCCTTCCTGCTGAACATGGGTCCACCCGCGGTCCTGGTGTTCCTGGCGTTCCTCGTGACGGTTCGAGTCTTCTTCGGGCGCCAGTTGGAGGTCGACCCGGAGATCCGGGACGCGGTCCTCGCGCTCGATGAACGGGAGGTCCTCGAGGAGCCGCGCCTCCTTCGGATCTCGCTGATCGTCATCGGCCTCACGATCGGCGGCTTCCTGGTCCACGGCACGCTTGGCCTGGAGCCGGCGACGATCGCCCTGTTCGGGGCGGCCGTCCTGATGCTGCTCGCTCGAATCGAGCCCGGCGACGTGCTCGAGGAGGTCGAATGGCCAACACTGTTCTTCTTCGTCGGCCTGTTCATGCTCGTCGAGGGCATCGTCCACGTCGGCATCGTCACGGCCATTGCCGAGGTCCTGATCCAGATCACCGGCGGCGAGCAGGCGGTCACGACCCTCGGGCTGCTGTGGCTGTCCGGGGTAGCCTCGGCGATCGTGGACAACATTCCCTACACGGCCACGATGATCCCGGTCGTGCGCGACATGGCCGCCGGCGGCCTGGCCATCGAGCCGCTGTGGTGGTCGCTGGCTCTCGGCGCCTGTCTCGGCGGCAACGCCACCATCATCGGCGCGTCGGCCAACGT
>VEOW01000059.1 GCA_012026785.1 Chloroflexota bacterium | reverse complement strand
CCCGGGGCGGTCGGGCGGGTGTCGACGCGGGGCGGGTGGGCGGACTCCCAGGCCGCGATGTCGGGCTCGGGGGAGAGGAGGTAGCCGAGCTCGTCGGTGCCCTGGAGGAGCATCAGCCGGCTGAAGGGATCGACCTCGAACGGCAGGTCCTCGTCGCCGGGCAGGTGGACGACCTGGGCCTCGAGGTCGACCGTCAGCTCGACGTCCGGATCGGCCTGGACCAGCTCGAACAGCTGGCGGTGCCGCTCGGGGTCGACGACGATCGGCAGCAACCCGTTCTTGAGCGAGTTGCCACGGAAGATGTCGGCGCAGCTCGTCGTGATGACCGCCCGGACGCCCCACGCCACGAGCGCCCACGGCGCGTGCTCGCGGGACGAGCCGCACCCGAAGTTGTCGCCCGCGAGGAGGATCCGTCGGCCGGCCATCTCCGGCCGGTCGAGCACGAATCGGGGCTCCTTCAATGAGCCGTCGGTCTCGAACCGCCAGTCGCGGAACAGCGCGTCGGCCAGGCCTTCCTTGTCGGTGATCTTGAGGAAACGGGCCGGTACGATCTGGTCGGTGTCGACGTTCTCGGCCGGCAGCGGGATCACCCGGCTCGTGAAGGTCGCGTACGGCTCAGGCATGACGCGGCGAGCCCTCAGCGCCCGCCGACCGCGGCGAGCGACTCGATGCCCGGCAGGCGGCGTGGGTCGGCGATGGCGCCGGCAACGGCCGACGCCGCTGCAGTCAGGGGCGAGGCCAGAAACGTCCGGCCACCCTTGCCCTGGCGGCCCTCGAAGTTGCGGTTCGAGGTGCTGACCGCGTACTGGCCGGGCTCCAGCTGGTCGCCGTTCATCGCGATGCACATCGAGCAGCCGGCCTCGCGCCACTCGGCCCCGGCAGCCCGGAAGATCTCGTGGAGTCCCTCGCGCTCGGCCTCGCGCTTCACCTCATCCGAACCCGGCACGACCATCATTCGAACGCCCTCGGCGACCCGGCGTCCTTCGAGCGCGGCGGCCGCGAGGCGAAGGTCGCTGATCCGGCCGTTGGTGCACGAGCCGATGAACACCACGTCGACCTTCTGGCCGAGGATCGGCTGGCCCGGCCGGAGGTCCATGTAGGCGAGGGCGCCCTCCAGGTTTCGGCGCCGCTGCGCGTCGTCGACGCCCTCCGGGTCCGGCACGGCCGCCGAGATCGGCAGGCCCATGCCGGGGTTGGTGCCGTAGGTGACCATCGGTTCGAGGGCCGAGGCATCGATCGTCACCGACCGGTCGAAGGTAGCCCCGTCGTCGGTCGGCAGCTCGCGCCAGCGTTCGACCGCCCGATCCCATTCGATGCCCTGCGGGGCATGCGGGCGCCCGGCGAGGTACTCGACCGTCGTCTCGTCGGGGGCGATCAGGCCGGCTCGTGCCCCGCCCTCGATCGACATGTTGCAGATGGTCATCCGCTGCTCCATCGACAGCGCCTCGATGGCCGAGCCGCGGTACTCGAAGACGTGGCCCGTCCCGCCGCCGATCCCGATCCTCGCCAGCAGTGCGAGGATCACGTCCTTGGCGCTCACGCCGGGCGCGAGGCGGCCGTCGACCCGGACCTCGTAGGTCTTCGGGCGGCGCTGGAGCAGGCATTGCGTGGCGAGGACCATCTCGACCTCGCTCGTCCCGATCCCGAACGCCAGCGCCCCGAACGCGCCGTGCGTGGAGGTGTGCGAATCGCCGCACACGATCGTCATGCCCGGCTGGGTCAGCCCGAGCTGCGGACCGATGACGTGGACGATGCCCTGGCTCGGGTCACCGAGGCCGTGGAGCGGGATCCCGAACTCGCGGGTGTTCGTCTCCAGCTGGGCGACCTGGGCGGCCGCCATCGCGTCGAGGATCGGCAGGCTCCGGGGCGTCGTCGGCACGGAGTGGTCAGCCGTCGCGACGGTCCGCTCCGGGTGGCGGACCGTGAGGCCGCGGCGACGGAGGCCTTCGAACGCCTGAGGGCTGGTGACCTCGTGGACGAGGTGCAGATCGATCGCCAGGATGTCTGGCGCGCCCCGGCGGCCGGCGACGACGTGGTCGTCCCAGATCTTCTCGACCAGGGTGCGCGGCGCGGTAGCGGTCATTGGCGCGACATTGTGCCCGATGTGCCCCGGGACGGGCCTACGCGCTGCCGGAGCGCGAGCGGAGGACGGCCAGGACGCGGGGGTCGATCCAGCCAGGGGCGGTGGTGCGCTCCTCGAGGTTCTCGACACCCATCCAGTCCCACAGCGCGCCCTGCCAGGCGTCGTCCCAGCCGTCGGGCAGGGGGCGGGGCTCGCCGGTCCTCGGGCGCTCGGCGTCCGCGGCACCCTCCGCATCGCCGGCGCCCTCGCCGGCCGCGGCGGCGGGCGGCTCCCAGCCCGCGACCTGCCACATCGGTTGGTAGACGTTTCCGAACGCGCCGCCGGGCTGGGCGCCGATCCGGGTCATCAGCGACCGCACCTCGGCGGCCAGCGTCACGTCCAGCGGCAGGAGCTCCGAGACGGCCGGCCTGTCCAGGTACAGGTGATGGAGCTCGAGCAGCCGGCCGAGCTCGCCGACCGGGTCGTCATGGTGGTCGACGCGGAGGTCCATCCAGATGTCGTTGCCGCCGCCGTAGCCGCCCTTTTCACGGACGATCAGGAGCGCGGCCGATTCACGACCCCGTCGGTCGCCGCCGCCCGCCTCGGCGGCGGCGAGGCAGGCCACGAGGAGCTCCGGGAACGGCTGCCCGCCGGCCGTGAACGTCTCGACGATGCCGTCGACGACGGCCGCCCCGGCGAGGATGTTGCCCTGGGCCGCGAAGCCCGGGCCGGTCCGGCCGCCGGCCCAGGCGAAGCACTCGCGGCCGGTGTGTGTTGCGCTGCCGCCGTGAGCGTCGACGCTCCCCGCCTGGCGCTGCTCGCGGAGCGGGTCAGCCGCGACGAGGGCGGCCAGTGCCTCGGCGGCGGACTGGCCCGCGGCGAGCGCGGCGAGACCATCCGGACCGTACGCGACGTTCGCGAAGGACTGCGTGGCAATCGCCCCGACCCCGGCCCGCGCCCACGGCACGACCGCGCCGACCGCGAGGAACTTCGACTGGGTGGCGACGCCGAGGTCGCCGGTGGCGGGGTCCAGCGCGACGATCGAGTAGGTCATGGTCGGTGGCGAGTGTCCGTTGTCCGCGGCCGGCGCGTCAACGCTCGGACGCCGGCCAGCTCTCGTCGTCGCGCCGGGCGAGGAGCCCCAGCAGGGCCCGCACCTGGTCCGGGCCGCCGAGGCGGTAGCGGGCGACGGTCCGGCCCGGCCCGACCCGCACGGTGATCGCGGTCTCGGGAGCCGCGGCGAACATGTCCTCGTCGGTCGTGTCGTCGCCGACGACGACGAGGCGCCGCCCGGCGTGGGCGGCCTCCACGGCCCCCACCACAATCCCCTTGTCCACGCCGGCCTGGCGCACCTCGACAATTCTCGAACCGGGCGTGACTCGGGCATCGCTGCCGTCGAGGGCGTCCTCGAGCTCCGCGCGGAGTCGCTCCGCCGCCGGCTCGGCGATCCGGGAGTCGGCGGTCCGGTAGTGCCACACCAGGGCCGCCTCCTTCTCCTCGAGGTGGCTTCCCGGGATCTCGCGGGCATACCGCTCCATGACCGGGCGGGCCGGCTGGACCCAGGCTGGCGGGCCGTCGAGCCGCCGCCGCCAGCGCTTGCGGCCGATGAAACGCGAGGCCAGGCCATGCTCGGCATGGAGGCCGATCGGCAGCCCGCCGAGCCACGCCTCGAGCTCCGAACGGCGACGCCCGCTGACGACGTGCACGGCCACGTCGGGCAGGCCGCCGAGGGTGCTGAGCAGCCGGATGACCTCCTCGTCCGGCCGGGCGTCCTCTGGTCGAGCGACCAGCGGCACGAGCGTGCCGTCGTAGTCGAGGACGATCGCGAGCCGCCGCGCCTCGCCGATCGCGGCGACGATCTCGTCCGGCCGGACCGCGTCCTCGAATCCCAGTCCACGGCGCGCCAGGCGAACGGCCCGGCGATGCTCGGCCGAGAGCGCCCGCACGAAGTCGTCGGCCCAGCGATGGACGTCGTGGGCGAGGACCTGGCCACGGAGCGTCCGCATGCGCTCGCGGCGCTCGGCGGCCGGCATCTGGAGGGCCCGCCGCAGGTTCTCGGCAACCTCGTCGAGGTCGTACGGGTTGACGAGCAGGGCGCTCGACAGCTCGGCCGCGGCGCCGGCCAGCTCGCTCAGGACGAGCACGCCATCCTCGTCGGCGCGGGTCGCCACGTACTCCTTGGCGACGAGGTTCATGCCGTCGCGCAGCGGCGTGATCATGGCCACCGAAGCGGCCCGGTAGAGCGCCGCGAGCCGCTCTCGCGGCAGCGTCCGCGAGATGTAGTGGATGGGCGTGGTGCCGAGCGTCGTGTAGCGGCCGTTGATCCGGCCGACCAGCTCGTCGACCGAGCGGCGGTACTCGCGGTACGCACCGACGTTCTCCCGCGACGGCGCCGCGACCATGATCAGCCGGACGGTCTCACGCAGGCTGGGATAGCGTTCGAGGGCGCGCTCGAAGGCCAGCAGCCGCCGTGGGATTCCCTTCGTGTAGTCGAGCCGGTCGATCGAGACGACCAGGCGGGCGTCCCCGGCCGCCCGCTGCAGCCGGTTGACCTCGCCCAGGACCTTACGGTTCTGGCCGAGGCCGTCGAAGGCCTCGGCGTCGATGCCCATCGGGAAGTCGCCGACGGCGATCGGCCGGCCGTTGAAGATCACTCGCTCGCCGCGGATCTCGCAGCCGAGGAGGTTGGCCGCGGCCCGCCGGAAGTGATAGGCGTACGACGCGGTGTGGAAGCCGACGAGGGTCGCGCCGAGGATCCCGGCCAGCAGCTCGCCTCGCCAGCGCAGCACCCGGAACAGCTCGGACGACGGGAACGGGACGTGCAGGAAGAACCCGATCGCGGCGCCGGGGAGCTCCTGCCGGACCATGCCCGGGACCAGCATCAGCTGGTAGTCGTGGACCCAGATCTGGTCGCCCGGGCGGTACTCACGGACGATCGCCTCGGCGAAGCGGCGGTTGACCCGCTCGTAGGCCTCCCAGCCACCCGGATCGTGGGGCAGCCGCTCGAGGTCGTAGTGCAGCAGCGGCCACAGGATGCCGTTCGAGAATTCCTCGTAATAGCGCGCAACCTCGTTCGCCGAGAGGTCGACGCCGATCGTGTTGCGTTCCGCGAGGCGGTCTGCCAGCTCGCGGCGCTGGGCCGGGGTCAGGCGCCATGTCTCGCCCGGCCAGCCGATCCAGATCCCCGAGCTGCGAGCCTGGAGCCCGAGCAGCCCGGTCGCGAGGCCGCCGGCGGTCGGCGCCAGGACCAGCTCGCCGCGCTCGACCCGGGCGGCGACGGGAAGGCGATTCGAGGCCAGGATGAGGCGGGGCATGTGACGAGGATGCCACCGGAGCGCGAACTGCGGGTCGAATTGCGATGTCGCTGTTCGGTCCAGTACCCATGGCGGGTTGCACGATTCCGCCGCGTGCCCGTAGACTGCGCGGACCGTGCGAACCTCGGAGTCGATCGATCGCCGTGCCGTTGCCGTCGTCGTGACGACGGACGGTCGGCGCGTCCAGCTCCCCGTCGCCGGTCTCGAGGTACCCCCGCTCTCCCTTATTCGCGCCATCCTGGTCGGCGTTGAGAGCCTTCTTGGGCTCCTCATTACCGGCTCCCGGCGGGAGAACGGAGGGACACGGCGGAGCGACCGCGAGTAGCGACGACAACCACCGAGGACCAACGGGACCCTCGCCGGGAGGCGAGGGTCTTTCGTTTGTCCGGACAGTGCAGGCAACGGCATTGCAGGCAAGGGCATGGCAGGCAAGGGCATGGCAGGAAGGGACGGACGAGGATGACGCTCACGAAAGGTGAAACCGCGAAACCGCCGAGTCCGGGCACACGGCGGAGCCACGTGCCGGCCGCCGGCTCCCGGCATGCCGCCGCGATCGAGCGGGCCCAGCGCGAGATGCTCCACGAAGGGGCTTCGAGCCCGGCCGTCCGGACGGGGGCCCACGGGACGCGCCAGCGGATCGGCGCCGACGTGGTCTGCGAGGCCCTGCTCCGCCAGGGCGTCGACGTCTTCTTCAGCTACCCCGGCGGAGTGATCCTGCCGCTCTACGACGTCCTGGGTGACTACCCGGAGCTGCGACACGTGCTGGTCCGGCACGAGCAGGGCGGTGCCCACGCCGCCGACGGCTACGCCCGGGTCACCGGCAGGGTTGGCGTCTGCATGGGCACATCGGGTCCCGGGGCGACCAACCTCGTGACCGGGATCGGGACGGCGATGCTTGATTCAGTCCCCATCGTCGCGATCACCGGCAACGTGCCGGCGGCGCTCATCGGCAAGGACGCCTTCCAGGAGATCGACATCAACGGCATCACCCTGCCGATGACCAAGCACAACTACCTTGTCCGCGACGCCGACGAGCTGCCGCGGGTCCTGGCGGAGGCGTTCCACATCGCGCGGACGGGGCGCCCCGGCCCGGTCCACGTTGACATCACGAAGGACGCCCTGCAGCAGGAGACCCACGCCGGGCACCCGTCCCTCGACGAGGTGATGGCCGGCCTGCCCGGGTTCCGGCCGACGATGGATGGCAACCATCGCCAGCTCAAGCTCGCAGCGGCCGAGATCGCCGCCGCGGAGCGGCCCGTGATCCTCGCCGGCCACGGCGTCCTCCACGCCCGCGCCGAAGGGGAGCTCCGGGCCCTCGCCGAGAAGATCCAGGCCCCCGTCGCGTGGACGCTCCTCGGCGTGGGCGCGATCGACGAACGCCACCCGCTCGCCTACGGCTACATGGGCATGCATGGCTGGAAGCACGTCAACCGGGCGATCCAGTCGGCCGACCTGCTGGTGGCCGTCGGGATGCGGTTCGACGACCGGGTCACCGGCAACGTCCGGACGTATGCGCCATATGCCCGCATCGTCCACGTCGACATCGATCCCGCCGAGATCGGCAAGAACGTCGCCGTCGAGGTCCCGATCGTGGGCGACGCCAAGCGGGTGCTCGCCGCGCTCGGCCCAATGGTCGAGCCGGTCCCGGCGGAGCGGCGGGCCGACTACCTCGACCAGCTGGCAGGCTGGCGGAAGGACTCCGAGGCGACCTCGTGGCACGGCTCGGGGGCGTGGCGCGACGGGTACCTGTCGGCCGACTACGTCGTCCAGAAGATCGGCGAGCTGACCGATCACGAGGCCATCTACGTGGGCGACGTGGGCCAGAACCAGATGTGGCTGGCCCGCTACGCCGGCTTCCGCCACCCGAACACCCACGTCAGCTCGGGTGGCCTGGGCACGATGGGCTTCAGCGTCCCGGCGGCGATGGGGGCGGCGCGCGGCGGCACCGGTCGCGAGGTCTGGGCGATCACCGGCGACGGCGGCTTCCAGATGACGCTGCAGGAGCTCATGACGCTCGTCCAGGACCAGATCCCGGTGAAGATCGCCCTGTTCGACAACAAGAAGCTCGGGATGATCCGGCAGTGGCAGGAGATCATCTACGCCGGCAACTACCACTCCGCGCACCTGCTCGGGCCGGACTACCTGAAGCTCGCCGCGGCCTTCGGCATCCCGGCCGTCAAGGCCTCGCGGCCCGAGGAGGTCGACGATGCCGTCCGCTTCGCCCAGGGGGTCGAGGGGCCGGCCCTGGTGTGGTTCGAGATCGCGGGCGAGCAGAACGTCTTCCCGATGATGCCGGCCGGCAAGGGTCTGTCCGACCTCATCGAGCAGTGGGGTGGGCCGGACGAATGAGCACCCAGAGCGCCCCGGCCCAAGGCGGCCCGCAAGGTGCCCCGGCCCACGCCGCCCCGCCGTCGCGCGCGCTGCCCGGTGGCGGGGACCAGCGGCTGCACCGGCTGGTCGCGAGCGTCGTCGACAAGCCGGGCGTCCTCAACCGCGTGGCCAGCCTGATGCGGGCCCGCAACTTCAACATCGACTCGCTCGCCGTCAGCCGCACGGATCGCGAGGGCCTGTCGCGAATGACCATCACGCTCCACGGCGACGACGTCGCGGTGGAGCAGGCAACGAAGCAGCTGTATCGGCTGATCGACGTCCTCAAGGTCCAGGACGTCACGAGCGAGCCAACCGTCCAGCACGAGCTGGCCCTGGTGAAGGTCCGGGTAACGGACTCGAACCGGGCGGAGGTGCTGAAGTTGGTCGAGCTGACCCGCGGACGCGTCGTCGACGTCTCGGCCGAGACGGTCATCGCCGAGATCAGCGGAACGGAGGCCGAGGTCGACAACTTCGTGGCCTGCGTCCGGGAGTTCGGCATCCGGGAGCTGGTTCGAACGGGCGCGGTCGTCATGACCCGCGGCGGCACATCGATCGAGGAGGCAGTGAAGCGATGACGGCGCGGATGTACTACGACGCGGACGTCGATCCGACCGCGCTGGCGGGCCAGACGGGCGCGGTCATCGGCTACGGCAGCCAGGGCCACGCCCATGCCCAGAACCTCCGGGATTCCGGGGTCGAGGTCATCGTCGGCCTTGCCAAGGGCTCGAAGAGCCGGGCGCTCGCGGCCGACGCGGGGTTCCGGGTCGAGAACGTCGCCGCGGCCGTCAGGGCCGCCGACGTCGTCGTCCTGCTCGTGCCGGACACGGCCCAGAAGGCCGTCTACGACGCCGAGATCGCACCGAACCTCCGGGACGGCCAGCTGCTGATGTTCGCCCACGGCTTCAACATCCGGTTCGGGCGGGTCCAGCCGCCGCCGTCGATCGACGTCGGGATGGTCGCCCCGAAGGGGCCGGGGCACCTGCTACGCAGCGTGTACACGGCCGGCGGCGGCGTGCCGGCGCTGTTCGCGGTCGAGCAGGACGCCAGCGGGACGGCCCGCGCCCGGGTCCTGGCCTACGCCCGGGCACTTGGTGCCACGAGGGCCGGCGTCCTCGAGACGACGTTCGCCGAGGAGACGGAGACGGACCTGTTCGGCGAGCAGGCGCTGCTGTGCGGCGGCGTCTCGGCCCTCGTCAAGGCCGCCTTCGAGACGCTCGTCGAGGCCGGCTACCAACCGGAGCTGGCGTACTTCGAGACGATGCACGAGCTCAAGCTGATCGTGGACCTGATGTACCGCGGTGGCCTCAACTTCATGCGCTTCAGCGTCAGCGACACGGCCGAGTACGGCGACTACGTCTCCGGCCCACGGGTCACCGAGGGCGCCAAGGCGGCCATGAAGGACGTCCTGGCCGACATCCAGTCGGGCGCCTTCGCCCAGCGCTGGATCGCCGTCCAGGAGGCTGGCGGCGACGAGTTCCGGCAGCTCCGGGGCCGTGATCGCGAGCACCAGATCGAACAGGTCGGCGCGGCGCTGCGGGCCCAGATGCCGTTCCTCAACCCGGTCGTCGTCCGCGAGGGCGAGGCCCAGGCGGCCGCCAGCGCGCCGGCCGTCGCGACGGGCAGCCCGAAGTGAGCGCCGGCAATGGCCTCTCCGGCGCCACCCCGGCCCGACGCCGGCGACCCGTCCCGGCCGGCCCGTTCGTCCCCGCGGGCACGGTCCGCGTCTTCGACACCACGCTCCGCGACGGTGAGCAGGCGCCTGGCGCCGGCCTGACGGCGTTCGAGAAGCTGGAGGTCGCCCGCCAGCTGGCTCGCCT
>VEOW01000260.1 GCA_012026785.1 Chloroflexota bacterium | reverse complement strand
TGAGCGACGAGGTCTTCCGGCGGCTCTCTGTCGACGAAGCCATCCAAGCCGCGATCGCTGCTCCCTTGACAGCGGTCGCGGCTTGACATAGGAGCAACCCGTGGAACGTCGCGGCGAGAACGGCGAACCCGCGGCCCCCGGCGGGCGTCTCGCCTTCCTGGGCCTCGATCCCGTGCGACTGTCCCTCGTCGTCGCCGGGCTGCTGCTGCTCCAGCCGACCAAGCCGACGGCCGCCGCGCTCGCCGTCGGGATCGCGATCGTGGCCGCGCTCATCGCCTCGACCCGCTGGGACCTGTCCGGGGTCGTCGCCACGGGCCTCCTCGTGGGTGGCCTGCTCCTGCGGCTCGGGGTCGTCGATCGGATCGGGTCCGACGTCCTGGCGGTCACCGCCTCGGCGATCGAGCACGCCCTCGGCGGTGGGAACCCCTACGGCATCGGCTATGCGAGCTCGAACCCGCCCGGGGCCCCCTTCCCGTACGGCCCGCTCGTCCTTGCCTGGTACCTGCCGGTCCTCGACACGCCGCGCGTCCTCGAGCTGCTCGCGGCGGCGTTCGTCGCGGCCTTCCTGGCCCTGCAGGGCCGGCTCGTCGGCCTCGCGGTCTACGCCACCGCGCCGGTTCTCGTGGCAACGACCGTTGATGGCTCGAATGACACCAGCCTCGGGCTCATCCTCCTCGTCGCGTTCGCCGTGGCCTCCCGCCGTCCGATCCTCGGCGCCGTGATCCTCGGCGCTGCCGGCGCGTTCAAGCTGTCGGCCGTGGCCTGGGCGCCGGCGTTTGTCGTGTGGGCCGGCTGGCAGGCCGGGGCGGCGCTCGCCACGATCTTCGCCGTGGCGTGGCTGCCGGCCCTCCTCGCGTGGGGTCCATCGAACGTGGCCTGGAGCGTCCAGACCGCGAACGCAATGCACGGTGAGGTGACGTGGTCGCTCGGCTGGCTGGTCCAGGCGGTCGTCGGCGCGGCCCCCGGGTGGCTCAACAGCTTCAAGTTCGCGCTGGGGGCCGCGGCGACGCTGCTGACGGCGCCGTTCGTCCGGTCACTCGACGCGGTCATCCTGACCGGCTCGCTGGTGTACGTCGTGACCCTCTTCTCCGGGACCTGGGCGACGTATGCCTACTTCGCGGCGCTGGCGCCGCTGCTGTGCTGGCGCCTCGACGACTGGCTGGGGCTGTCGCCCGGCGAGACGTGGGCCGCCCGACCGCCGGCGCGTGCGCTCGGCTGACGGGACGCGGCCTCGCGCACGGGTATCATCCCCGGCGATGACCGAGCGAGCCCGGCAATGACCGAGCGAGGGCTGCCCATCTCGGACGGTGCGCCGGCCTGTCCGTTCGTCGCCTTTGCCGACGATCGCGACGAGCGGGCCACCAGCCCCGATCACCGTCACCGCTGCTACGCCGAGGCGCAACCAGCGCCGCGGGCCCTCGCCCACCAGGAGGCGTACTGCCTTGCCTCGGCGTTCCCTGTCTGCCCGACGTTCCAGGACTGGGCTCGCCGCGAGGCCGCCAGGGCCCGCGAATCGACGGCCCCGGCGGGGCCGATCAGCCGCGGCGCCGAACCGGAGCGGACCGTGTTGCCCGAGCACGTGTCATCCCCGGAACGCAATCCGCCCCGTGATTGGGCCGCTCCGCCGCCGTGGCTGAGTGACGAGGAGGGCGATCCGGACGAGGGGGGCGACGAGGCCGACGTTCGCCCGATGTCGGCTCGCCGCGGTGGCCTCGTTGGCAGCTTCGCCGATCGCGTCGCGAGCGGTGACGAGCCACCGCCCGAGCGGGCCGCGCTGCCGCCTGCCGGGCCACCGCCCGAGCGGCGCGCCACGCCGCCGCCGGCCGCGCTGCCCCCGGCTGCCGCGTCAGCGGGTGCTACGCCCGACCTGCGCTCCGGTGGGCAGGAGTCGCCTGGGCAGGAGTCGCCGCGGTCCTCGCGGCGCCGAGATGGCGAGGGTCCCGAGTGGGAGCAGCCCCGACGGCTGGAGGCGTACCCGGCGATCCGCGCTCGGCGCCTCGGCGACCTGTCGATCTCGCCGATCCTGATCGCTTTCGTGGCGCTGCTGCTCGCCTCGGCCGTTCTGTTCGCCCTGCCCGGCCTGTTCGGGTTCGGCGGTCCCGGTCCCGGGGCGACCCCAAGCCAGAGTGCGCCGCCGGTCACGGCCCCGCCATCGGTCGCGCCGACGTCGGTCCCCGAGCCGACGGCGACGGTCTACATCGTCCAGCAGGGCGACACGATGTCGAAGATCGCCAACAAGTTCGGGATCCCGCTCCAGGATCTCATCGACGCGAACGCCCAGAACATCCCGGATCCCGATCGTCTGCAGATCGGGGACGAGGTCATCATCCCGGCGGCCGTGCCGTCCGAGATCCCGGGAGAGCTGCCCGCCGAGAGCTGACGCCCTCAGCGGGGCGCGAGGTTGATGCTCGTGATCTTGCCGGCCTCGACCCGGAATGACGCATCGAGGTGCTGGCTCGGCGCCCCCGGCCGCAGGCTCAGCAGGTCGGCCTGGTAGGTCGAGCCCATGTCGCGAACCTCGCCGGGGATCATCCGCAGCCCCGGCTCGGCTCGCAGGAACCAGCCGCCGACCTGCTCGACGCCGCGGAGCGTGCGGGCGTTGTCGCCGACGTGAATCCGCATCTCGACGCGATCGTCCATCAGCGCGACCGCGCCTTCACGATCGCCCTCGTTGAGCTTCTCGAAGAACACTTCCATCGTGTCGACCGCACCCATGCCCCGAAGTCTAGCCGGGGCGGCCGATCTCAGATGATGCGGCGACCCCGATCGAGCAGGCCGAGCACGGTCGCCACGATGCTGATCACGATCGAGCCAAGGAGCGCTCCCACGAACGCGGCGGCCGTGAAGGCCGGCGGGAAGCCGCCGATCGTGAAGTCCACGCCGACCGTGTCGGACAGGAACGCGACGAGCAGGAGCAGCAGGGCGTTGACGACGAAGGCGAACAGCCCCAGCGACAGGAGCGTGATCGGGAACGACAGGGCCTTCACGATCGGCTTCAGGTAGCTGTTCACCACGGCCAGGATCAGGGCCACGACGAGGACGTGCCACCAGTTGCCGCTGAGCGACAGGAGGTCGTCCGCCGCCGGGAACTGGATCTGCGGCACGACGAGGACCGCGACGTAGACGGCCACCGCGTTGACGAGGATCTTGACGAGCAGGTCGATCACGAGCGTCCCCCCTCGGGTCTCGCCGGTCGTTCCGGCGCCGCCATGATGGCAGATGGCGAGGCGTCAGCGAAGCAGGAAGCCGGTGCCCAGCGGATCGTCGGGATCGAGCTCGAAGAGGTGGCGACCGGTTCGAAACGCCGAGCCCTCGACCTCGGTGATGACGCTCGGCCGCCCGCCGACAGCCGGGCCGTCGCCGAGCACCCACCCGAGGAAGACCGAATCGACGATCGAGCGGTGGCGAAGCACGGCCCCCCGAGGCAGCTCGCCGGCCTCGTCGAGGAGCGCCAGCCGGGCCGACGTGCCGCTGCCGCATGGCGAGCGGTCGACCTCGCCGTCGGCGAAGACCGTGACGTTGCGCTGGACGACGCCGGCACCGGGCTCGTCGGGCTCCGGCTGCCAGAAGATCACCCCGTAGATGCCGCGCAGCTCCGGCTCGGCGGGATGTGTTGGGTTCAAGGCCCCATCGATGCCCGGCCGCAGCTCGCGCTGCAGGGCGATCAGGGCCGGCAGGCTGGCGCGCGAGACGTCCAGCCCGACCGTTCGAGCATCGAGCGAGCCGTAGAACGCGCCGCCGAAGGCGACGTCGACGCGCGCCGGCCCCCGGGAGGTCCGGAGCTCCAGGCCGCGGGCCTCGACGAACGACGGGACGTTCGTGAAGGCGCCCGATCGAACCCGGCCGTCCTCGACCCGGGCGCGGCAGGCCAGCCGGCCGGACGGGACGTCGACGCTGACGGCCGTCTCCGGTTCGAGCGGGGCGATCTGGCCGCTCTCGATCGCCCAGGTCACGAGCGCGATCGTCCCGTGGCCGCAGGCCGTCGAGTAGCCCTCGTTGTGGAAGAACACGACCCCGAGTTCCGCGCCGCGGTCATTGGGCGGGACGACGAAGGCGCCGTACATGTCGGCATGGCCCCGCGGCTCGTCGATCAGCAACCGGCGAACGTCGTCGAGGTGCTCGCGCGCCCAGCGGCGGCGTTCCAGGACCGTCCGGCCCTGCAGCTCCGGCACGCCGCCCGTCACGATCCGGAACGGCTCGCCGGCAGCGTGGTAGTCGATCGTCTCGATCCGCCACTCCAGGCTCACCTCGCCAGGAGCCCTTCGAGGTGGGCCTTCACCTGGGGCCACTCGCCGGCGATGACGCTGTAGTACGCCGAGTCGCGGAGCGGGCCCCACGGCATGATCGTGTGGCTTCGAAAGATGCCCTCGAAGGTCGCGCCGATGCCCTCGAGGGCCCGGCGTGACGCCTCGTTGCGCGAATCGGTCTTGAACTCCACGCGATTCGCGCCGAGGACCTCGAAACAGTGGGTCAGCTGGAGGAGCTTGGCCTCGCGGTTCGCTCCGCTCCGCTGGTGGTCGCGGCCCAGCCACGTCCAGCCGATCTCGAGGCGCTTGTGCTCGGGCACGATCGTGAGGAAGCGGGTGCTGCCGATCGCCCGGCCGGTCTCGCGCAGGATCGTGGCGAACGGCACCTCCGTCCCGGCCTCGGCGTTGGCCAGGGCCAGCTCGAGGTAGGCTCGCAGCTGCGCCTCGGTCTCGGGGAGGACCTGGGTCCACTTCCAGAGCACGGGGTCCATCCCGACCTCGACGAGGTCGTCGAAGTGCTGCCGGCCCAGCGGCTCGAGCCGGACGATTCGGCCCTCCAGCGTGATCGGGCGGATCCAACGCGCGGTCGCGAGGGCGTTCGTCATGGCGTCACTCCGGTAGTCGAGCCCATCCGATGCGGGGCCCGTCGTCAGTGCCAATGATGAACGTCCAGAGGTCTCCGGCGAGGGATGCGCCACTGAAGGTCGTATCGGATCCGTCGCGCGGGCCGGGCACCTCGAGCACCTCGCCGCGCGCGAGGTCGAAGAGCAGGAGCCGGTGCCGGCTGATCTCGTCGAAGGCCAGGAACCGTCGGCCGAGCGATGGGTGGTTGAGGTTCGGGAGCGGGACGCGTCGGGTCTCGCCCGTGTCCCGGTCCAGAATGTGGACCTCGCCCCAGGTCAGGGCGGCCAGACCAGGTTCAACCGTCTTCCAGGCCACGTTCGTGGGCGAGACGGCCGGCTCGAAGTCATTCGCGACGCCGGCGAAGCGCCGTGGCCGCGCCCCGGCGTCTCCGAGTGCGATCGTCTCGAGGTGGAACTCGTCCCCTTTGCCGGTGCCCTCGAAGTCGGCGTGGATGATCGCGAACCACAGTGTCCCCCCATCGAGGACCGGGTACCACAGGAGGCCATCGGCGATGGGCAGCGACAGGAGCTCCCGGACCGCGGTCGGCGCTTCGAGGTCGACGACCCGCAGAAAGCTCAGGGCGCCGGCGTCCGGCTCGTCGAAGCCAGCCCAGGCCAGGCGCCGGTCGTCGATGGCGATCGTCGGGGCGAGGGCCCCGGCAGCGACACCGTGGTCAACCACGATGGGCTCCGAGGCGCCGTCCGCCAGCCACGACAGCCGCCACGCCCCGTTCCGATGGTTCCGCTCAGTGAACGCGTAGCCGCGCGCGCTTCGAGCGACGTCGATGACCTCGAATGGCCCGTCCATCGAATGGACGAGCTCGGGCTGCACGTCCCCCGGGGCGTAGCGCCAGATCTCCGAGCCGGTCGACCAGGTCATCTCCGACCCGGCGCTCCGCAGCCCCGAGCGGGGCCGGTGATTCGCGTCGAGCACGTGAACCTCGATGGTTGCCGCGTCGACAGGGCCGGGCGACGGCCGGATGACCGCGGTCGGCGATGGCTGGGCGGCCACGGTCGGCCGCGGGGAAGCCGAGCTCGGATCGGGTTCGGTCGGGCCGCAGGCAAGCGGCGCCCCCGCGAAGACGATGGCGAGCGCCAACGCCCGCCGGTTGGCCCCGGGTCGTCGTCTCACCGCGCTACCAGATGATCATGTCGGAGCTGTAGCGGTTGACCTTCCAGAGCGTCAACGCGGTGTCGGCGTAGGCCCCGGTGCCGCCGTAGTAGCCCTTGGCGGAATCGTTGTAGTAGAGCGTCGCATCCTCGGGTCCGAGCCCGTTGTACCCACGGATCAGGATCCAGTGCCAGGCCGCGATGGCCACGGGCCAGCTCTCGAGGTGGTACGGCTTGTCTGGCTGGTGCGGCCGGACCGGGATGATCAGCGGCATCCCGTAGTAGTGGATGTCGGTCACGACCTTGTCGTGGAGGGCGCCCAGGTCGCCTGTCGAGGCGTAGGCGTAGATCCA
Source organism: Chloroflexota bacterium (assembly GCA_012026785.1). Classification (GTDB taxonomy): domain Bacteria; phylum Chloroflexota; class Limnocylindria; order Limnocylindrales; family CSP1-4; genus UBA5189. The sequence goes on along the minus strand of VEOW01000260.1, from coordinate 14,080 downwards.
GCTTGACGTCGGTCGCAGGATCGCGTTGCTGCGGTTCAGCGCATCCTCGAGGTTTGCCCCCGAGGTCCCCGAGCTCGAGGTCGTCCCGGCCCACTCGGCGATCTTGCTCTGCGGCTTCCAGTTGGTATCGGTTCGTTCGCCGCCCTTCTTGGCGTAGAAGTAGCCACGGCTGTAGTTGATCGCGACCTGGGCCGACGCGGGCCCACAGTAGTAGCTGGTCGCCTGCTGCCGCGCGTAGGTCTCGAGGATCTTCTTCGTCGGCGCGCAGCCGAAGTCGCAGGGCGGCAGGGCCATCATCGCGGTCAGGTCGCCGGCCGCCGGCTGTGCGGCCTGGGCTTCGACGTCGGCCCCGATGGCATCCGCCACCGCAAGCTTCTCGGCGTATCGGGCCTGCTCCTCCGCGCTCCGGTCATTGGTCTCGTTGTCATCCGGCGGCTGTCCAACGATGACGTTCTCCGAAGGAGGGCCGGCCGCGAACGCGGCTGGCGCCCCGATCGCCGTGAGGCACAGGGCGAGCCCGAGCGCCGGCATGGCCGACCGGGTACCGAATGGTCGATTCACCGCTTGATCCTCCACACGCTGGCGGGCGGACCGGCGGTGCTCGATGGCGGCGGGCGCTGATCCTAGCGACGGCCGCTTACGCGCCGCTTATCTGGCTGACGGTACGGATCGGAATCCAGCCTTCGACGCCGGCGGTGTTGCGGCCCCAAAGCCAGCCCGAGTCCTCGTCACGCTCGAGGACCTCGAGCTCGTCGCCGGGATCGACCGCCAGCTCGGTCGTGTCGTAGCCGACCGTCACGACGGCCCGCCTGTCCGGCGCCACCTCGAGGTGGCGCGACGGGACCCAGCCGACCGCTCGTCCGGACCGGACCTTGACGAAGGCCGGCCACTCGTCGTCGCGCTCGCCGACCCGAACGATGTCACCGGGGGCGAGCCGGATCGGCTTGCGGCGAGGTGGACGATGGCGGGCGGTCGCGACGACGCGCTCCGCGGGCGCCGCCTCGGGCTCGATCGGCACCGGCGGTGGGACGTACGGCGCCTCGACGAACAGCACCCGCGCCTCGTACGGCCCGAGGTGGACCCGCAGGCCCTCGTGGCGCAGCTCCCCGGCAGTCCGGATCTGCTCCCAGCCGGAGCGGGGATCGACGAATCGCACGGGCGCGGCGTCCTCGCCCGGCAGCTCCAGCGCAGCGGCCAGCCGGTCGTGTCGAAGACGCCTGCCAGCCGCCCGATCGGCGTACCCGACCGAGCGGTCGATTCGAACGTCGGTCTCGCCGAAGCGATGGTGCACCAGCACGAGGGTTCGATCGCCGCCACCGCCGTTCGAATAGGCGTACACGTCCTCGTTGACGCCGCCGCCGTCGAAGGTCGCGTCGTACAGCCGGAAGCGGTCCGTGCCCGAGAAGGCGGCGCGGCGCCGCAGGAGGGGCACGATCGCCCATTCGAAGTGATTGGCGTGACCCTCGTCGACCGGCTCGTCCCAGCGGGCCCGCCGGAACTCGTGGCCGTAGCGCTCGCGCCAGCCTTCGACCTGGCCGTGGCCGAGCATCGGCAGGCCCGGCAGCGTCGCCAGCAGCGTCGCGACGGAGAAGGCCTTATCGCCCGTCCCGTATTGCTCCGCGGCGGGTCGCTCGTCGGGGTTGGTCATGAAGTTGACGAAGCGCTGCAGGACCCGCGGATCGAACTCCAGGGTGTCGCGCATGACCTTGCGATAGCCGGCGTTGTCCTCGTCGCGGAGCATGTGCATGAAGGCCGAGTTGTAGACGCGGTGCATGCCGAGGGTTCGAACGAAGTAGCCCTCGAGGAGCCAGAACGCCTCCGCCAGCAGGAGCGTGCCCGGCGCCTCGGCGGCCACGCGATCGACGACCTGGCGCCAGAACTCGCCGGGCATGCGGCGGTTGAACTCGGCCTGGCTGATGGCGTGCTCCGCGCGCGACGGGATCGCGCCGCCCTCGCCCGGCGCGGGATACCAGAGGCGGCGGATGTGGCGGCGGGCGAGGACCATCGCCGCGTCGAAGCGGATGATCGGCGAGCGGCGGGCCACGCCCAGGATCGTCTGGATCACGGCCTCGCGGACGTCGGCCCGGAGGTAGTCCAGCTGGGCCGTGTCGTTCCAGGGAAACGAGGTGCCGTCGTTGCCGTGGTAGATGAACCGCTGCTCCCCTGAGCCGCGGTCGCGGCGCCGGAACACCACCGCCGCGTCGCTGCTGTCCCAGTAGTGGTCCTCGAGGGTAATCTCGGCGCCGGGGTCGCTCGACAGGTCGGGGCCGCTGAACGAGTACGCCGGGAACGGCGAGTCCGGGACCGAGATGAACCACTCCGGATGGTCGATGATCCAGCGCGAGTCGAGGCCCATGTGGTTGGGGACCATGTCGGCCGCGATCCGGATGCCGCGCGCCGCGGCGCGGGCCTTGAGGGCTTCGAACGCGGCCTCGCCGCCGAGATCGTCGGCGATCCGGTACTCGTCGATCGAGTAGGCCGAGGCCACGGCGTCCTGGTCGCCGCGGCGGCGCTTGATCTCGGCCGAGGCCGCGCTGCGCTGCCACAGGCCGATCAGCCAGAGCCCGGTGACGCCGAGATGCGCGAGACGGTCGAGCTCCTCGTCCGGCACGTCGGCGAGATTCGACACGGGCCGCTCGAACCGCCGAGCGAGCTGCTCGAGCCAGACGTACGTCGACTTGGCCATCAGCACGACCCGCGGCATCCACTCCGTGTCCGCCGAGAATGCCTCGTGCTCCGGGTCGCGCCCGCTGTAGTCGGGCGCCTCGACCGGGAGGGGTCCGCCGAAGTGGCGAGTCCGCAGCTCCAGGGCGCGCGCCTCCTCGGCCAGGACGTCGAGGGCGAGATTCAGCCGTTCGAACAGCGCCGGGTCGTCGGCCACGACGTCCGGCCAGTGATCGCGGATCCAGCGGAGCTGCTCGAGCAGCGACCCCGGGGCGTGGACCATCGGCTCGCGCAGGCGGGCCGGCAGCGGGAGGACCCGCCCACCGTGGGCGCCGCTCTCGTCGGCCTCGATCGAACGAGGGACGCGTCCGCCGAGCGCCGCCTCGGCAGCCTCGAGGAAGGGCTCGTAGCGGGACGCCTCGCGGAGCGGGCGGTCGTCGACGAGCTCGCGGACCCCACCGGCGGCGGGATCCTCGTTGAGGGCCGAGAGAACCAGCAGCTCCTCGAGCAGCCGTGGAGCGGCCGGGCTCCGTTCGGCGGCGCCATCGCCGAAGTCGCGGCGCCAGGCCCGGCCGACCTCCGACACCGCCTGACTCCCGACTTGTCGACGGGCGGCGGTCGCCGCTCCCGTGAGATTCGCCCGGCCTCCGGCCACCTCGCGCTCCACGAGCCGGTGGAGGATCGCGTCGAGCACCGCCAGCGCCGTCACCTCGCCGGCCGCAACCGGGAGTTCCTCGGCCTGCGCTCGAGCCTCGTTCAGGCGCGCGGCAATTCGGCGCGCCGCCGAGGCGGCGCGGGGGGCGAGTCGGCCGTCCGCCCGGACGACCGGTGGCTCCAGCCGGTGACGGCGTCGCGCGGGACGCGCGATTCGGATCGCCCGCATCGGCCCAAGGATCGCACGACCGCCCCGAAGACGGTGTCCCCGGTCAGCGAGGGGCAGCGGCCGCCTCGATCGGCCGGCGCTGACCGACGCCCTCGATCGCCCGACGCAGGATCTCCAGGCCAGCCGGATCGAACTCGTATGTCCACGGTCGGATCCGCTCCGGCCGGCTGATCCGCTCGTCGAGGCCCTTCGCCAGCGCGTCGCGGGACATGAGCACGACATCGGCGGTCCGGTCGATCATCGCCAGCCGCTCGTCGTCGCCGAGCGTTGCCGCCAGCAGCTCGACGCCCGTCGCCCCGGCGATCTGGAGGGTCTCGGCCATGTTCTCGACGCCCCGCTCCGAGGCGCACACGACCCCGACCCGCGAGCCCGATGGCAACCCGGCGATCTCGTGGACGAGCTCGAGGTAGCCCGGCCCAACGAGCATCGCCACGCCCGGGGCTCGCCCGCCGGCGAGCGCCTGGGCCTCGTCGGCGTGGAAGGTCGTCGTCGCGACGAGGTCGTAATGGAACCGCTCCAGGCGCTCCGGCAGCTCTTCGAGGAGGGTCCCCTCGGCCTCGATCGCCCCGGCGAACTCGCGGTTGAGGCGCTCCGCGTCGTAGCCCGCGTCGGCGGTCGTGCACTCCGCGAACAGGACCCGCACGAGGGCACCGGGATGCTTGCGCTCCGTGGCCGCCGCGTAGGCCGCCGCGGCGACTTCATCGGGCGTGAAGCCGGCCTGGGCAGCACGGCGCAGCAACTCGGAGACGATGGCCTCCAGGGCCTCCGGCCGGCGCCGATGGACCGGCCGGTCGGCCACGACCGTCCCGGCGCCATGGCGGCTCGTGACATAGGCGGCGTCGGCCAGCCGGCGATAGACCGCCCGGATCGTGTTCGGGTTGACGCGCAGCGCGGCACCGAGCTCACGGACGGGAGCGAGACGCACGCCCGGCTGCAGCCGGCCGGATTCGATCTGGAAGGCCAGCTGCCAGTAGATCTGGGTCGAGATGGGGACGTCGGAGTCGCGCTCGACATCGAGGCCTCGATGCTCGGGCAGCGGAGCGTCCGCGCGGTCGTCGTTGGCGTTTGACATAGAGGACTAGTCCAAATAACCTATTGATTGGACTAGGTCACTGTACCAAGCAACCACAACACTGCTCTTCCTCCCGTCAGCCCGCGGTGCGCAGGCCGCGGGCTGACGCGTGTTCGGGCCCGCACGGCCTCCGCCGCACGACCGCGCATCGATTCGTCGGGCGAACGGACCGAGCGGACGCAGCAGCCGAAGAATCGCGCCTCTGAAGCAGGGTCGTCGGCTGAGCGACCCACCGCTTGGACGCGACGAAGTCAGCCCTCCGCCCGGACGGGCGTGATGACACGGACCGCGTGGTCGACCATCGCGCTCCAGCTCTCACCGGGCCGAAGGGTGACTGGCCACGAGAGCAGGAGGGCCAGGCCCTGGTAGGTGCGCTCGAACCCATCCTCGGAGTTCGAGATCGTCTCGATCGGGGCCCACCACGCGTCGGCCGTCGGGCTGACCGCGCTTTCGACCTCGACCCCGACGTAGTCGTTGCCCTGCGCCAGCCGGTCCACGCTCGACGCCTCGCCCGCGGCGTCGTGCCGCCCTCGGACGCCGGCGACCTCCAGCCACGCGGCGGGATTGGCGCCGCCGCCCAGCATCGTGATGCCCCATTCGAGGCCGATTCGGGCCGTCAGGGTCGCCTCGGACGGGTTCTCCACGGCGAGCCGGACCCGCAGGGTCGGTGTGTCCCGGCGGCCGCCGATCTCGATCTCCTTCGTCACCCGGACCGGCTGTCGCCCGCGGCCCGAGGTGACGATGCCGTCGCGGGCAACGGTCACGCTCGCCTCGCCCAGGCGCTCGACGACGAACGGGCCGTCGACGAAGTCGCCGAGGTCCGGGCGTCCGCCGCTCGCCCAGGTCGCTGCCGCAGCGTCCGGCGCCAGGAACCGGACGAGGGCGCCCCGGCGCTCGTACGCGTCGTAGGCGAGGCGCGTCGCCAATCCCGGCTCCTTGACTCGAACGAGCTCGTGGATCGACGAGACCCCGTCCTTCGAGGCCGTCGAACCGGCTGACGCGGCCTCCGCTTCCCGGAGCCGCTCGTGATACGCCTCGGGCCGGCGGCGGAGGACGGCGGCCAGCGCGTGCCGCGCGGCCCGGACGTCCCACGACCCGATCCCGGCGCCCTCGTCGAGGTCGATGACGACGACCTCGCCGGCGTTCGACAGGAGGACATCGTCGAGACCGTCCATGTCGGTGTCCGTCAGCTCGGCGCCGTTCGGGCTGCCGAGCGCCTCGTCCGCGAGGTCCTCCGCCGCGATGAGATGTTCGAACGTCGCCGCGCGCATGTGGGCGATGTAGATGCCGCCGAAGAGGCCGTGCCAGTAGCAGTCGTTCGACTGTCCCCGGTAGAGATGGTCGAGCGCCGCCTCGCGGGCAGCGCCAGCCGGCATCGCCGCGACCTTGCTCGACGCTCGGAGCATCTGCTTGTGGAGGTCGTTGACCTCGCGGTACTTGACCTGGAAGTTGCGCCAGAACGCGCCGCGTAGCCAGCGGACCTCCGGGGCACCCGCCTCCCGGGCTCGCTCGAGCGCCGCGGCAAACGCCTGGCTCTCGGCCGGCGGTAGGGCCCACTCGCCCATCTCGGCGTACGAGCCGGTCGGGACGTAGATCCGCCCGATCGGGGGGTTCGAGGCCAGCCAGCCGGAGGGCGTGACGGTCGTCAGCCAGTCGGCGTTCGCCTCGAGCGCCTCGAAAAACCGATCGAGCCAGCGGCCCCGGCCCCAGCAGTGCTCCCAGGTCGTCGGCCAGGCCCCAAACTTCTCGCCGTCGTCGCCCATCGTCCCGAGCCGGTCGCCGGCCGGCGTCGCGTGGTTGCGCAGGTGGTCGATGACCTCGTCGACGCCCTGGAACGGGATGAGGTAGCGGAGGCCCTGCTCGGTCCCGAAGACGGTGACCATGCGGCCCTGATCCTCGGTCGTGTACGGGCCCCAGATCGCGTCCTCGGCGATCGCCGCGGCACGGAAGTGCGAATCGTCGAGGATCGTCCAGCTGTAGCCCGCGGCAGCGAGCGAGGTCGGCAGGTCCGGCTCCCAGACCCGCTCGGCGAGCCACGCGCCCGATGGCCGGCGCCCGAACGTCGCCTCGACCACGTCGGCCATCCGCTCGAGCTGGCCGACCCGGTCCCGCTCCGGGAGCGCCGCGAGCACGGGCTCGTAGAGGCCGCCACCGAGGACCTCGACCCGACCGGCTTCGACCAGCGCCCGCACCCGGGCCAGGAAGTCCGGCCGCTCGGCGGCGATCCACTCGAGCAGCGGGCCGGTGTAGTGGAGGGCCAGCCGAACCCCGGGATGGCGTTCGATGGCCTCGACCATGGGCAGATAGGCCCGTTCGAACGTTTCCTCGATCACCCAACCGAAGTTGCCGACGGGCTGATGGTTGTGGAGGGTGAGGGCGAGGGAAATGCGGCCGGCCGAAGGCCGGGCGGGGGTCATCCGGAGGCGACCTCGACTTCGTCGCCGACGCCGATCCCCGCGGCCGGCAGGTAGAGCTCCTCGGCGTACTCGTGGAGCATCCGGGTCGTCGAGAACTGCCACAGGGTCGTCGCCATGGACCGCTTCATCCGCTCGATCCAGCGCGTCGGAAGCTCGTCGTCGCCGCGCTCGTAGTACTCGGGGACCACCTCGGATTCCAGGAGCCGGTAGAGGTCCATCGCATCCGCCCAATCCTGGGCGGCCTCGTCCGATAGCGGCTCGCGGCCGCCGATCGCCCAGCCGTTGTCGCCCGTCCATCCCTCGTCCCACCAGCCGTCGAGGACGCTCAGGTTGATGACGCCGTTCCGGGCCGCCTTCATGCCCGACGTGCCCGAGGCCTCCAGTGGTCGGCGCGGGTTGTTCAGCCAGACGTCCACGCCCTGGACGAGGAACCGGCCGATCCGGATGTCGTAGTCCTCCAGGATGAAGATGCGGCCCCGGAAGTCGGCCGAGCGGGACCGTCCGAAGATGTCCTGGATGACGCTCTGGCCCGGCCGGTCGGCGGGATGGGCCTTGCCGGCGAAGACGATCTGGAGGGGCCGTTCGTCGTCGCCCACGAGGCGGGCCAGTCGAGCCGGGTCGGTGAAGATCATGGCCGAGCGCTTGTAGGTTGCGAAGCGCCGGGCGAAGCCGATCGTCAGGACTGCCGGATCGAGGACGTCCGCCAGCTCGCCGAGGACCTTGGGTGCCTCGCCGTGGCGGGCGAACTGGTTCCGCAGACGGCCCCGGGCGAACACGGCGAGCTCGCGCTTCTGACGGAGGTGGGCCTCCCAGAGCTCGTCGTTCGGGATCCGGGCCAGGCGCTCCCACCAGCGGCCGGCCTCGGTGGAGCTGTCGAGATCGTCGAGGTCGGCATCGAGGTAGCGCTCGAACAGCTCGCGGATCGGGCCACCGGTCCAGCTGGGGGTGTGGACGCCGTTGGTGATGGCCAGGATGTCCTTCTTCGGCACGCCGCGCCAGGTCGCGTTGGCCGTCACGGCATGGAGCTGGCTGACGGCGTTCGCGCCGCTGGTCAGCCGAAGGCTGAACGCGGTCATGTCGAACTGGCCGGGATCGCCGTCGGTCCCGCGGCCGATCTCCAGCACCCGCTCGACGGGCACGCCGCCGGTGTTCGGGCGGTCGTCCCCGTCGAGAATGGGTCCGGCCACTCTGCGTACGAGGTCGGCATCGAACCGCTCGTTCCCGGCCGAGACGGGGGTATGGATCGTGAAGACGGAGTTCCTGGCCACGGTCTCGAGGGCCGCGTCCAGGTCCTGGCCGGCTGCGACGAGCTCGCGGGCTCGCTCCGCCAGCAGGAAGGCCGAGTGACCCTCGTTGAGGTGCCACGCCGCGGGCGCGATCCCGAGCGCGCGCAGGGCCCGGACGCCGCCGATGCCGAGGATCAGCTCCTGGTGCAGCCGCATCTCCCGGCCGCGGACGTAGAGGATGTGGGTGATCGGCCGGTCCGAGGGGTCGTTCACCGGGTTATCGGTATCGAGCAGCAGCACCGGCACCCGGCCGACCTGGACGAGCCAGACGTCGACCTTGATGTCGCGCCCCGGCAGCTCGACCGTGACGGTCAGCGGCTCGCCCTCGCGGCCGAGGGCCCGGGTGATCGGCAGCCGGTCCAGCTCCAGCGTCGGGTAGCGATGCTCCTGGTGACCGTCGGCGTCGATCGTCTGGCGGAAGTAGCCGCTGCGGTAGAGGAGGCCCACGCCGACGAGCGGCAGGGCCATGTCGCTGGCGGCCTTCATGTGATCGCCGGCGAGGACACCCAGGCCGCCCGAGTAGATGCCGAGCGACTCGTGGAGCCCGTACTCCGCGCAGAAGTAGGCGATCGGGCCCTGCAGCTCGCTGGCGTACTCCCGGTGGAACCAGTGGTCCGCCCCGTTCTCCATGTAGCGATCGAAGTCGCCGATGACGCGGTGGGCCTCGGTCATGAAGTCGGGGTTGTCGAGCAGGCCCGGCCAGTCGACCATGCCGGTCAGGATCGGGATCGGGCTGTGGACGTGGCCCCAGGCGGCGCTGTTGATTCGAGCGAACAGGGCCTTGGCCTTGGGGTGCCAGGTCCAGTAGAGGTTGTACGCCAGGCGGCGCAGTCCCTCCAGCTCGGGTGGCACCCGCACGTGACTGGGGGGTGCCGATGGAATGCGGACGCTTGGCTGCATCCGCCGATCATAGTCCGCGCGAGCAGGCCGCGTAAACCGGTTTAGCCGTTCCCGGTGCGCCGCTGCCCCTTACGGCTGTGCGGCGATCGTCCGGCCCGCGGCTACCATCCGGCGATGCGCGTAGCGTTCCTGGCAGCCGAGTGCGAGCCGTGGGCCAAGACCGGCGGCCTGGCGGACGTCGTCGACGCGTTGGCGCGAGCGCTGGGCCAGGTGGGCGGCGCCGGCCGCGGCGGGCCGCTCGACGGGCCGGTGGACGTTTTTCTGCCGCGCTACCGATCGGTTCCCGTTCCCGCATCCGCGGTGACGCGGCAGCTCCAGGTGCCCGACCCGCGCGGGAGCGGCGTCCTCACCGTCGGGCTCGTCGAAACCGAGACTCATGGCTACCGGCTGCGCCTCGTCGACCACCCACCGGCGTTCGACCGCGAGGGGCTGTATGGCGACGCGGCCGGCGACTACCCCGACAACGCCTGGCGCTTCGGGTTGTTCTGCCGGGCCGCCCTCGAAGCGCTGCGGACCGATCCCGCGCCGCCCGACGTGCTCCATCTGCACGACTGGCATGCCGCCCCGGCGGTGCTGCTGCGGGATGGGCTCCTCCGGTCGGATCGGGCCATCGGGGCGGCGGCGGTGCTGCTGACTGTCCACAACCTCGCCTATCACGGTTGGCCGCCGGCGGCCCGCGTTCCCGACCTCGGCCTCGGAGCAGGTGCGGTAGCCCCGGACGCAGACGGACTCGACCTGCTCGCCGCGGGCATCGAGCGGGCCGAGCTCGTCAACACGGTCAGCCCGGGATTCGCCGCGGAGGCGCGGACACCTGCCTACGGGATGGGGCTCGACGAGCACCTCCGGGCCAAGGGCGACCGGTTCTTCGGGATCCTCAACGGGCTCGACACGGATCTCTGGGATCCCGCCACCGACAGTGCGCTATCGGCGCCGTACTCGAGGGCAGACCGGTCTGGCAAGGCCAGCTGCCGCGCGGCCCTGCTCACCGAGCTGGGCATGGATGCGGGGAACTCAGCGCCGCTGCTGGCGATGATCGGCCGGCTCGATCCACAGAAGGGCTTCGACCTGCTGTCGGAAGCAGCCCCGGACCTGCTCGAACTCGGCTTCCGCCTCGCTGTCCTCGGCTCCGGCACGGCTGACCACGTCGGCCCGCTCCGACGGCTGGCGGCAGAGCGTGGCGATCGGGTCGCCCTCCTCGAGCGGTTCGACCGCGACCTCGCCAGGCGGCTGTACGCGGGCGCTGACGGCTTCCTCATGCCATCCCGTTTCGAGCCGTGCGGGACGGGCCAGATGATCGCCCTGCGCTACGGCACCCCACCGATCGTCCGAGCGACGGGCGGTCTTCGCGACACGGTCGTGGACGCCGTGACGGACCCAGCGAACGGGACGGGCTTCTGGTTCGAGGAGCCGACAGCCGCCGCCCTCGTACAGGCCTGCGATCGCTTCATGGACTGGTTCGCGCCGGGGGCGCCGCGTTGGGAGGGCCTCCTGGACCGCGGCATGGCGGTCGACTTCGACTGGCGGACCCGCTCGGCCCCGGCGTACCTGGAGGCGTACCGGCGGACCATCGAGATCCGGTCGCTACGATGAGCGCGTTGAGCGACGGGAGGAGGACGAGCGCATGGCCAACCAGTTCGTGGTTCAGCTGAAGAACGAGCCGGGCTCGATGGCCGTCCTGGCCGAGGCGCTCGCGGCTCGTGGGGTCGATCTCCGCGCGATCGGCGGCGGCGGCATCGGTGACAGCGGCCACGTGATCATGACGACCGCCGATGACGACACGACCCGGCAGGTTCTCGATGCCGGCGGCTACCACTACATCGAGGGCGAGTCGATTCTCGCGGAGGTCGATGACCGTCCCGGCGGCATGGCCCGGATCGCTCGCGCCCTGGCGGACGCCGGCGTCAATATCCACGGCCACCTGTTCCTCGGCCGGTGGGGCGATCGAGCGATGTTCGCGTTCGTCGTCGACCAGCCGGAGCTCGCCCGCCCGATCCTCGAACGCAAGGGCTGAGCCCGCGGCCGCGGCCGGCGGAGCCCGCGGCCGCGGCCGGCGGAGCCCGCGGCCGCGGCCGGCGAACCCCGCGCCACGGGCCCTGCGGCGCCCCCCGAGGTGACCTTCGGCACTGTCCCGCCCTTCGACCCGGGACAAGCCTTGGCCGCAAAGCGAAGCCGAGGTGTGCCATGACCCGCGTCCTCGTCGTGAACCACGACACTGACCTTGCGGACGAGGAGGTCGACGCCCTCCGCCGCCGCGGTTACGAGGTCCGACTCTGCCTTGGACCCATCGGAGCGAAGTGCCCCGTCCTGTCCGGAATCGACTGCGCGCTCGCGGAGTGGGCCGACGTGATGGTCTACGACGCCTGGGCCACCGGCGAGCCCGAGGGCGCCGCGGCGCTCATCGCCGGCCTGCGCGACCTGCATCCTGAGGTCCCGATCGTCCTGTCCGCGTCCGGCATCGAGCCCGACTGGGTCGAGGTCGTGGGGCCGCATCGGATCACCCCGCTGGTCGGCGCACCGACAGGCGACCGGCTGGCCGCCGCCATCGAGGCCGCACTAGCCAGCGCCCAGGCCCCCGCACCCGCTGGTTAGCGGCTTCAGGGTGGTGCACCGGCGCACCGGTGGGCCACAAATTCACGGCTTGTTGACGATTCGAACCGACGCCGCGTCGTCGGGGTCGATACAGTCCGGGTAGTTCGCGTCCCATTGGCCGCCGGCCGGGAGGAAGAGCCGGCGTATCACCAGCCCGATCATGGGCACCGAGGGCCGTCCTGGCCCTTCGAGGGGAGGACTGGTATGCCGCGCGCCGTTTCCCGATTTGTCGTTGCCGTCACGGCGGCCCTCCTCGCCACCGGCGGCCTCTCGCTCCGTGCCCCGGCACCGGCCCAGGCGGTCAGCCCGCACGTCGTCATCAGCCAGGTCTACGGCGGCGGTGGCAACTCCGGCGCCACGCTGACACACGACTACATCGAGCTCTTCAACCGGGGGACTGCGAGCCAGTCCCTGGCGGGCTGGTCGGTGCAGTACGCCAGCGCAACGGGCACGGGGAACTTCGGATCGATCTCGACCCAGATCACCGAGCTGCCGAGCGTCAGCTTGGCGCCGGGTCAGTACCTGCTGATCCAGGAGGCTTCCCAATCGGCTAGCGGCTCGCCATTACCGACCCCTGATGTCACCGACACTTCGCCGATCGCGATGGCTGCCGGAGCGGGCAAGGTGGCGCTCGTCAACACCACGGCCTCCCTCGGCTGCAACGGCGGCTCCACTCCGTGCGAGGCCGCGGCGCTCGCGCAGATCGTCGACCTCGTCGGCTACGGCAACGCCAACTTCTTCGAAGGAGCGGCGGCGCCAACGCTCAGCAACACGACCGCCGCTCTTCGGGCTGCCGGCGGCTGCACCGACACCGACAACAACGCCACCGATTTCAGCGCGGCCGCGCCAGCTCCGCGGAACACCAGCACCCCCCTCCATGTCTGTCCGACCACCCCGAGCCTGAGCATCGACGACGTCACGGATCGAGAAGGTGATGCCGGGACGTCGTCATTCGACTTCACCGTCAGCCTGTCCTCGCCCGCTGGATCCGGCGGCGTCACCTTCGACATCGCGACCGCCGACGACACCGCGACCGTCGCGGACAACGACTACGCCGCCAACTCGCTGACCGGCCAAACGATTCCGGAGGGAAATCTGACCTACAGCTTCAGTGTGCTGGTCAACGGCGACACAGCCACCGAGCCCGACGAGATGTTCCTCGTCAACGTGACGAGCGTGAGCGGCGCCACGGTGGCTGATGACCAGGGCGTCGGGACCATTCGCAGCGACGACTGTGGCTCCCCGTACACCCCGATCTACGACATCCAGGGCGCTGGTGGGAGTGCCTCGATCACGGGCGACGTGGCCACCGAGGGCGTCGTCGTCGGCGACCTCGAGGGACCGACCTCGTCCGGCATCCAGGGCTTCTATCTGCAGGATGCAACCGGCGACGGCGACCCTGCGACGTCGGACGGGATCTTCGTGTACACCGGCGACGCCGACAACGGCCTCAACACGGGTGACATCGTCCGGGTCAGCGGGTTCGCTCGCGAGCGCTTCAACCAGACGACCATCAATGGCTCGAACAGCAACAACTCGGCCGTGACGGACATCTTCCCGTGCGGGACGACGGGCTCGATCACGCCCGTCGACATCGAGATGCCGTTCCCGAGCACCACGTACCTCGAGCGCTTCGAGGGGATGCTCGTCCGCTTCCCGCAGGCGCTCGTGATCTCCGAATATTTCAACTACGACCGCTTCGGCGAGCTGGTCCTCGCTCTGCCGCTGGAGGGGGAAGACCGTCACTTCACCCCGACCTCGGTGGTTGAGCCGGGCGACCCCGCGAACGACCGCGCGGCCGAGTATGCGCTCCGGCGGATCACGCTTGATGACGGTCTGGGCGCAGAGAATGGGTCATTCACTCGTCATCCGAACGGGGACGCTTTCACGCTCGACAACCGTTTCCGCGGCGGCGATACCGTCGCCAACGCCGTGGGCGTGCTCGGCTACGACTTCAACCTCTACCGCATCCAGCCCACTGGTCCAGCGGACTATGAGGCAGTCAACCTGCGACCCGAGGAGCCGGAAGACGTTGGCGGCCGCCTCAAGGTCGCCTCGATGAACACCCTGAACTATTTCCTCACGGCTGACTACGCGAGCAGCAACCCGCTGGACAACACCTGCGGACCGGACAACGACATGGAATGTCGCGGCTGGGACTCCAATCAGCCCGACGAGTTCGAGCGCCAGCGTGACAAGCTCTTGGCCGCCCTCGAAGGCTTGAACGCCGACGTCGTCGGGCTCAACGAGCTGGAGAACAGCACCGGGG
>VEOW01000119.1 GCA_012026785.1 Chloroflexota bacterium | reverse complement strand
GATCTCGGGGGCACCGGGCTCGGAGGAAGGGGGGCTTGCCGCCGCCGACGAGGCCCACCTGTCGGGCTTCGACCGGGGGTTCCAGCTGGGCGACGGGGTCTTCGAGACGCTCCGCGCCCGGGGCGGTCGGTCGATCGAGCTGACGGCGCACCTGGCGCGGCTGCGGCGCTCGGCCGGCGGCCTCGACATTGCCTTGCCCGACGATCTGGACGCCCGTCTCGAGGGGGCCATCGCGGCGCTCCTGGCGGCCGATGGCCTCGACGGCCCCGCCGGCGATGCGTCGGTGCGCATCACCGTCAGCCGGGGGACGGTCGTCGGGCGGGGCCTCCTGCCGGCCGAGCGAGTCGAGCCGACGATCCTCGTCCAGGCCTGGCCGGTCCAGCCGCCACCGATCGAGCTCCTCGAACGCGGCCTGCGGCTCATCGCCAGCTCCGTCCGCCGGGACCCCGAGAACCCGCTGGCGGCGCTCAAGACCACGAGCCGCGCCGACTATGTCTACGCCCGCCTCGAGGCGACGCGGGCCGGCGCTGACGACGCGCTGTTCCTGACGGTCGACGGCCACCTCTCGGAGGCGACGAGCGCGAACGTCGTCCTCGTCAGCGGCGCTCGCCTGGCGACGCCGGCCCTGGGCTGCGCGATCCTGCCGGGTACGACCCGCTCGTGGATCCTGGCCTGGGCGGCCAGGGTCGGCCTCCAGCCCCACGAAGGCTTCCTCACGACCCGGGACCTGGCCGAGGCCGACGAGGCGTTCGTCTGCTCGAGCGTCGCCGGGATCCTGCCGGTCACCTCGTTCGAGGGTCGGCCGATCGGGTCGGGGCGCCCGGGGCCCTGGACCCGCCGTGCCCGCGAAGACCGCGAAGCGTTCATCCGGGGCGGCGCCGGGTGAAGCGGAGCGAGCTGGTCGCCCGAACCCGGCAGCTGATCGAGGAGGGCGCGCGCCTCCAGGCCAGCCCCGGCATGGGCGCGCTGAAAGTCTGGCTCCAGCTGAGCGACGACCTGCTGGCCGCGGCCTGGGGTTCGATGGACCGCTACCACCTGGCCTGGCTCCAGGTCGGCCGGCCCCGCGATGCCGTGCGCGGGCGAGCGATGACGGAGGCCGAGGAGGCAGCCTACGTTCGCGAGGTCGCGGCGGCCAAGACGGCCGTGCTGAAGATGAGCGTCGAGGCATTGACCCGGCATGGGATGCCGTTCGTCGGCGAGACGCGCGACTGAATCGTCGGCCCACCGCCGGCGTCGGTCAATGGCGTCGAATGGAGCCCGTCGTCTGTCGACCTTCCTCGTACGGCGTCGCATAGCAGACGATCCGGCGGGTTCCGGCCGTCCAATCCTCCTCCGTCGGGGGCAGCCAGCCGATGTCCATGTCGTCCTGGCTCATCAGGTCGACACCCGTGTAGGCCTCGTAGGCCGGAATGCAGGCCTCGGTCACGAACGCCGCGATCTCGTCGGGGTCGGGGTAGCCGCTGGCCGCCGGCAGCTCGCCGACGAAGAACACCTCCGCGCCATGGGGCTCGTCGCACGATTTCGGCCGCAGCTCGGGGATGTCGCCGACGACGGCCGGTCGCTCGAGGCACTCCCCGACGTCGAGCGACGCCGGGCCAACGGTCGCGCAGCCGGCCGGGACCAGGCTCGCGAGGGCGATCACGGTGATGAGGCGACCGCTCGTCGCCCGGCCGCGCATCAGAGGTGCCGGACCAGCACGGCCCGCTCTTCGCGGTCGAAGTCGTAGCGCTCGTGGGCGGGCACGCCGTACAGGTTGCGCGTGTCCGGACCTTCCTCCAGCTCGAAGCCCATCGCTCGATGGAACGCGACCGACACCCGGTTGCCGGGCCAGGTTATGGCGACGCCCCGGCTCAGCCCGGCCGCGCGCGCGTCGGCAAAGAACCGCTCGTAGAGCGCGCGACCGACGCCGCGACCGCGCAGGTTGGGGTTCGTGGCGATCATGTGGCAATACGCGGTGTCAGGCTGGTCCGGCGAGTGGAAGCCGATCAGGAAGCCGGCGAGATGGCCCGCCTCGGTCTCGACGACCCAGGACGTGCCCCGGAAGTGCTGGAGCCACAGTCGTGGCAGCAGGCCCTGCATCCGACGACCGCCCCACCAGTCGTCGATGACCGCCACGATCGCCGGATAGTCGTCCTCGACGGGTCGCCGGAACTCGATCCCCGGAGGGTTCGACAGCTCGGGGATCGGGTGGACGGTCATCGCCCGACCACCGGGCCGGCGCGCGCGCCCCAGGCCGCCCCGAGCGCTGCCACGAGCAGCTCTGCGGGCACCAGCGGTCCGAACGTTTGCCACAGGTAGTCGATCGGCCCAAGCGCGCCGCCCTCCGCGATGGCGACGAGCCACGTCCCGAATGCCCCGACCAGGACCGCGAGGCAGGCGAGGACCATCGCCAGCCGAGTGGCAGCCGACCGCTCGAGCGGCGGCCGTTCCGACGCCCCTGTCGGGGTTGGCACGGCTGCCCCGGCCAGGGCCAGCCCGATCCCGCCGCCGGTCGCGCCAGCCACGAACAGCAATCCCGCGGTCGAGGCGAGAACGCCACCGACGACCACGAGGATGGCCGCCCCGACGAGGCCGATCAGGAGCGCCCGGGCCAGCGGCCCGCGAATCTCCGCGAGGCCGGCGCGGTCCGGAGCGGTGGCACGCATCGAGCTGCATCGTAGCGGCAGGGGTCCCGAGGCGGCGGGTCCCGTGGCGGCGAGGGCATCGGCCGCACGCTAGACTTCGAACGTGAGCCACCCGAGCCTGGGACTGCCCCCGCGCGACCTGTCGGCCGGCCGGCCCGATGCCGGGGCGATCCTGACCGCGTCGCGCAGCCGGATCGCCGCCCGGGCGCTGGAGATCGCGCTCGAGCTGGACTCCACGATGGGGGAGCGGCACGACGAGCTCGCGCTGCGTGGCCTCCTGGCCGACCTCTCGGCGTTCATCGATCGGCTCGCGATCGCCGTCGCGGCCGAGGATCCGGGCGTGATGGCCAACTTCGCCGAGATGGTTGCGGTCCGCTACCGCAAGCGCGCCATCCCGATGGACGATGTTGTGACCCTCTGCGAGGGCCTGCGCCGGTCGGCCCAGGCGGTCCTGCCCTCGGCGGTCGCGCCGGTCGTCGACCCGGCCATCGACGAGGGCATCCGGGTCTTCCGCTGGCATCGCCGGATCGCCGGTGACGCCCGCAAGCGCAACCCGTTGCTGGCGTTCATCTACCGCGGGGCCTGAGGCAGCATGACCATCAAGTGGGTCGTCAGCGATCCGCTCGTGATGAACGGCGAGCCGTTCTGCTACGGCACCCGGCTGACCGTTCGAAACATCCTCGAGCTGCGTCGCAGCGGCTACACGCTGCCCCGGATGCTCAAGGATCACCCCGAGCTCCGTCGAATGGGGATCGCCGCGGCCTACGCCTATGCCGCCCGCAACCGCGACCGCTACTCCGAGTTCTTCGAGGCGGACGGCTCGCTCGCCGGACCGGGCTACTCGGAGGCCGAGGCCGCCGACCTGCCCGAGCCCTATCGGATCCGGGGAGTGGTGATCAAGCCCGCCTCCGCCTGACGCCGCTCGACACGCCGTCCCCGACACGCCGCGGCGATCGTCCGTCCTGCGCCTCGGTGGACGCCTCCTCCTCCCCCGGGCGCATCCCGCTCTCCCCGGGCGCATCTGGCCGAATTACCAACTCATTTGACCAACATCGATCCCAGAGGCAGGGTGGACGGCTGTTGGGGTTGGATCGGAGCCTCAGCCTCGAGCTCGGAGCCGGGCTGCCGATCGAGGTTGGGGCAGCCGGAACGGCGGCCAGGCGCGCTTGCGGCGCTGAAAACACGGAAAGCGTTCAAATGATTTGAGATGTCGTCGAGGTTGGGGCTGCGTCCGCGGGCGCCGAGGAGTCCAGCTGGGAGCGCGTAATCCCGACCTCCGCGCGTGGGTATCGGCGCCGTCTGGTGTACCCTCATGTCCGATGACCGACACCGTGAACCCCGAAACCGCCGCGCCAGGCGGCACTGCCACGCCGAACGCTGCCGGCGCCAGCCCACTCTTCGACGCGGAGCGCCGCGCGACCGAGCTCGCGATCCTCGATGCCCTGCGCTCGGTGGTCGATCCCGAGATCGGGATGAACGTCGTCGAGCTGGCGCTCATCAAGCAGGTCCTGCTGGGCAAGGACGAGAGCGAGGTCAAGATGATCCTGACCACGCCGTTCTGCCCCTATGCCGGCTCGATGATCCAGCAGGTCAAGGAGGCGGCCGAGTCCGTCGTCGATCACCCGGTCAAGGTCACGATCCTCGCCGAGCGCTGGGATCCGCGTGACGCCGGCTTGATGTGGTAGCGGCCCAGGCCCACCGCAACACGACTCCACCGACATGAGCGCCCGAAGCCCGATCGACTCGGCCGTCGCGACCACCCGCGGCGATGACGGCACGACCGGCCTGCTGTACGGCGGTGAGCGGATCTCAAAGGACGACGGGCGCGTCGAGGCCTACGGCACGATCGACGAGGCGATCGCGGCCCTCGGGCTGGCGCGCGCGAACCTCGGCGTGAAGCGCCGCATCGGGACCCTCGGCGCGAGCCTCGGTGGCCTGTCGGACCTCATCCTGCGCTACCAGCGCGAGCTGTTCGTCGTCGGCGCAGAGCTGGCCACGAACCCCGACGCCTGGGATCGCCTCGAGGACGGCCGCACGCGCGTGTCCGAGCAGATGGTCCGCGACGTCGAACGCGACCTCCTCGAGGCCGAGCGCAACGTCGCGATGCCGAAGGAGTTCGTCGTTCCCGGCGAGACGCTGACGAGCGCCGCCCTGGAGCTGGCACGGACGATCCTGCGCCGGGCGGAGCGACGCGCGGTGGCCCTCCGGGCCCAGGGCCTCGTGCCCGGCGAGCACCTGGTTCCCTATCTCAATCGCCTGGCCGACCTGGTTTGGGTCTTGGCACGGGCGGCAGAACAGGCAGAATCGCGTTCCGCGACCCCGGCCCGCCGGCCGGGAGCGGCCAGCAAGGGGAGATGACGACGTGAGCTTCGGGAACTTCGGCCAGGGGGGCGGCTTCGGCCAGGGG
>VEOW01000107.1 GCA_012026785.1 Chloroflexota bacterium | reverse complement strand
ATCGCAGGCATAGACGCTGCCGTCGTGCTCGATGGCGACGGCTCGCCCGCAGGTCTTCGAAAAGATGCAGATGGGAGAGCCCGCGCCGATCCAGGCGTTGAGGGCCCACTCGAAGTTCATGACGAACGTGGTGCCGACGTCCTTGCGCACCCACTCCTCGTAGATGGCGATGAGGAAGTCGCCGTAGGCCTCCGGCTCCACCGTCCACGGCGTGACCTTCGTGTTCGGCTCCGGCCGATCGAGCACCGCGGGCCGCGCGAGCCACAGCTTGATCGCCTTCGTTTCCGCATCCGGCTCACGCTCGATGATCGGCGTGAACTGGATGTACCGGATCCCGGCCTCCCTGAAGAAGCGGTAGACGTCCAGCGGCTTGTAGGCGGTGTCGCGTCCGACACACGCTAGGGCATTGAATTCGACACCGTGCTTCTGCAGCAGCTTCACGCCCGCCATCACGCGGTCGAAGGTGCCTTTTCCGTGGCGATCCTTGCGGTAGCGGTCGTGGACGTCCTTCGGCCCGTCGAGGCTCACGCCGATGAAGAAGTCGTGCTCCTTGAAGAACGCGCACCACTCGTCGTCGAGGCTCAGGGCGTTCGTCTGTAGCGTGTTGCGGATTTCCTTCCTGCCGCGGAACGGCTTCTGGGCCTCCACGACGCGGCGGTAGAAGTCGACGCCGAGGAGCGTCGGCTCGCCTCCGTGCCAGACGAACTCGACCACCGGCGTGGGCTGCGCCTCGACGTACTGCTCGACGTACTTCGCGAGCACCTCGTCGGACATGCGGAACTGCCGCTCGCCGGGGAAAAGCTCACGCTTCTCAAGATAGAAGCAGTAGTCGCAGGCGATGTCGCAGATCGAGCCGATGGGCTTGGCCAGGACGTGAATGCCCGGCTTGGCCTTCTCGTTCGGTCCGTTCATGCCAATTCGGCGAGGCGCACGTTCCGGGCGGTGGACACTTCGCCTTCTCGGTCAATGGGTGGAAACAGCCGCCATGCTACTCGTTCTTGAGCCGCTTCATCCCCTCGATGAGTGGGTGCCACCCGTACACGAGCGAGATCATGAAACCGTCCATGCGCAGGTCCCCGGGCGCGCTGTCGTTGATGGTCGACTTGTAGCCGACGGTGAGGTTCAGGTTGCTGTTGATCGTGTAGCCGAGCGTGAGCCCGACGCCGACATTGTTGAGCTTCTTGCCCGCGACGCCATTGATGCTCGCCTGGCCGCCGCTGTACCAGGAGGCATCGAGCGCTCCCCAGAAGTGCTCGGTGAAATCACGCGTGAGGTGCGCGTCGAGCTGGAACATCGGATCGGTCTTCATCCGCTGCCCCATGAAGTCGGTGTTGTCCCCGAAGAGCCACACGGCGGGCAGGAACTCGAGTGTGGTGCGCCGGCCCGGCACCCAGTCCCCGAGCTGCCAGACGATGGGCGTGCCGATGCGCCCGTACCAGCGGTTCTGGCCGATGTTCAGGCTCTGGCTGCTGTCGTACTCGCCGATCGGAAGTGCCAGGTCGGCGAGGATGTCCATGGAGAATCCCGGCTCGTAGCGAAGCACGTCGGGAATGTTGCGCTGCGCCTTGGGGCCGATGACGTTCACGGCGAACTCGAGCATGGGATCGCCGAAGCCGCTCGCCGACTGGCCGGCCGTCCGTCCGGCTGCTGTGACGTCACCCGAGATCCGTCCCATGGGCAGGATGATCGCGGCCATGGCCGAGCGATCGCCCAGGGCGAACATCTTCGCGTAGCCCATCATGACCATGGTGGCATCGAAGCTCCCCCCCGGCGTCACCTGGTGGGACGGGTCGAAGGGGTTGGAGTTGCCGGTGAGCGAGTTGAAAATGAGCGGCACCCCGT
>VEOW01000030.1 GCA_012026785.1 Chloroflexota bacterium | reverse complement strand
CGGAGGGGCGCCGGGTCTTTGCCCGCCTGACGGTCGAGGAGAACCTCCAGATGGGCGGCTACACGGTCGCCGATCAGAAGGCCGTGCGGGCCGGCGTCGAGCGCGCCTACCAGATGTTCCCCCGTCTCAAGGAGCGGCGACACCAAGACGCCGGAACCCTCAGCGGCGGCGAGCAGCAGATGCTGGCGATCGGGCGAGCGCTGATGGCGGACCCGCGGGTGCTGCTCCTCGCCGAGCCGTCGATGGGCCTTGCCCCGGTGCTCGTCGAGGGCATCTTCGACACCATCGAGCGGCTCCACCAGGAGGGCACCACAATCCTGCTCGTCGAGCAGAACGCCCGGATGGCGCTCCAGGTCGCCGATCGCGGCTATGTCATCGAAACCGGCCAGATCGTCCTCGCCGACAGCGCCGCGAGCCTGCGCGAGAACGCGATGGTCCAGAAGGTCTACCTCGGGGTCGCCTGAGCGCGGCGGCCCTGCCGGCACGCAACCCCTGTTGGCCCTGGTCGGGCCGTTTCCATTTGATTGCCCGTACCACGAGCAGCGCGGCGCCCGCTTTGCCTCACCTGCTCGCCAGGCGGGCAGTTGGGGGATGGCAGCGCCAAACCACGATCTACAGCGGTTGCCGTGCCCCCCAGACGAGCATTCGAGGGAAGATGGCCCCGGCACGGAGCCCGGCCCGAGTCGTCCGCGGTGCGGCCTACGACCCCCCGAGGAACTCGAGCACCAGCGACTGGAAGTGGTGGACGCCGTTCTCGCGGGACGCGCTGAAGCGGCCGCGGTCGTAGGAGCGTGAGCGCAGGCCGCGCTGGACCTGCTCGCAGATCTCGATGTCCTCGTGCTGGATCTGGTCGCTGAAGGCGACCGTCTGCTGCATCGACTCCCAGCCGGGGCCGGTGCCGGGCTGGGCGAAGTACCACTCGAAGACCGTGAGTGTCCGCTCGGCCGACAGCGGGAGCACCAGGTTCATGCTCATGTTGTCGGGGTAGATGTTGAACATGATGTTCGGGAACAGCCAGTAATAGAGGGCGTCCTCTTCGCCGTCTGACGAGCGGACGTAGCGCCGATCGCGCCCCAGCTCCTCGCCCTCGCGCAGCTCCCGGATCGGGGCGTGCGAGCGAGAGTGGTAGCGGAAGGTGTCGACCCGGTAGGCGTCGTAGTCGAGCTCGCGGAACAGGGCCGGGTGGGCGATCGGGATGTGGTAGCCCTCGAGGTAGTTGTCTACGTAGACCTTCCAGTTGCACTCGACGACGTAGTCCCGCCGCTCGACCAAGGTCATGGCCCCGACGTCGAAGCCGGCCTCGGCAACCTCGGCCGGGATCGTCCCCATCATCGCCTCGAGCGAGGGGGCGTCTGGGGCGAGGCAGACGAACACGAACGGCCCCCACGCTTCGACCCGAACGGGCGCCAGCCCGAAGTCGGCCTTGTCGAACCCCTCGGTCGCGTCCATCTCCGGTGCGGCCCGGAGTTGACCGTCGAGGCCATAGGTCCAGCCGTGATAGCGGCACTGGAGGCTCTTGCGATTGCCGCGGCTGAGGGCGACCTGGCCGGCGCGATGCCGGCAGACGTTGTAGAAGGCCCGCAGCTCGCCGCCGAGACCGCGAACGACGACGATCGGCTCGCCGACGAGCTCGACCGGCACGAAGTCGCCGGGCCGCGCGAGGTCGGCGACTCGCGCCACGAGTTGCCACGTCCGCCCGAAGACCCGGTCCCTCTCGGTCTCGAGGACCGCGGGCTCGATGTACAGCCGCGACGGCAGGGTGAAGGCGCGCTCGATGGGCGGTTGGGTGGGGCTTCGAGAGCCCTCGATGACGGTCATGCGCAGGGAGCATAATCGCCCGACCCGAAGCGTCCGCCAACGCAGCGAACCGGCAGCAGGCTCGCAAGCGGCTGGATTTCGTGCCAGACTGCCGCTTCCAACTGCGATTCACGAGGAGCCAGGAGGAGAGCTTCATGAATCGACCGTTCCAAATGGCCGCGACGCTGACCGCCGTCGCCGCCCTGTTGGCCGCGTGTACCGGCCCCGGCGCCACGACGGCACCGACGACCGGACCGACCGAGCCGCCGATGAGCGAGGCGCCGAGTGAGGCGCCGATGAGCGAGGCGCCGGCAACGCCGATCACGGGGGGCCTGCTCGACAAGGTCATGACCGCCGGCAAGATCGTGATCTCGACCGACCCGGCCTACCCACCACAATCAGAGCAGAAGCCCGACGGTTCGTACGAGGGATTCGACATCGATGTCGCCACGGAGCTCGCGAATCGACTGGGCGTCGATATCGAGTGGGCGACCCCGCCGTGGGAGGCAATCACCGCCGGCGGCTGGGGCGGGCGCTGGGACATCAGCGTCGGCTCGATGACGATCACGCCGGAGCGGCTCGAGGTCGTGGACTTCACCGTGCCGTACTACTTCACCCCGGCGCAGATGGCGGCCAGCACGGAATCCGGCATCACGACGCTCGAGGGGATGGCCGGCCAGACGATCTGCGCCGGTGAGGGCACGACCTACTTCCACTGGCTGCAGGGGAACCTCGACTTCGGGCCCGGCGGCAAGCCGGCGCCGCCGCCGGCGGGCGTGACCGCCGTGACCCTGCCGACCGACCGGGATTGCGCCCTGGCGTGGCAGTCGGGGCGTTTTGACTTCGCGGGTTGGGTGAGCGCCGAACCGACGATCGACGAGGCCATCGCCGACGGCCTGCCGCTCGTCAAGGTCGGCGATCCCGTCTACAGCGAGCCACTCGCGGTCGCCGCCGACAAGAGCGGCCCGGACCCCAGTGACCTCCTTGCGTTCTTGTCCGACGAGATCACCAAGATGCACGCCGACGGCACCCTCAGCCAGCTGTCCATCAAGTGGTACGGCGAGGACATCACGAAGGACCCAAGCCTCTAGGCCCACGTTGAACGGCCGCTGGGGGCGGGCACCGCCCGCCCCCAGCGGCTCCCCGATAGCCGTCGAGGACGTCCCATTGGCCAAGGCCGTCGCCCGGCACCCAGGGATCGACCAACTCGCGATCGCGCCGATCGTGGACGAGATCGCTCGTTCGCGTCGACGCGCGGGGCTGCGGTTCGCGCTGCTGTTCATCGTGACGTGGGTCGTCCTCGTCGGCGGGCTCGCGCTGCTCATCGCCAGCAGCGGGCGGGTCCACCCCGACTTCCTCGCGGAGTACGCGCCGTTCTTCCTGGGCGGCATCCCGCTCACGATCTTCGTCTCGGTCGCGTCGATCTTCTTCGCCACGGTCTTCGCGCTGATCGGGGCACTCGGCAGGATCTCGACGATCGCGCCCATCTACGCCACCGCCACGCTCTATGTTTCGCTCGTCCGTGGCACGCCCCTGATCGTCCAGATCTTCTTCGTCTACGCGGCGCTGCCACAGTTCGGCGTCGTGTTGCCGGCCCTCGTGGCGGGCGTCTTCGCGCTCAGCTTCAACTACGGCGCCTACATGACCGAGATCTTCCGGGCCGGGATCCAGGCGATCCCGCGGGGCCAGCTGGAAGCGGCATCCGCGCTCGGGATGACGGACTGGCAGCGGATGCGGCGGATCATCCTGCCGCAGGCGATCCGGATCGTGATCCCGGCCATCGGCAACGAATTCATCGCGATGATCAAGGACAGTGCCCTCGTGTCGTTCGTTGCCCTGCAGGAGCTCTTCTGGCGGGCGAGAACCGTCGGGTCGGCCCAGTTCCGAAGCTTCGAGACGCTCATCTTTGCCGCCGTCGTGTACTGGTTCCTGACGATCATCTTCTCGCTCTTCCAGGAGCGGCTGGAGCGGCGCATGGCCGAGAGCGATCGGAGGCTGTGATGACCGCCGTGGCGTCCGCTATCGAGCACCTCCAGGACCCCTATGCCAAGCCCGGCAAGCTCACCCCGTCCGGGGCCGAGCCGGTCGTGCGGCTGCTCGGGGTCCAGAAGTACTTCGGCTCGAACCACGTCCTGCGCGGTTGCACGCTCGAGGTCTACCCGAGCGAGACGATCTGCATCATCGGGCGATCCGGCTCCGGCAAGAGCACGCTCCTGCGCTGTGCCAACTTCCTGGAGGAACCCACGGCGGGGCTCGTGGAGATCGACGGCATCCGCGTCGAGGCGGCCCCGCTGCAGAGCCGGAGTCGCCGACATCGCGAGGAAATCCGGCAACTCCGGATGCGGGCCCAGATGGTGTTCCAGGAGTTCAACCTGTTCCCGCACATGAACGTCCTCGACAACCTGATCGAGGGTCCCGTCAAGGTGAAGGGTGTGCCGCGCGACGTTGCCGTCGCGACGGCCGAGAAGTTCCTCGACAAGGTCGGCCTGCGCGACAAGCGCGACGAGTTCCCGGCGCGACTGTCGGGCGGCCAGAAACAACGCGTCGCGATCGCTCGGGCGCTCACGATGGAACCGAAAGTCCTGCTGTTCGACGAGCCGACCTCGGCCCTCGACCCGACCCTCGTCGGCGAGGTGCTCACGGTCATGGAGGAGCTTGCTCACGAGGGTGCGACGATGATCGTCGTGACCCACGAGATGGCCTTCGCGCGCGAGGCGGCAGATCGGGTCTACTTCATCGAGGAGGGAGTCTTCGTCGAAGTGGGACCGCCCGAGCAGGTGATCGAGAACCCCGAGGATGAGCGCTGCCAGCGGTTCCTCGCGAGGTTCACGAAGGCCACCTGACGTTCATCGCGCCGGCACCGTCAGTCGCTGGCGACGACTGGCTCACCCTGCTCGCGATAGACCTTGCTCGCCAGGCCGCAGTAGCGGCGCTCCATGACCAGCTGCAGCGGCTGATCGGGCACGAACGGGACCTCGAAGGTCGGCGCTTGGGCATACCGCGGTCCGGCCGGCTGCCCGTCGACGATGGGGTCGACGCGCAGCTCGAGGTACCACGCACCGGGCGGGTAGTCACACCTGACGTCGCCCCGCTGGAAGGTCGCACTCACCGTCACGGGGGTGCCGGCGACGAGGCCGAGATGGCCATCTTCGTCGCGAACCAGTCCCGCCGCGATCACCTGGCCGAGGCTGCCCTCGCCCCAGCAACGATCCTCGAGGCCGGCGGCGTCGGGAGCCGCGTCAGGGCCCACCAGGCAGGCGACGACGGGTGGCTCGAACCAGACATCGATCGGGGATTCGACGCGGACCTCCACCGTCAACTGGTCCACGATCCTGACGAGGACGAGGCGGACGCCCTCCTCGACCCCGAAGTCGGCGACGGCCCGGGTGGCCAGGAGGCTGCTGTCGGAGGTCGCGACGCTGGCCCGGATGCCGGCCACCAGCGCATCGGCCTCGGCGGCGCGGTCCTCCGGTGACCGGGGCAGCGCCGCGTAGGCGAGCAGCAGCGGGCCGGCGACGAGGACGGTGACGGCGAGCGCCGCCAGGCGGCGGCCGGACATCAGCGCAGCCGCGGCTCGCCGAGCATGTCGTAGGCGGCCCGGGCCAGGATGGACAGGCCGATCCCCGCCAGCCACAGGCCGGGGATCCGCACGATGACGTCGGCCGGCTCGGCGAACCGAAAGACGCCCATCATCGCCAGGTCGAAGAGCCGATACGCGAACGCCACCGTGCCAAGCCCCGCGAGGGCCGCGTAGCTCAGCCAGCGATCGAGTGAGACCGGACGCTCGGAGGCGTACGGCAGGGTCACCAGGGCGAGCGTCGCGATCGCAACGCCGAAGACGATGATCCCGGCGGCTTCGAGCCCATTGCCGCTCAGGACGGGCAGCCCCTCACGGCCGCCGACGGTCCACCACGGCAGGAACGAGCCGACGAGGGTCACGATCGCGCCGATCGCGGCCAGGAGGCGGGACCGGCCGATCGGCCGACGGTGCATCGTCATCGCCGGCTCACCCCGCGCCGTAGACCTCGGGCTTGAGCACGCCGACGAACCGCAGATTGCGGTAGATCTCGCCGTAGTCGAGGCCGTAGCCGACGACGAACTGGTCGGGGATCGTGAAGCCCGTGTAGTCGACGTCGATCTCGACGAGCCGCCGAGCCGGCTTGTCGAGCAGGGTGCAGATCCGGAGCGAGGCGGGCTTCTTGCCGCGCAGGTACCGAACCAGGTAGTTGAGCGTCAGCCCCGTGTCGATGATGTCCTCGACGATCAGGACGTCCTCGCCCTCGATGCTCGACGAGAGGTCCTTCAGGATCCGGACGAGGCCCGACGATTCGGTCGTCGCGCCGCCATACGACGAGACCTCCATGAGGTCGATCCGGAGCGGCAGGCTGATCGCCCGCATCAGATCGGCCATGAACGGCAGCGAGCCCTTCAGGACGCTGACCAGGGTCAGGGTTCGACCGGCCATGTCGGCGCTGATCTGGGCCCCCAGCTCGGCCACCCGCGACTGGATCTGGGCTTCCGTCAGCAGGATCTCGCCGACGTCGCTCGCGAGATCCGCGCTCGTCACCTGGTTCACCCTCGCACCTCGGTCTCCGTCACGTCAGCCCGCCGGCCGCGCCGTCTTCGCGGCCGCGCATCCCCGCTCGCCGAACCACCGACGGCCGCCTCGGCGGTCATGTCGTTGGCGCTCGCGACCGGCTCGGCCACCGGTCGCTCCGGGACCACCTGGCCCGGGGTGCCGGACAGCGATTCGACGAGCCCCAGCCGACCGTACTTCAGCATCATGGCCCGGAAGTCGCGGGCATAGAAGAGCTTGATGCGGATGTCGGGGTACAGGTCTCGGAGCCGACGGAGCTTACGGTTCTTCTTGCGCACGAGGCGCTGCTTGAGGGTCGTCATCTCCAGGAACATGTCGAGCTCTGGAAGGTAGAAATCCGGCGCGAAGCTCTCGACCACGTCGCCGTCGAGGTTCCACAGGATCGGGAAGGTCATCGGCTCGTAGTCCCACCGGACGTCGTAGAAGTCGAGGATCCGGGCCATCTCGGCCTCGCTGGCGTGGGCGAACCGGGGGCCCTCGGCCGTGCCGGTCTCGCCGACCGTGCCGGTCGCCTCGCGCGTGCCGGTCTCGTCGGGCTCCGCGCCCCGACCCGAGCCCGCGCGGTCCGCGTCGGTCACCGGGTCCGCGTCCGCAGGAGGCTCGCGAGGTCGCCTCGCCACCCGGCGAGAAACTGGTGCATGTCGAGGACGTCGTCGGTCGAGACCGGCGGCCGACCAACGGGCTCGCCCGCGGCTTCCTCCGGCCGCCCTTCGACCGCGAAGCCGAGCGTCGTGCTGAGGCAGCCCGGGCATTCGAGCTGCAGGAAGGCGATCTCGTCGCGCCATGCGAGCAGGCGGACCCTGTCGCCGGGGACGCGCTCTCCGCAGACGCTGCAGGGCATGGCGTCCGGAAGCGCTCGCAGGTGGTCCAACGGATCCATCCTCGGCGAGTGTAGCCCGTCTTCCCGCCCACCGCCCCGGACCGGGCCTTGCCGCCGATACCCCCCGGGGGTATCATGGCGGACGATGACCGACCATGCCGATCACTTCCGCCACAGCTACACGAAGGACAAGGCCCAGCTGATCCGCCGCCTGGCCCGGATCGAGGGCCAGGTCCGGGGCATCGCCCGGATGATCGAGCGCGAGGAGTACTGCGTGGACATCCTCCAGCAGACGAGCGCGCTGCGCGCCGCGGTCGACTCGCTCGCCGTGCTGGTCCTCGAGGACCACGTCCAGGGCTGCGTCCGCACCGCCGCCGAGCACGGCGACGCGGAGCGCTACGTCGACGAGGTCGTCGACGTCGTCCGCCGGACCCTCGGCCGGCCGGTTCGAACCGCCAGCCGCGGGAGCTGACGCCCCGGTCATCCCCGCCCGGGCGGCGCCCGCCGGGACTTATCCACGATCGGCGGAGGCTAGCGCCAGTTCGTGGATAACCCGGTTGACTGGGCTCGCGCGCGGGGGCAACATCCGGCATCCGCGCCGGGGCAACCCCGGGGAGCGCGGCTCGCGAGGGGCTCGGGGAGACCCGGCCGCGAACCGACCGATCCGCGCCAGACCGACGGGCCGGCTGCGATGCATGACACGCCGGGAGCGGCGCTCCGGCGACCGCGGCCTTCGGAGGATGGCCGGGGCCGTTGCGAGCACCGCTCCCGACGCGCGTCTGGGGGACCGACGGCCCTGCTAACCTCCGCGGCAGATGCGGATCGCCGTACTCTCTGACATCCACTCCAACCTCCCCGCCCTCGAGGCCGTGCTCGCCGCTGCGGGCGACGTCGACGCCGTCTGGCACCTCGGCGACGTGGGCGGCTATGGTCCCGAGCCCGACGCGGTCGTCGATCGGCTGCGCTCGATCGGGGCGGTCGGGGTGCGCGGCAATCACGACGCCGCGGCGATCGGCGGCGCCGAGATCGAGTGGTTCAACCCCGATGCCCGGCGGGCGATCGAATGGACGATGACGGCGATCTCGGCGGCGACCCGGGCCTGGCTGGCCGAGCTGCCCGAACGTCGAACGCTCGAGGG
This sequence comes from Chloroflexota bacterium, assembly GCA_012026785.1. GTDB lineage: Bacteria > Chloroflexota > Limnocylindria > Limnocylindrales > CSP1-4 > UBA5189. Next base: position 15,590 of record VEOW01000030.1, on the reverse strand, counting down.
CTCCACGCTCGTCCACGGCAGCCCTCGCGAGCCGATCTGGGAGTACCTGACGTCCCTGCCGGTCGCGCGCGCAAACCTGGCCCTGATGGAGGAGCGGATCGGCCTGCACGGGCACACCCACATCCCGGTCGCCTGGGTCGAGGACGACGGACGGGTCGCCGTCGTGAGCCCCAGCGACGGCTCGGAACTCAGCCTGCGCGGCCGGCGGGCGCTCGTGAACCCCGGCAGCGTCGGGCAGCCCCGCGATGGCGATCCGGCCGCGTCGTTCATGATCTTCGAGCCCGAGCTCGATCGCGTCACCTGGTGGCGCGTCGAGTACGACATCGAGGCCGTCCAGGACGCGATGCGCGAGGCGGGGCTGCCCCCCAGCCTGTCGGCTCGCCTGTCCGTCGGCCTGTAGCTGCCAACGGGCGCGCGAAGGGTCGAGGGCGGCTCGGTGGTATCGTGGACGAAGCATATGACCGGCACGCTGGCGCCGGCACGACCCGGTAGCCGAGGCAGCCCACCCGAGGTGTCCGAACCACAAACCGCGGCCTTCCGTCGCGCGATCCTTGCGCTCGCCGGGGGGCCTTGCGACGATCGACTCGTGGACCTCGCAAGCGATCTCGCCAGGAGCGTACGGAGCGAGCTCGTGGGCGTGCACGTCGTCGAGGTCGAATGGTCGCTTCCGCTCGACGCCGACATCGCGGCCCGGTCGGAGGCGGCACAGCAGATCCTGGATCGCGCGGAGGCGAGGGCAGAGCAACTGAAGACCCGCCTCGAGCCCGTCCTGCTCCAGGCCCGCGAGGTGGGTGCGGCACTGGTCGACGAGGCCACCGAGCGGAACGCCGACCTGCTGATCGTCGGGCTGCCGTACCGGAAGCGATTCGGCGGCGACTTCGCGATCGGCCGGACCGTGCCGTACGTCCTGAAGCACGCGCCCTGCGAGGTCTGGGTGATCCGGGAGCCAATGCCCGAGGAGATGCGATGAAGGTCGTCATCGTCGGATGCGGTCGCGTGGGGGCGGCCCTCGCCGAGGCCTTCGACGGCCTCGGTCACAACGTCACGATCATCGATACCTCGACCCGGGCGTTCGACCGGCTGTCCGACTCGTTCTCCGGGGAGGCCATCCGGGGCGACGGCACCGACGAGGACGTGCTGCGCCGCGCCGGTGCCGAGGACGCCGACGTGTTCGTGGCCCTGACCGAGGGCGACAACCGCAACATCATGGCCACCCAGGTGGCGATGGAGAACCTCGGCGCGAAGCAGGCGATCGCGAAGATCAACGACCCGGTCCGGGCCGCCGCGTATGCCGAGCTGGGCATCGCGACCGTCTGCCGGACCACGATGCTGACCGACGCCCTGCTGGGGTTCCTGGGCCTCAAGCCAACCGGCATGCCCTCGGTCATCGCACCGGTCCCGCACGTCCACGAGGAGGGCGCCCCGATGCTCGGTGCGAGTCCGCTCAGCCGTGCGGCCGGCCGGTCCCCAGCGGAGGGCTGATCCGATGTTCGTGCTCGTCGTCGGGGGTGGCAAGGTCGGGTACTACCTGACCAAGGAGCTCATCGAGAGCGGCCACGAGGTCGTCCTCATGGAGAAGGACCGCGAGCGGGCAAGCCAGATCGCGGACGAGCTCGGCTCGATCGTCGTGCCCCATGACGGCTGCGAGGGCAAGTATCTCGGCGAGGCCGGCTGCAGCCGGGCCGACATCGTCGCGGCGGTCACCGGCGACGACGAGGACAACCTCGTCATCTGCCAGATGGCGAATCACCATTTCGACGTCCCGCGGACGATCGCTCGGGTCAACAACCCGAAGAACGAGAGCCTGTTCCGTCACATGGGCGTCGACGAGATCATCAGCCCGACGCGGATGATCCTGGGCTCGATCGAGCAGGACATTCCCGTCCACGAGCTGCTCCACCTGGGGGCGCTGGCCGATGACCTCGAGATCATCGAGGCCCACCTGCAGCCCGATTCACCGGCCGTGGGCCGAGCGCCGGCCGACCTCGCGATTCCCGACGGCTGCTCGCTGTTCGCCGTCGTGCGGAACGGCATTGCCACGCCGCTCCGCCCGGACACGGTTCTCGCCGAGGGCGACAAGGTCATCGCCATCGGTCGGGCGGACTGCGAACGGCTGCTGCACGAGCAGCTGATCGGGACGCCGATGGAGGACGAGGCGAGCTAGGGCTCAGCTGGCGCCGGGACCGGGCCCCGGGGCGGGCGTTCCGCCGGCCAAGAACAGCAGCCAGATCACGATCAGGACGATGACGATCGCGATGATCGCCACGATCGGCCCGATGCCAGAGCGCTCGGGGCCGGGGTTGTTGACGACGACCGGTCCACTCATCCGAAGACGACCTCAGCTACGAGTTGGGCACGTGGATCGTCGCCCCAGGGTGGTGACGGGCGGAACCCACGCGAGGGACCTTCTCGTCACAGTCGCCTGCCGGGGCGCCCTCCTCGACAGGCAACGATTCAGAAATCGTTACGTACCGGAGTCTTGACAATCCCATTGATAAGTTTCTAGGATTCGACTCGCCGGCAACGGTGCCGGCCGGCCAGGCCAGCCGAACGAAGATCCAGGTCACGAACAGCAACAGGAGGTGTGCGAGCATGACGATCGTGCGCCGTCCCTCGCCCTTCGGCGAGATGATGACTCTCCGCCAGGCGATGGACCGCCTTTTCGAGGACGACTTCCGTCCGTCCCGCTTCTTCTCGGGCGGCTTTGACGGACCGGCGCTGCCGCTCGACGTGACGACCGACGCGGACTCGCTGACGATCGAGGCCGCGCTGCCGGGCGTGAAGCCCGCCGACGTCGACATCACCGTCGAGAACGGCACCGTCACGATCACCGGCAAGACCGCCGAGGAGCGGAAGGCCGAGGAGGGCAGCTATCTGCTCCAGGAGATCCGGCGCGGCCAGTTCAGCCGCTCGGTGACGCTGCCGACCGGTCTCGAGCCCGACAAGGCCGAGGCGACCTTCGAGAACGGCGTCCTCCGGCTGCGAATCCCGAAGGCGGAGCAGGTCAAGCCCCGCCAGATCAAGATCTCGCCGGTGACCGAGGGCAATGGCCAGCACGCGAGCGACCGCCCGGCCGAGCTCAAGGGTTGAGTCGAGAGCCGAGAGCGAGCGCCCACCAATGACCTTCCGCCGGCCGGATCGCGACCCGGAGCGACCCGTCTACGTCATCAGCGTGGCGGCGAGCATCGTCAGCGTCCATCCGCGGACCCTGCGGATCTACGAGGAGGAGGGCCTGATCTGCCCGGCGCGAACGCCGACGAACATCCGGCTCTACTCCGAGAACGACGTCCGCCGGGTCATGTGGATCCGGCACCTGACGCAGAACCTGGGCGTCAATCTGGCCGGCGTCAGGGTCCTGTTCGAGCTGGAGGAACGGCTCGGCACCAGGATCCTCGAGCGTCTCTATACGGAAGGAACCAGCAGGGACGGCGAGGCGGAGACGCCCGCCGGTCGAACCCCGACCACCGCCCGGTCGGCCGCAGGCTGAGCCCCGGCCGACCGGCAGCCAGACATTCGAACTAGGAGAACCGATGCCACGCCGACCGTCCAACCCGGATGACGAGCGAACCATCACCATCAGCGAGCTGCCGCTCGTCGCCCTCCGGGAGACGGTGATCTTCCCCGAGATGATCGTCCCGCTCCAGGTGGGCCGCGACAAGAGCGTCGCCGCGTTGAACGCGGCGGTCGCCGCCGGCGGGCGGATCGCGCTCGTCACCCAGCGCCAGGCGGACGAGGAGGACATCACCTCGCCCGACCAGCTGTACGGGGTCGGGACGATCGCCAAGATCGCCCAGGTCGTCCAGCTCCAGGACGGGACCGTGCGAGCGATCATCCAGGGCCAGGCCCGCGCCCGCCTCCATGGCTTCGCCCAGAGCGACCCGTTCATCCGGGCGCGCGTCGAGGAGCTGACCGAGCCGGCGGCCGGGGACGTCGAAGTCCAGGCCCTGATGCGCTCGGTCCAGGCCCAGGTGGAGCAGTACGTCGCGGCCGGCGCCCCGGTGCCGCCGGAGGCGGCGGTCGCTGCGCGGAACATCACGGAGCCCGGGTTGCTCGCGGACATGACCGCCTACAGCCCGGACATGTCGACCGAGCAGCGCCAGGAGCTGCTCGAGACGGTCGACGTCGTCGAGCGCCTCAAGCTCGCATCGGCCTTCCTGGCCCACCAGATCGAGGTCCACGAGCTCAAGGGTCGGATCCAGTCCGAGGTCAAGTCGGAGATGGACAAGACCCAGCGCGAGTACATCCTGCGCGAACAGATGAAGGCCATCCAGCGCGAGCTGGGCGAGGAGGACCCGCAGCAGGCCGAGGTCAACGAGTTGCGCGAGAAGGTCGAGGCCGCCGGCATGCCCGACGAGGTCAAGACCCGCGCCCTCAAGGAGATCGATCGGATGAGCCGCATCCCGTCGGCCTCGCCCGAGGTCGGCGTGATCCGGACCTACGTCGATTGGCTCGTCGGCCTGCCGTGGAACGTCACGACCGACGACCGCTACGACATCAAGGAGGCCGCGAAGATCCTCGACGAGGACCACTACGGCCTCGAGAAGGTCAAGGAGCGGATCCTCGAGTACCTCGCGGTGCGCGTCCTGGCCGAGAAGATCCGCAGCCCGATCCTGGCCCTCGTCGGCCCGCCCGGCGTCGGCAAGACCTCGCTCGGCAAGAGCATCGCCCGGGCCATGGGCCGGAAGTTCGTCCGGATGAGCCTCGGCGGGATTCACGACGAGGCCGAGATCCGCGGCCACCGCCGGACCTACATCGGCGCGCTGCCGGGCCGGATCATCCAGAACATCAAGACCGCCGGCACGAACAACCCGGTCTTCATGCTCGACGAGATCGACAAGATCGGGATGGACTTCCGGGGCGACCCGTCGTCGGCCCTTCTCGAGGTCCTCGACCCGGAGCAGAACCACACCTTCCAGGACAACTACCTCGAGGTGCCGTTCGACCTCAGCAAGGTCCTGTTCATCGCGACGGGCAACCTCATCGACCCGATCCCGATGGCGCTCCGCGACCGGATGGAGATCATCCAGGTCCCCGGCTACACCCAGCAGGAGAAGACCGAGATCGGGCGCCGGTTCCTCATCCCCAAGCAGATGGAGAACCACGGCCTGAAGCCTTCGAACATCGAGATCACCGACGAGGCGATGACCGAGCTCGTGCAGGCCTACACCAAGGAGGCCGGCGTTCGAAACCTCGAGCGCGAGATCGCCAACATCATGCGCAAGGTCGCCCGCTCGGTCGCCGAGGGCCGCAAGCGCAAGACCGTCGTCGACGCCCGGAAGCTCCTGGAGTTCCTCGGCCCGCCGCGGTTCGAGTACGGCGAGCTGGAGCCGGAGGACCAGGTCGGCTCCGCGACCGGCCTCGTCGTGACCGAGGTCGGCGGTGACGTCATCGCCATCGAGGTCACCCGGATGGACGGCAAGGAGGACTTCATCCTCACTGGCCAGCTGGGCGAGGTGATGCGCGAGTCGGCCCGCGCGGGCCTGTCGTGGATCCGGACCCATGCCAACGAGCTCGGCATCAGCCGCGAGACGTTCGAGAAACAGACCCTCCACATCCACGTGCCGGCCGGGGCCATCCCCAAGGATGGCCCGTCGGCGGGCATCACGATGGCCACCGCGATGGTCAGCGCGTTCACCGGGATCCCCGTCCGCAAGGACCTCGCGATGACCGGCGAGATCACGCTCCGTGGCCGGGTCCTGCCGATCGGCGGCCTGAAGTCGAAGATCCTCGCGGCGCACCTCGCGGGTGCCCGGATGGTCGTCATCCCCAAGAAGAACGAGAAGGATCTGCGCGACATCCCGGAGGAGATCCGGAAGCAGATCAAGATCGTCCTCGTCGATTCGATGGACCAGGTCCTCGAGGCGGCCCTGCGGCGGCGGCCCAAGCCGCTGCCGGCCACCCCCAAGACCCCGGCGCGCCGCGGCGAGTCCGGCGAGGGTGAGGGCGAGGGCCGCATGCCGAAGCCCAGCTACCCGCCGGAGCAGCCGGCCGTGGTGGTCCGGGGGCGCTGAGCCCGAGGACGCCGCCGATGGAGTTCCAGGACTATTACAAGATCCTGGGCGTTCCGCGGACTGCGAGCCAGGCCGAGATCAAGAAGGCCTACCGCAAGCTGGCCCGGGAGTCCCACCCGGACCGGCACGCGGGCGACAAGGCCGCCGAGCAGCGCTTCAAGGAGGTCAACGAGGCCCACGCGGTCCTGTCCGACCCTGCGAAGCGGGCCAAGTACGACCAGTTCGGGAAGGACTGGGAGGCCTACGCGCGCGCGGGCGCGGGGGCCGGCGGCGGCGGGGCCAACCCGTTCGGGCCCGGCGGCCCGTTCGCGGGTTGGTCGACCTTCGGCGGCGGCCCGGCCGGCGGCCGTGGCGGGTCCGGCACCGGCCCCGGCGGCATCCGCTACGAGTTCCGGACCTCGGGTGACCCGGGGGCGTTCTCGGACTTCTTTCGAATGATGTTCGGGGACGAGTCCGCGGCCGCCGGAGAGCCGGAGACGTTTCGCGCTGGGCCCGGGCTCGACGAGTTCCTGTCGCGGATGGGCTACGGCGCCGCGGGCGGCGCGACCGGCCAGGAGCGAGTCGGCGGCCGAGGCACGGGGGCCGGGCAGCCTCGCTTGGCGCCGATCGATGTCACTGCGGAAGTCAGCCTCGAGGAGGCCTTCCACGGCACGAGCCGGATCGTCGACATCGATGGCCGGCGACGCGAGGTCACGATCCCGCGCGGCGTCGACACGGGCAGCCGGATCCGGCTGACCGGCAAGGGCCCCGAGGGTCGCGACCTGGTCGTCGTCGTCCGGGTCAAGCCCCATCCCGTCTTCACGCGCCGCGGCGCCGATCTCGAGCGCGAGGTCCCGGTGACGCTGCGCGAGGCCCTCCTCGGCGGCGAGGTTCCGGTGCCCACCCTGAAGGGTCGGGTGCTCCTGACGCTGCCACCCGCAACCCAGAGCGGGCGGACCATCCGGCTGAAGGGCCAGGGCATGCCGCGCTTCAAGGGCGAGGGCACGGGCGACCTGTACGTCCGCGTCCGCGTCGTCCTCCCGACCGACCTGTCCGACGAGGCCAAGAAGGCCGCGAAGCGGTTCCTCGATCTCGTCGACCAACCAGATCCCCGCAGCTGACCTATCGAGGCTCATCGAACCCATGCAACTCGACCGATTCACCGAGAAGGCCCAAGAGGCCATCGTCGCCGCCCAGGGGCTCGCCGAGCGGCTCCAGAGCCCGGTGCTCGATGCCGAGCACATCCTCTCGGCGCTCGTCGAGCCTGACGACGGCGTGCCGGCCGAGACGCTCCGCCGTCTCGGCGTGGATCTGCCCGCCTTCCGGGCCGAGCTGGCGGCCATCCTGGCAAAGCGCGCCCGGATCCAGGGTGGCTCGCTGACGCTCGATCCGCGGGCCAAGCGCGTCGTCGAGCGAGCCCAGGAGGAGGCCCGGCGTCTCGGTGACGACTACGTCTCGACCGAGCACCTCCTGATCGGCGCCTCCGAGGTCGGCGGCGAGGGCCAGAAGCTCCTCGAGAGCCACGGCGCGGGCAAGGAGCAGATCCTCGGCGCCCTGTCGTCGGTCCGCGGCGGCCAGCGGGTCACCTCGCCGAATCCCGAGGGCACCTACCAGGCGCTCGAGAAGTACGGCCGCGACCTGACGGCCGACGCGCGGGCCGGCAAGCTGGACCCGGTCATCGGCCGCGACGACGAGATTCGCCGGGTCATGCAGGTCCTGTCGCGGCGGACCAAGAACAACCCGGTCCTGATCGGCGAGCCCGGCGTCGGCAAGACGGCGATCGCGGAGGGCCTCGCCCAGCGGATCGTCCGGGGCGACGTGCCCGAGACGTTGAAGGACAAGCGCGTCGTGGCGCTCGACCTCGGCGCCCTGATCGCGGGTGCGAAGTTCCGGGGCGAGTTCGAGGAGCGGCTGAAGGCCGTCCTCAAGGAGATCAAGGACTCGGCCGGCCAGATCATCCTGTTCATCGACGAGCTCCACACCGTCGTCGGCGCCGGCGCCGCGGAGGGCGCCATGGACGCCTCCAACCTCCTGAAGCCGATGCTCGCCCGGGGCGAGCTGCACACCATCGGCGCGACCACGCTCGACGAGTACCGCAAGCACGTCGAGAAGGACGCGGCGCTGGAGCGGCGCTTCCAGCCGGTGTTCGTCGACCAGCCGTCGGTCGAGGAAACGATCTCGATCCTGCGCGGCCTGCGCGAGCGCTACGAGGTCCACCACGGCGTGCGAATCACCGATTCCGCGCTGGTCGCCGCGGCGACCCTGTCCGACCGCTACATCACCGAGCGCTTCCTGCCGGACAAGGCGATCGACCTCGTCGACGAGGCCGCCTCACGGCTTCGAATGGAGATTGATTCGATGCCCATCGAGCTCGATGAGCTCGAACGGCGCCGGATCCAGCTGGAGATCGAGCGCGAGGCGCTGCGCAAGGAGACCGACGAGGCCTCGAAGGCCCGGCTCGAGGCGCTCGAGAGGGAGCTCGCCGAGCTCGCCGAGGAAGCCGGCGCGATGAAGCAGCGCTGGGAGGCCGAGAAGGGCGCGATCCAGGCCATCCGGGCGACGAAGACCGAGCTCGAGGGCTTGGTCACGCAGATCGAGCAGGCCGAGCGCGAGGCCAACTACGAGCGCGCGGCGCAGCTGAAGTACGGCACGCAGCGGGAGCTCACCGATCGGCTGGCCCAGCAGGAGGCGGCCATCGCCGCGCTCCAGGGTCCAGGCGCGCTGCTCAAGGAAGAGGTCACCGCCGACGAGATCGCCGACATCGTCTCGAAGTGGACCGGCGTGCCGGTCACCAAGCTCCTCGAGGGCGATCTGGCGAAGCTCGTCCACATGGAAGAGCGGCTCCACGACCGGGTCGTCGGCCAGGACGAGGCGATTGCCGCCGTCTCCGACGCCGTGCGCCGCGCACGCGCCGGGTTGAAGGACCCGCGCCGCCCGATCGGCTCGTTCCTGTTCCTCGGGCCGACCGGCGTCGGCAAGACCGAGCTGGCGCGCGCGCTCGCCGAGTTCCTGTTCGACGACGAGCACGCCATGGTCCGCATCGACATGAGCGAGTACATGGAGAAGTTCGCCGTGTCGCGGCTCGTCGGCGCGCCGCCCGGCTACGTCGGCTACGAGGAGGGCGGTCAGCTGACCGAGGCGGTCCGGCGCCGGCCGTACCAGGTCATCCTGCTCGACGAGATCGAGAAGGCCCACCCCGACGTCTTCAACGTCCTGCTCCAGGTCCTCGACGACGGCCGCCTGACCGACTCGCAGGGCCGAACGGTCGACTTCAAGAACACGGTCATCATCATGACCAGCAACGTCGGCTCGCAGATCATCGCGGCATCGGGCGTGCGGCCCGGCGACCGTGAGGCCTACGAGGCGATGAAGCGCCAGGTCACCGAGGCGCTGCGGCTGCAGTTCCGGCCCGAGTTCCTCAACCGGATCGACGAGGTCATCGTCTTCCACGCCCTGACCGATGCCGACCTCGCCGCGATCGTCGACCTGCTGCTGGCCGATCTCCAGCGCCGGCTCGCCGCCCAGGACCTCGGCCTCGAGCTGACGCCGGCGGCGCGCTCGCTCATCGCCCGCGAGGGCACCGACCCGACGTTCGGGGCTCGGCCGCTGAAGCGGACGATCCAGCGGCTGGTCGAGAACGCCCTGGCGCGGGCGCTCATCGAGGGCCGGTTCAAGCCCGGTCAGACGGTCAAGGTCGACGCCGATCCGCTCGGCACGACGCTGGTCTTCTCGTCCGACGACGCGACGGTCGTCGGCGACGCTTCGGAGCGCCGAGATGCGCGCCGGCGAGCTGGCGAGGAGGCCGAGGCCGTCGCGGCGGGCGGCCGTCGGCCCCGATCGGCCCTGGACCTCCCGGACACCGACCCCGACCGCGGCGACGGCGGCGGCCGGCCGAACTGAGGCCGGCCTCCCCCGCCCCACCCCCCGACCGCGCCTCCGTGGCGATGTTCCGTCCGGCTACGGTAACGACGACTCCCGCGCCCGCCGACGGTCCCTAACCCCTGATACTGGTCGAAATGTTCCGCTCGGCGACCCAACGGACATGATCCGCACCCGCGACGCCCGTTTCCGAGCCTGCGCCTCCCGTGGAGTTCGCCGTTCCGTCCGCTGGGTAGCCGCAGTGAACAATTCGACGCGGTTCCAGGGCTATCGGTGGGACGACGGCCTCGTGCCAGTCGTTTTGGTATCTGTCGACAACACGGCGCGGGCCCGGTGAGGTACCTCGAGGCGGTCGCGCGGTTGACCCGGACCCCGAGCCCGTTTGCGCCGCCGTTTCCACCGCCGCCCGATGCGCTCATGCCGGTCAGGCTCGACACCGGTGAGCGTCGAGGCACCGGCCTGAACTTCGGTTCGACCGACTCCATCCCAGCGGCCGTGCTCGTGCTCATCGCACCCGACCGCGACCCGGCCGAGGATGCCGACGCCGAGGTGATCCTCATCCAGCGCGTCGCCCGCGGCGGTCATCACTCGGGTGAGATGTCGCTGCCCGGAGGCCGGGTGGAGCCCAGCGACGGCTCCGACGCCTACGCGGCACTTCGCGAGGCCGCCGAGGAGGTGGCCCTCGACGCCGATGCCGCCGGCGTCCGGGTCGTCGGCGAGCTCGAACCCTTCTGGATCCCGGTCTCCGGTTACCGCGTCACGCCGATCGTCGCCATCGCGGCGCGACGCCCGGCCCTGGCGCCGTCACCCGCCGAGGTCGTCGCGATCGTTCGGGCGCCACTCGACGCCTTCCTGCCCGGCGCGCCGATCGAGCTGGTCGAGACCACGGTCCGTGGCATTCCAATCCGCTTCGGAGCGTATCCCGTCGCTGGCCACCGAGTCTGGGGCGCCACGGCCCGGATCCTGGGCCAGCTCGGGGCGACGGTTGGTGAGGGTGGCGCTTGACCCACGGCATGACATCCCCTAGCGTCACATGGTCTGGATGTCAGAATGCCGTTCCAGATCGTGAAACAGGCCCTACCTGGCCTGAGGAGAGCGCCACTCGTGGATCTGTCCCCCGCCTTGTCGCGGATCGAGGCCGAAGAGGTCATTGACCTGGCATTGGCGCTCGGCAATATCGACAGTCCGACGGGGGCAGAGGGAGCGGCGGCCGAGTACGTTTTCGACTGGCTCACGGAGCAGGGCCTCTCGCCGCGTCGGCACGCTCTGGTCGCTGATCGCTTCAGCGTGTCCGCCGCGATCGAGGGTCGTGGTGGCGGCTACGGGCTGATCCTCAACGGCCATCTCGACACCACGCTCCGACCCGATGCCGTCTGGTCGGCGAAGGATCCGCTCGATCGACTCTACCGGGGCGCCTGGCTGGAGGACGATCTGATCGTTGGCGACGGCGTCGTGAACGACAAGGGACCCGTCGCGGCCTGCCTCGTGGCCGCCAAGGCAATCCACCAGTCAGGCATTGAGCTGCCCGGCGACATCATTGTCACCGCCGTCGCCGGCGAGATCGGGCGCGAGCCTGTCGACGAGTTCGAGGGCACCGACTACCTCTCGAAAGATCTTGGCACCCGATTCATGGTCACCCATGGCGTCGTCGCCGACTTCGCCCTCGTGGCAGAGGGAACGGGCTTCGGCATCGTCTGGGCCGAGCCTGGCATGAGCATCTTCAAGGTCACGGTCTTCTCGGACGGGCCACGCTACTACACGCCATACCTGCCCGATCGTGGCGCGCTCGCGGACGCTCCGAATGCGATCGTCCGAGCAGCTGCCGTGATCGCAGCCTTCGAGGACTGGGCGTCCGGGTACCAGACCCGATTCCGCGAGGACCGGGCCGGGGGCAGGATCGTCCCGAAGGCGAGCGTCAACGCGATCCGCTCCGGGTATCCGTACGAGCCCACGAGCGCTCCACAGGTCGCGAGCTTCTATGTCGACACCTATCTCCCCCCGGCCGCCAACCCGATCGACGTGCGAGAAGAGCTTCGAGCCGTCCTCAGGACGGCGGGCGTCAATGGCCGAGTGGACCTGATCGTGTATCGCCCGGGCTTCGAAGCCGTCGGGGTCGACCGCCTGGTCGATACGATCAGCCGCCACCACCGTGCTCGCTTCGGTCAAGACCCGGCTGTCGTGGGCCCGGAGGTCTCCAGCATGTGGCGTGATACGAATGCCTTCATCGAACTTGGCATCCCTGCAGTCAGCTATGCGCCGCGCGCTGCCAGTCACGCCTCCCGCAAGGCGATTCGGGCGCAGGACCTCGTGGACGCCGCGCACGTTTATGCAGCGGTCGCGATCGACATCGCCAGTCAGCGCCGAGAACCGTGGGCGCCACTCGGCTCGCACCTGAACGCACTGAGCGACCGTGCTGACCTTACCGCGGGGAACAGCGGAACTCGGGTGACGCAGGTGACACCGGCATGAGCGACCACGACGCGGCCCCCGACTACTTCAGGGATTGGCGGGCCATCCGCGCGCTGACGGATCCGTCGGTGTTCGCCGCAGCCGGGTACGGAGGCCGCCTGGAACTCGGGCTCCGACCGGCGCTACTGGTAATCGACTCCACATACCGGTTCGCGGGGGTACGGGGCGTCAGCCAGGCAACGTCAATGGAGACATACCCGCTGTCGTCGGGTCCCTCGGCATGGTCCGCCCTGACGGTGATCCGCAAACTCATCGTCCGCTTCCGTAAGCTGGGCCTTCCCGTCATCTACTCCGCTGCGCCGCTCGAGAAAACCGCGCCGTTGTCCGGATTGTGGGCTCGTAAGAGCGCGACGTCTCTCACGGAGTTGCCTCGAGGGAACGAGATCGTCGACGAGATCGCTCCTGGGACACGCGAGACGATCATCCGCAAGACGAAGCCGAGCGTGTTCCACGGGACTCCGCTGTTGGACCTGTTGATCGGCGCCGGCATCGACTCACTCGTGATGACCGGTGGGACGACGAGCGGCTGTGTCCGAGCCTCGGCGGTCGACGCCTTCTCCCTCAACTACCCCGTCTTCGTGGTGGAAGACGGCGTCTTCGATCGCGCCGCCCTGAGCCACGCCGTCAGCTTGTTCGACCTGGATCAGAAATATGCCGAGGTCCTCAGCAGCGAGGCACTGGAGGAGCGCTTGCGAGGCCGAGCGACCGCGTGATCGCGGCGCGGCCGCTTGACACTGACCGGAGCCGACCGATAGGCTGATCCGGATCGCGGAACTATGTTCCATTATATGGACCGCTCCCGGATACCATCCCGGAGAACGGCGTGTAAAGGAGCTCGGTCCTGGCTGCTAGATCGCTACTCGCGAGAGTCGCCTCCTCCTGGCCCTCGCGATCGTGGTGAGCAGGCTCAGGCTATCGCTGGCCTGCGGCCCTTACGACCGCGTCCGGCCTCTTCTCCAGGGGCTGGTCGCGGTCGACGGGGTCGACTTGACGACGCTCGAAGTCAGTCCAGCCTCAGAGCTGTTCTGGCGCATGCTCCGCCACGAGGAGTTCGACATCGCCGAGCTGTCGATGTCGAACTACATCATGGAGATCGCCCGCGGCGTCGATCGATTCGTGGCAATACCGGTCTTCCCGCATCGATCGTTTCGCCATTCGTCGATCTGGGTGCGTGAAGACTCACGGCTAGAACGACCCGAGGATCTTGCCGGACGCCACATTGGCATCCCCGAATACTCGATGACGATGTTGCTGTTCACACGCGGCTTCCTCGCCGATGATCATGGCGTGCGTCCTTCCGACATCCATTGGGTCCAGGCTCGTCCCGAGCGCATCGAGTACGAAACCCCGGACGTACCGATAGAGAATGCGCCCGCCGGATCAACCCTCGATGGTCTGCTTCGCGCGGGAGACGTCGATGCCATCGTCACGACTCGGGTCCCGGAGGCGGATGTCGGCGCGCGGCGCCTATTCAGGGATGCTGTGAGCATCGAGGCAGCCTACTATCAACGGACCCGAATCTTCCCGATCATGCACATTGTCGTCGTGCGCCGGTCGGTCTTCGACGCCAACCGCTGGCTCGCCCCAAACCTGATGAAGGCGTTCGAGGACTCCAAGGCGATCGCCTATCGCTGGCTCCACGACAGTCAACCGACGGCCTCACTACCCTGGTTAGCCCTCGACGTGGAGCGCGAGTGGGGCATTTTCGGAGGCGACCCATTCCCGTACGGTATCGATCCGAATCTCCCAACCTTGGCGGCAGCCGTGCGCTGGTCATTCGAGCAGGGCCTGAGCCCCCGGTCCCTCGAGGTTGACGACCTATTCCCACGAGAAGCCCGTGACGCCTTTGCGTTTCACCGTCAACGCTGAGGCATAGTGCGTCGCCTGCTCCTCGACATCTCACCGCTTGCCGCTCACCCTGACTATCGGACGCTGTGGATTGGCCAGTCCATTGCGCAATTTGGGCGCCAAGCGACAGCACTAGCGCTCCCATACCAGATCTACGCGCTCACGGGATCACCTTTGGCGATTGGCGGGCTGGCAGTCGCCACTCTGGCCGCCCTTCTCCTCCTGGCGCTCCCAGCTGGCGGCCTCGCCGATGCCGTGGATCGACGACATCTCCTCATCGCGGCCCAGCTTGGGCAGGTGGTTGTGAGTCTGTGTCTCGCAGTACTCGCTCTCCAACCAGACCCGCCGCTCCTCCTGCTCTACCTGCTGGCCTTCTCGAGCGCAGCACTCGTAGTGGTCGATCGTCCTGCTCGCCGCGCTTCGGTCCCGAGGCTCGTTGCTCCGCAACGGCTAGCGTCGGCGCTCGTCCTCGATTCTGCCCAGATCCAGGTTGCCAAGGTCGGCGGGCCAGCCCTCGCTGGTCTCTTGATTGCCTCGTTCGGTTTGCCGTCCGTGTACATGCTCGAAGCGGTACTGTTTTCCTGCGGATTGGCTGCGGTGACCCGGCTGCCTTCGCTGCTGCCGGTTGGACATCGGAGCGGCGTCACGTTGGGCTCCCTTGTCGACGGTATTCGGTTTGTGCGACGGACGGACGTCGTGCTCTCCCTGTTCCTCATCGACTTCTCCGCGATGAGCTTCGGCCTTCCGGTTGCCCTATTCCCGGTCATCGCTGCGGACGTGTTCGACGGCGGCCCCGAGGTTTTGGGCTTGCTGGTCGCGGCACCGGCGGTTGGCGCCGTCGTGGGAACACTGGCCAGTGGTTGGGTGGGGCGCGTCCAATGGCAGGGCCGTGGAGTTGTCGTGGCAGTCGTCGTTTGGGCGGCAGCGATCATTGCATTTGGCCTGACACTAGGGTGGCTGCCGTTGGCGCTGATCTTCTTGGCGATATCGGGTGCGGCAGACGTTATCAGCACGGTTTTCCGCGGCGCCATCCTTCAGCTCGCCACGCCGGATGCGATGCGGGGGCGGGTGTCAGGAATTCAGATCCTGATCTTCCAGGGGGGACCTCGACTAGGAGACCTTGAGGCTACGACGGTTGCAGCGATCGCGGGGGCCCAATTCTCAGTGCTGAGCGGCGGTGTCCTCTGCCTCGTCGCCGCGATCCTCGTGGTTGCCCGATTCCCGACGCTCGCCTCGTTCCGACCACCAAACGCTGACGCTCACGCGACGGGACCATCTTTAACATCGGCCTGAGTCACTAGGAGGACCGCATGACCGACTCGACGACCGAGACCCAGCCGGCCCACTACCTGCGCGACCCGTACCGCGAGTGGCGGGCCGGCGAGGGGATCCCGGTCCACGAGG
>VEOW01000169.1 GCA_012026785.1 Chloroflexota bacterium | reverse complement strand
GCCGGTTCGGCGCTCCAGCTCGGCGAACAGCTCCTTCGCGTAGCTCGCGAGGAGGCTCATGTTGTAGGTCGCCCGCAGCTGGCCGACGAGGCCCGCGGCGTGCCAGGTCGTGCCCGACGTCAGCCGCTTTCGTTCCAGCAGGACGACGTCACGCCAACCGCGCTCGGTCAGGTGGTACAGGACGCTGGCCCCGACGATGCCACCGCCGATGACGACGACGCGGCCCTGCGCGGGGAGCTCCGTGGTCGGCGGGCTGACCGCCGGCGACTCACCGTTCGACATCGGGTTGCTGTC
Organism: Chloroflexota bacterium; assembly: GCA_012026785.1. Taxonomy (GTDB): domain Bacteria; phylum Chloroflexota; class Limnocylindria; order Limnocylindrales; family CSP1-4; genus UBA5189. The sequence continues at coordinate 17,906 of VEOW01000169.1, read as the reverse complement.
CTCCCTGGGGTACTTCGGCCACGCTCATGCCGTCCATCCTTCATAGCAGCGCCGCGCCGACGCCGGGTCGTGCCATCCAGCCCGGCATTCCCGGGACAAAAGGCTCGTGACCCGCTCGGACCGCGGCAAGAACCATGCCGCAATACGCCATTCGGCGATATGGATCAGGCCAGCCGGACGCCCGGAGCCGCCACTGCGAGGCGGTCGTCCCCTCCGAGCGTCTCGTCGTACCTCGCAGCGAATCGGAGCGTCCGATGAAGCGCCACGCTCGCGTCGCGGTGATCGGCGGCGGGGCCCTCGGGGCCAGCCTGCTGTACCACCTCGCGCTGCGCGGCTGGACGGATACGGTCCTGCTCGAGAAGGACGATCTGACCAACGGCTCGACGTGGCATGCCGCCGGGCTGTGCACCCAGTTCAATGCCAGCCTCAACGTGACCCGCCTGCTGATGCGGGGCGTGGAGCTCTTCAACCGGCTCGAGGCCGAGACCGGCCAGCCGGTCGACTTCCGGGCGGTGGGAAGCCTGCGCCTGGCCACGACGAAGGCACGGATGGACCAGTATCGCGATGCCCGCGGCCTGGCCCGGATCCTCGACCTGCCGTTCGAGCTGGTCGGCGCCGACGAGGTTCGGCGGCGGGCACCGCTCGTGTCCGTCGAGGGCGTGCTCGGCGCGGCCTGGACACCAACCGACGGCTACGTCGATCCGACGAGCGTGACCCTGGCGATGGCCGAGGGGGCCCGGGCCCTGGGCGCATCGATCGAGCGACAGACGCCGGTCACCGAGCTGCGACAGGCTGGCGCCGGTGCGTGGGAGGTCGTGACCGAGCGAGGGACGGTGCAGGCAGAGATCGTCGTGAACGCGGCCGGTATCTGGGGCCGCGACGTCGGGCGCCTCGCCGGCATCGACCTGCCGATCGTGCCGATCGAGCACCAGTACCTCGTGACCGACGCGGTCCCCGAACTGGCTGCCGACCACGACGAGATGCCGGGCGTCCGCGACACCGAGGCCTCGTTCTACGTCCGCGAGGAGGGCGGCGGACTGCTGATCGGACCGTACGAGGCGCAGCCGAAGCCGTGGGCCGAGACGGGCATCCCGGCCGACTTCGGGCGTCAGCTGCTGCCGTCGGATTTCGCCCAGGTCGCGACCGTCCTCGACCTCGCCAGCCGACGCATCCCGGCTCTCGCGACGGCCGGCATGAAGCAGCTCCTCAACGGTCCGACGAGCTACACCCCCGACGGCAACGCCCTGATGGGCTGGGTGCCGGGCGTCCGCAACCTGTTCGCCCTGTCGGGCTTCAGCTACGGCATCGTCCAGAGCGGCGGCGCCGGGTTCAACGCCGCGGCGTGGATCATCGACGGCGAGCCCGTCGACAACCTCTGGGAGCTCGACGTCCGGCGGTTCGGACCGCATGCCAACGCCCTCTCGTACCTCATCCCGCGCGCCCGGGAGACCTACGAGCGCGAGTACGCGATCCCGTTCCCGTTCGAGGAGCTGACCGCGGCCCGGCCGCTCAAGACCGACCCGCTGTACGACCGGCTGGCCGAGCGGGGCGCCGTCTTCGCCGCGCGAAACGGCTGGGAGCGGCCGATGTGGTTCGTCCCGCCCGGGGCGCCGCCGGGCGAGGAACCGACCTACCGGCGACCCGGCTGGCTCCCCTACCAGCGGGCCGAGGCGACCGCCGTCCGGGAGGCCGTCGGCCTGCTCGACATGTCGAGCTTCGCCAAGTTCGAGGTCCGCGGTCCGGGTGCCGCCGAGTATCTCGACCGGTTGTGCGCCAACCGCCTGCCGCGCCTCGGGCGCGTCGCGCTGACGCAGATGCTCACCCCGTCGGGCGGCATCGAATGCGACCTCACGGTCGCCCGGCTGGCCGACGACCGGTTCTACGTCGTCACGGCGGCCGCCACCGAGGCGCATGACCTCGAGTGGCTGGCGCGACACCTGCCGGCCGAGGGCGTGACCCTCGAGGATGTGACCAATGCCTGGGGGGTCCTGATGCTGGCCGGGCCGAGGGCCAGGGACGTCCTGGGCCGGGGCAGTGCCGACGACCTGTCGAACGCCGCCTTCCCGTTCATGGCCGTCCGCGACGTGGGCGTCGGCCCGGTCCCGGTTCGAGCCCTCCGGGTGACCTACACCGGCGAGCTCGGCTGGGAGCTCCACCATCCGGTCGAGTACTCGCGGACGCTGTACGACACGCTCGTCCGGGCCGGCGAGGATGTCGGCCTCGTGGACATCGGCTACCGGGCCCTCGACTCGCTCCGGCTGGAGAAGGGCTACCGCCTGTGGGGTGCCGACATCGGGCCGCTCGACAGCCCGCTCGAGGCTGGTCTCGAGCGCTTCGTCGCCTTCGATAAGGGCGACTTCATCGGCCGTGAGGCCCTCATTCGACAGCGCGACGCCGGCCTCGAGCGCCGGCTCGCCTGCCTGACCATCGATCTCGACCCGAACGACGACCTCTTCCCGCGGGGAGGAGAGCCCGTCTTCGAGGGCGGCGAGCTGGTGAGCTACCTGCGCGCCGCACACCCCGGGCACAGCGTCGGCACGACGATCGCGCTCGCCTACCTGCCGGCGGCGCGATCCGAGCCGGGGCGTGCCCTGGAGGTCGAGATCCTCGGGGAGCGGCGCGGGGCGACCGTCGTCGAGGCCCCGCTATACGACCCGGAGGGACTGCGCATGCGGAGCTAGGAGCATCAACCCTCGGGTCATCTTGCAGGCACGGAGGAGGTCAGCATGTCCAGTTCACCAATGAGAGCCAAGCTCGCCGGCTTCAGCGCAGCGGTCGTCCTGTTGGCGGCCGCCTGCACCGGCACGCCCGCGGCGCCGTCTGCGACGACAGGCGGGCCCGATGGGACCGGCTCCACGCCGACCGAGACGATCAACATCGGCATCGGCGGACCGTTCACCGGCCCCTCGGCGCTCACCGGCACCGAGATGAAGAACGCCGCCCAGATGGCCTTCGACGCCATCAACTGGCAGGTTGGCAACTACAAGCTCAACCCGGTCTACGTCGACGACCAGGCCGATCCCGCCAAGGGCACGGCCGCGCTCGAGCAGGCCATCGTGGGCCAGAAGCTCGTCGCCGGCCTCCTGAACTGGAACAGCTCGGTCTCGGTCGCCGAGATGGAGCTCACCGCGAAGTACAAGATCCCGTGGTTCTTCGGGATGGGCGCGGCTGGCACGGTGAACGAGAAGTTCACCGCCGACCGCGAGAAGTACGGCTACTGGACGTCCAAGGGCTGGCCGGATCCGGTCAAGCTCACGACCGCCTACGTCGGCACGATCAACGACGCAATCGCCGCCGGCACCTACTCGCCGGCGTCGAAGGACGTCGCGATCTACGGCGAGGACACCGACTGGGGCCGCTCCTTCGGCGCCGGCCTGAAGAACGACTTCCAGGCCAGCGGCTGGACCATCGTCTCCGAGGACTACTTCCCGCAGACCCAGACGGACTTCGCGTCCCTGATGTCGCGCTACAAGAGCGACAACGTACCGGTGATCGCCGGCACCAGCACGGCCGCGGCGTCCATCACGGCCTTCATCAAGGCCTCCCAGGACGCGGGCCTCAAGTCCCTCATCATCGCCGACGGCCTCGGCTGGTTCGGCGACTGGTACACCATGACCGGCTCGGCCTCGGACTACGTCCTCGACTCGGTCCCGGGCTTCGCGACCGACAAGGCGAAGGCGTTCCAGGCGGCCTACAAGGAGAAGTACGGCAGCGACCCGAGTCCGGCGGCTTCCGGCCTGACCTACGACTGGACGAACTTCTTCATCAAGCTGCTGCAGCAGACCCTGGCAGACCAGGGCTCCCTCACCAGCGAGACGATCTACAAGGAGGCGCAGGACAAGCTCTGGACGGGCGAGCTGACGTACACCGACGGCATCATCATGTCCGTCTATGACTTCAGCCTCGAATCGATCCCGGATCCGGTGGTCGGCAAGGGCCACTACATCTTCCCCGTCACCCAGTACATGGGCGGCGATCGAATCGTCGTCTGGCCGGACGACCAGGCTTCGGGAACCCTCAAGCCGAAGCCCTGATCTCACCAGCCAACAGGCATGGGGGGCCGGCCTGCGGCCGGCCCCCACCCCCACAGCGAGGCTCCATGGCACTTCTTGAGCTCAGCGGCGTCACGAGGCGGTTCGGCGGGCTGACGGCCGTCAACGACGTCACGTTCAACGTCGAGGCGGGCGAGATCTTCGGGCTCATCGGCCCGAACGGCGCCGGCAAGACGACCCTCCTCAGCTGTCTCGCGGGCGATCTTCGGCCGAACGCCGGAAGCGTCCGCTTCGATGGCCGCGACACGACCGGCCTGCCGGCGGACCGGATGTGCCGGCTCGGCCTGGGCCGGACCTTCCAGATCCCGCGACCCTTCCCGAACCTGTCGGCCTTCGAGAATGTCCTCGTGGCCGCGACGTTCGGCGATCCGAAGCTCCACGGCGAGGCGGTCGCAAGGCGGGCGCTCGAGATGCTCGAGTACGTCAAGTTCCCGCGGCCGATCGACACGATCGCATCGCATCTCAACGCCGCCCAGCTGAAGCGGCTCGACCTGGCCCGGGCGCTGGCCAGCCACCCGAAGCTGCTCCTGCTCGACGAGCTGGCCGCCGGCCTCACGCCGGGCGAGCTCACGAGCATGGCCACGCTGCTGCGCCGGATCAGGAGCGACGGCGTCACCATCCTGATGGTCGAGCACGTCATGGGCCTGATCCTGGAGCTGTGCGACCGGCTGTCGGTCCTCCAGTACGGCGAGCTGATCGCCCACGGCGATGCGGCCACGGTGGCCCGCGACGAGCGGGTCCGCGAGGCCTACCTCGGCCACGACTACGTCCTGTGAGCGCGACGATGGGCAACGGACGGATGCTCGAGCTCTCGAACGTCGAGGCCGGCTACGAGCTGTTGCAGGTCCTGTGGGACGTGTCACTGCACGTGGACGAGGGCGAGTTCGTGGCCCTCCTCGGGCCGAACGGCGCCGGCAAGACGACGACCCTCCGGACGATCGCCGGGTTCCTCAAGCCGTCCGGCGGCGAGATCACCTTCCGCGGCACGCCGATCGCCGGGGCGCGGGCCCACGCCGTCAGCCGGATGGGCCTGGGCTACGTCTCCGAGACGCTGAACCTGTTCCCGGCGATGACCGTCCACGAGAACCTCCAGGTCGGCGCGACCTCGGTCCGCGACCGGGGCCAGATCGCGGCGACGATGGACCTCGTGTTCGAGCTCTTCCCACGGCTCCACGAGCGTCGCGGTCAGCTCGCCGGGACGCTGAGCGGCGGCGAACGCAAGATGCTCGCCATCGGCCGCGGGCTGATGGCCTCGCCCTCGCTGCTCCTCGTCGACGAACCCTCGCTCGGCCTGGCGCCGATGGCGACGGTCGCGACATTCGAGGCCCTCAAAGCCCTCCGCGAACGCGGGGTGACGATCATGCTCGTCGAGCAGAACGTCAACACGACCCTCCATCTTGTCGACCGCGCCTACGTTCTCGAACAGGGGCGGATCGTTCTCGAGGGAACGGGCCAGGAGCTCCTCACCAACCCCCACGTCCAGGCCGCGTACCTGGGGATCTGAGGCCGAGATGACGACTGCCGCAACGAACCTGCGCTCGGTGCCCCTGGCGCGACGCTTCCTCAGCTTCACGTGGCTGACCCTCGGGGCCGCGCTGCTGGTCATGGCCTGGGCCGCAGTCGCGCAGCCATCCATCCTCATCGACACCCTCGTGACCGGTGGGATGTGGGCCCTCATGGCCGCGGGCCTGGCGATGGTCTTCGGCGTCATGAACATCCCCAACTTCGCCCACGGCGAGCTGTTCCTGCTGGGGTCGTTCACGGCCTTCACCGTGTACTCGCCGATCCGGGACGCGATGTTCAACGATCCGTCCCTGACGGTCCTGAAGATCTTCGGGCCGTTCCCGGGAATGGTGGCGGCGCTGCTCGTCGGCGCGGTCGTCGGGGTGCTCCTCGAGGTGGTCCTGTTCAGGCCGCTGCGTCGCCGGAGCCGCGAGCAGTGGGTGATGAACACCTTCCTGCTCACGGCCGGGGTATCGGTGGTCATCGTCAACGGCTATCGCCTGGCGTTCGGGAACAACTACCACGGGGTGACCCGCTACTGGGACGTCCCGCCGCTCGAGATCCTCGGCGTGCCGATCTCCGTCGACCGGGCCATGGTCCTCGTGATCGCCCTGGTCACGATCGGGCTGTTCGCCGTGTTCCTGCAGCGGACCTCGTTGGGCCGGGCGATCCGGGCGGTCTCCCAGGACGAGACCGGCGCCCAGATGGCCGGCATCGACCTCAACCGGATCTTCGTCCTGACGATGGGCCTGAGCTGCGCCCTGGCGGCACTTGCGGGGGCGGCGCTGCTGTTCCTGTTTCCGGCCTACCCGGACGTCGGTCTGCAGCCCCTGTACCTCGCGTGGTTCGTTGTCATCCTGGCCGGGCTCGGGAACATTCCGGGTGCAATCGTCGGCGCGTTCATCGTGTCGCTGCTTCAGACGCTGACGGCCTTCTACCTGCGAGTGGGCTGGGTCGACGTCATGCCGACCGTCTTCATCATCCTCATCCTGCTGTTCAAGCCCTCGGGCCTCTTCGGCAGCGCGGTGAAGGGCGTGTGGGAACAGTGAGCGCCGTGTCCAGCGGTTCCGCCACCCTCGCCGACGTCATTCGGACGCATCGTCGTCGCATCGGCCTCCTGGCGATCCTCGGCGTTGCCCTTGTCCTGCCGTTCATCCCCCCGTTCACGGGCGAGGACTACCGGCGCTGGCTGATCGTCGCGGCCTTCATGGCCGCCCAGGCGGTCGCGTTCGATTTCACGGCGGGCTACATCAACATCGTCAACTTCGGGTTCGCGGCGTTCGTCGGCCTCGGCGCCTACACCTCCGGGATTCTCGCGGTCGACTTTGGGATCTCGCCGTGGATCGGCATGGTCGTCGGCGCGTCGTTGGCCGGCCTGGTCGGCCTGGTGACCGGGGCCCTGACCCTGCGGCTCCGCGGGATCTACGCCGCGGTCATGGCGTGGTTCGTCGGGCTGGCCCTGATGGGCCTCGTCCGGAACGTGCCCGAGGTCACCCGCGGCTCGCTCGGCCTGAGCGTCCCGCTGCTCCTCGATACGTCCGAGAACCTGCCCTACTACTACCTGATCCTGGCGATGCTGGTGGTGACGTTCGTCGTCCTCGCCTGGGTCATTCGGTCGCGCTACGGGCTGGCGTTCCGGGCGATCGGCCAGAACCTCGCATCGGCCAAGGCGTCGGGCATCAACCCGACACGCTACCTGGTCATCAACTTCGTCCTGTCGTGCGCGTTCGCGGGCTGGCTGGGCGGGTTCTATGCCCACTTCTACGGGATCCTGACGCCCGACATCATGCTGACCTCGCACACCGTCGAGGTCCTCGCGATCGCCTACATCGGCGGCCGCGGGAGCCTCTGGGGGGCCGCGGTCGTGGCGTTCCCGCTGTCGATCGGGGTCGAGTGGGTGAAGGTCCAGTTCTCGACCCTGCCGGGCGTTCACCTCGTCCTGTACGGCGTGCTGCTGATCCTCGTGATGATCTACCGCCCCGGTGGCGTGGCCGGCCTGGCCCGAAGCCTCGACGAGTGGTGGAAGCGGCGGCGGCTCCCGGATCGACCGTCCGAGGCCACGGCCGACACGGGCGGCTGAGCACGTGCTGGCCGCCTGACCGAGATCGGCGCGTGCCGCCCGTCCACGCCTACCGCCCGACGACCCCGCGTCCAATGCTCGATTCTTCGGCTGAAGGCGCCGGAGAGGCATCACGAGGGCCGCCTCCGAGGTGATTCCGCGGTTTCATCCGACGAACCAGGCGCCTGGTGCACGGTTGGTCGGCTGCGCGCGGACGGCCCATGTCTCAGCCGAAGAATCGCTCGTGTGGTGCACGATGGTCGGCCGAGGGCGAGGCAGGCGGCGGCTCAGGTGATGGACGGGCCACGGGCCCACGCAGGAGGAAAGGCGCCCCGGTGGGGCGCCTTTCGAGCGTGTGCGGGAGCGAAGAAACGGCTACTCGGCCGGGATCTCCGCGTGGATCGCGTCGAGGTCGACGCCCTGGGAGCGCCGATAGAACCGGGCGATCACGTACAGGACGGCGGCCGCTCCGTAGAGCAGGCCGAGGAACTTGATCGAGTCGGCGTTCCCGACGCCGATCCCGTACAGCGGATCGAACAGCCACAGGAACAGGACCCAACCGAGGAAGATCGTGGTGATCCCCCCGGCCAGGGCAAGCAGCGGCAGCCCGAGGACCTTGTAGCGGGCGATCGGCGAGGCGTTGTAGATGTCGGGCTTCCACCACGGCAGGATTGTCGCCGCGATGGCGCTGCCGAGGAAGGTGACGGCGATGACCAGCGAGGCATCGAGGGTCAGGCCGACGAAGTTCGAGTCGTAGGCGTAGAACCACGCCAGGACCACCGACGGCACCATGATCAGGATCAGGGCGACCCATGGCACGCCCCGGCCCTCCGAGACCCTCGCCGCGGCCTCCGGCAGGATCCGGTCGAACGCGGCCGCGAAGATCATTCGCGTCGACGACAGGAAGAGCGTTCCCGCCCAGCCGATGAACCAGGCGCCGCCGAGGATCACGATCGCCATCTGGATCAGGTGGCTATCGATGAGGAACGAGCCCAGCAGGATCGGGTAGCTCCAGATGGGAATCACCAGGTCCGGCGCGCCCTCGACCGCGTACAGCGGATCGAGGAAGTTGACGTTCGTGGCCTGGAAGAACTGCCAGCCGAAGGTCTTGGCCGCCAGCAGGATGAAGATGACCGCGAGGATCGTCGTCACCCAGATCCCGCCGAGCATGCCGTTGAGGACCTTTCGGAAGTCACCGGCGCCGCGGACCTCGCCGTACAGCGTCGCACCCCAGTTGGGGTACAGGATCCAGAACAGCATCAGCGGGATGAGGGCCAGCGTCCCCGGCCCGAAGCCGAACGGGTCGAGCGCCGGGAACTCGGCGCCGTAGAACGCGGTCTCGGCGTCGATCGTGGTCTGGTAGGCGTTCTGGACGCCGAACAGGCTGGCCGCCTCGCGGTCGAAGGCCGCGCGGAACGCGTCCTGGCTCGACACCAGCATCAGGACGATCACCACGGCCAGCACGGCCAGGCCGACGTAGAAGCTCCAGCGCTGGACGCGGGCATAGCCGGCCATGCCGAGCGCGACGAGCGCGGTCACGAGGACGATGACCAGCAGCGAGATCGTGAAGTTGCCGGCCGAGGTCGCCAGGAACTCGGTGATCCCGGTCTGGCCGGACAGGGCCGCCAGCGGCTGCGCGACCTCGAGGTTGAAGATCGCCCCGTAGATGGGCGCCCACAGGGCGAGGATGAACCACCAGCCGGTGGCCGACAGGACAAAGCCGATGCCGCCGCGCTTGAGCCCGATGAAGCCGCCGACGACGAGGCCGACCGCGCCGCTGACGAGGGCGATGGTCGTGTCGACCCCGAAGGCGCCTGACACGAGATAGGCGGCGATGCCGCCGAACAGGGCTCCGACGACTGCACCGGGCAGGCCATCGAAGATCCGGGTCTGCCAGACGTAGTCGCCGCCCGCGCGGGGCATGACCGCGATCAGGCCGGCGTAGGTGATGGCGAGGAACGTCATCGCGATGGCCGAGACCACGATCGCCGCGATCGGCGAGCCGTTGGGCACCCAGCCGAAGACCGTGAAGCTGTAGTACATGCCCAGCGTCACGAGGTTGACCGACATGAACGAGTAGACGAACGCGTCGAAGCCGGACCAGCCCTTGACCAGGCCGGTCGCGTTCCGGAGGAACAGGGCGGGTGCCGCCCTCGCCTCGGCGGGTGCCGCCGTCGCGTCGGATGCCATGCACTCCCTCCTTCGAACCAGGTCCGGTCGAGCAGGCGGGGCGCCGGCCCTCGGGGACCCGATGCGCTGCGTGGCTAGCCGTTGATCAGCAGATAGCGTTTCACCTCGGCCTTCTTCGGGTCAAGATCCACGATCGCCGCCTGGAGGACCCCGTCCTCGTAGGTGCTGCCGGGGTTGACCGCCAACGTCCGACCGAGCTTCACCGCGCCGCGGCCCTCGTGGATGTGGCCATGGAGCGAGAGCGGCGGGCCGTACTCCAGGATCGCGTCCCGGACAGCCTTTGAGCCGACCGGGATGAGCGCCTGGCCGCCGGCGACGTAGCGCATGTCCTCCCCGATCTTGGGCGCGTTGTCGAGGTTGGAGCCGTAGGGCGGGGCGTGGAAGTTGAAGATCGCCCGCTTCGGATCGGGAACTTCGCGGACGAGCGTGTCGATGCGGGCCTTCAGCTCGTCCTCGGGCAGCTCCCGGAAGGTGTTCCAGGGCGTTGGGTTGGCCCAGCCCGTCGACACCAGCGACAGGCCGTCCAGCTCGATCGTGTTGGCCTCGCCGAGCTCGACGCACTTCGCGGCGGCGATGATCGGGTCGATCTCGAACATGTCGTCGTTGGCCGGCGAGACGACGCAGCGGAGGTTCTTGCCCGCGAGGCGCTCGTCGGCGAGGGCCATCCAGCGCTCGACCGCCCGCAGCATCTCGGCCTTGAAACGCTCGTCAACGAGTGCCGGGTCGGCGTTCCAGGCATCGAGCTCGTCGGGGTCGAGCCGGACCGGGTAGTAGCCACGGTCGAGGATCCGCTTCTCCATCGCCGCGAGCTCGGCCTCGGACGAGAGGACGTGCTCCTGCTCCTGGAGGGTCAGCCGCCAGCCGCCGGCCTCGGCGACGATCGGGACCATCGCCTTGCCGGTCATGTCGCCGCCCATGACCAGCACGTCGGCCCTGTGGAACGCGCCGGCGTTGAGGAACTTCCGCCAGCACACCTCGGAGCCGTGGATATCGGTCGCGAAGAAGATCCGCATCAGCGGTCCCGGGCCGGCTCAGTCATGCCCGACCTCCTCCGGCTCGGCGTACCACTTCTGCCGCTCGCCGACCCTGGCTCGAAGCTTCCAGCGGGTCGACTTCGGGGCGGCCTCGATCGCCTCGCGCAGCGCCTTGACCTGGCTCCCCGCGTCATATCGGACGGGCCGCGAGCCGACGTCGAGGTCGGCCGCCACGAACTCGGACTCGAGAAAGCGCTCGAGGACGTCGAGGTTGCCCGTGACCGTCCGCCACCAGCCCCAGTCGTTCGAGGTGAACGAGATGACGCGCGGCAGGCTGATCGCGCCGAGCCCGAGCGCCGAATCGGGATGACCGTCGTCCTCGCCAAGCGGGTGCTCGGCCAGCAGCACGAGCGCGTCGAGGACGTCCTTGCGGTTGATCTTCACGACCTGGAGCTTCGAGAGCAGCAGCTCCGCCAGGGGCAGGGTCGGCTTCGACCGCGTCAGGCGATCGGAGAAGTCGAACCGATGGCACATCTCGAGCTTGTCCACGAGGACGTCAACGGGACGGTTTCGGGCGACGTCCACGAAGTAGCCCTGGTGACCGCCGAACAGGGCGTTGTGGCGCCGGTCCGGCGTGTAGCCCTCGGCCTCGAGCAACTGGTAGACCGCCGCGCGATCCCGGCCGCGGGTCGCGAAGTCCAGGTCGACCTCGACGCGTCGCGTCCGGTGGGTCCAGTCGGGGGCGTGGGCCCGCACCGCCATGCCGCCCATGAGCCGCAGCAGAAGGCCGCGCTCCCCGGCCACGTCGACGATCCGGAGGGCCTCGGCCAACGGGTCGGCGAGCGTGCGCGGGACGCCACTCGCCATGGCGCCGCTGCCGACCGCGGTGTCAGCGGTCATGACCTGCCTCCGGACTGCCGAGCTGGAGGCGCCCCCGCGGGACGCCGGCGCCCCTCGGCGGAGCGCGGTCGCCCGAGTATATGGCCCGCTCCTCCCCGGATCGGCGAGATCCCGACGCGCGAGGGCATGGGTCCTGCGAGTTGCGGCGGCGCCGCGGCGCCGCCAAGATGACGGGCGCCGGTGACCACGATCCGAACGACGCTCTGCTGCGCCACCATCGTGCTGCTCACGGCAGCCTGCGGCGGGCCGCCCGCCCCCAGCTCCAGCGCCACGCCGGCGTCCGTCGAGCAGTTCGTCCCCGACCCCGAGCTGCTCGCCGCCGCCGAGGCCGAGGGCGGCAGCCTCACGACGATTGCCCTACCTCGCGACTGGTGCAACTACGGGACGCTCATCGACACCTTCGAGGAACGCACCGGGCTCGCGGTCAACGAGCTCGCCCCCAACAGCGGCCCCGGCGACGAGATCGAGGCGATCCGGGCCAGCGAGGGCAACCCCGGCCCCGAGGCCCCCGACGTCGTCGACGTCAGCCTGCCGTTCGGCCCGTTTGCCGCCGGCGAGGGCCTCCTCGCGCCGTACAAGGTCCGGGCCTGGGACTCGATCCCGTCGAGCCAGAAGGACCCCGATGGCGCGTGGTACGGCGGGTACTTCGGGGTGACCGGGTTCGAAGTCAACCGGGCGTACGTCGACAGCCCGCCCGCGGACTGGCCGGACCTGCTCGAGGCCGCCTACGCAGGCCAGGTCGCCCTGCCAGGCGACCCTCGGACCTCGAACCAGGCGATGTCGGCGGTCTACGCCGCGGCGCTGGCCAACGGCGGGTCGCTCGACGACGCCCGCCCGGGGCTCGAGTTCTTCCGCCAGCTGCACGACCGCGGCAACCTGCAGGCCACGATCGCGACCGCCACGAGCTCCGCGGCCGGAGAGACCCCGATCGCGATCCGCTGGACCTATTACGCACTGCCGAGCCGCGATGCCACGGCGGCCGCCGACGGCCCCGAGATCGAGATCGTCGTCCCGGCGAGCGGCCGGCTCGGCCAGCTGTCGGTCCAGGCCATCAGCGCCCACGCCCCGCACCCGAGCGCGGCCAAGCTCTGGATGGAGTTCCTCTACTCCGACGAGGGCCAGCTGTTGTGGCTGGAGGGCTACTGCCACCCGGTTCGCTTCGAGGAGCTGGTGGCGCGCGAGCGGGTGCCGGCGGCGCTCCTGGCACGCCTGCCGGACGTCGCCGCGGTCCAGTTTCCGTCCCTCGCCCAGCTCGATGCCGCGCGAGATCTCATCGCCGGCCAGTGGGACGCCATCGTCGGGTTGGACATCCGGCAGTAGCGCGTTCGGTCGGCGGTACTCCGGGGTACTCCCGTCCTATCGCCGCCCCGGGATGGCGCGCGTACGGTTCGGCCAAACGGGTTGCCCGCCCGCAACGCCCGGCGTTGCCGGCGCGCCCCCGCCCAGCCCGGGCGCGCGCTGCCCCGGAGGAGCTCCTCGCCCTCGATGGCCCTGGCCGCCTCGCCGGACCGAGCACCGGACCTGCTGACCGTCTCCGAGGCGGCCAGCCTCGCCGGCGTCCATCCCGATACCGTTCGGGGGTGGTGCATCCGCGGACTCGTGCCCTCGGTGCGAGACGGCCCGCGCGGCTGGCGGCGCCTCCGTCGGCGGGACCTGGCGCGCTGGCTCCGGGAACGGGACCAGCCGGCCGCGAGGCGCCCAGCGGCGCTGCGGGTCGTGACGCCGGTCCAGGGTCGGGCCCTCCATCGCCTCGCGGCGGAGCTATCCGGGGCGGACGACCTCGATCGGCTGTTCGGCGAGGTCCTCGAGAACACGACTCGGCTCTTCCACTCCGATCGCGCCGGACTGTGGATCTGGAACCCCAACGACGAGCGGCCCCTCACGCTGGCCGCCGGCCGCGGCGTGCCCGACGAGATCGTGCGAACGGTCGAGAGCGCGACGATCGATTCGAACCTGGCCGGGGTGCGGGCGCTGCTGGCCGACGAGATCGCCACCTATGACGACGTCGGCGATGCCGGCATCACGGCGGAGATGCGGGAGGCCTACGCCCAGCAGGGCATCTGTGCCCTGACCTTCATCCCGGCCTCGTTCCGGGGGGATCCCCTGGCCCTGATCGTGCTCTACCACCGCGAGCCCCAGGCCTGGTCCGCCTCCGACCTGGCACTGGCTCGAAGCTTCGGCGACACCGTCGCCCTCGCGATCGGCAACGCCCGGCTGCTGGCCTCGGTGGCCGACCTCGCCGCGCGGCTGCGCGGCGTCCAGGACCTGTCCGAGCGGCTCAGCGGCATCCAGGACGTCCGGGGCATCGGCGAGGCGATCGTGTCCGAGGCGGGTCAGCTCATCGACTTCGAGACGATCCGCGTCTATCGCGTGGATCATGAGTCGGGCTGGTGCGAGCCGATCGCCTTCGAAGGCACCTTTATGGGCACCCGCAACCCCGGCGCCGAGGCGCTCCGGGTGCGAATCGGCGAGGGACTGACCGGCTGGGTCGCGGCCAACGGCAAGCCGCTCGTCCTCGGCGACGCCCACGCCGATGCCCGGAGCCTCGTCGTCGGCGAGGTCAGCGGGCCCGAATCGATGCTCGTCGTGCCGATGACCTACGAGGGCCGGGTGCGCGGGATCATCGTCGCCTCGCGCCTCGGACGGGACCGCTTCGGCTCCCAGGACGAGACGACGCTCAGCATCTTCGCCGGCGCCGCCGTCCAGGCACTCGTCAACGCCGAGCGGCTGGACCAGCTTCGAACGCAGCAGGAGGAGCTCGAGCATCAGCTGGTGAGCCAGCGCCGGCTGATGGCGATCAACGAGCAGCTGCTCTCGACGCTCGATCCGGCCGGCGTCCTCGAGATGATCGCCGACTCCCTGAAGTCGGTCGTCGCCTACGACTCGCTGACGATCTACCGGGCCGAGTTCGAGCGCGGCGTCCGGCGGCCGGTCATCGCCCGCGATCGCTTCGCCGACGTCATCCTCAACTACGAGGCGCCGCTCGACTCCGGCCTGACCGGCTGGGCCGTCAACCACCGCGAGCCGGTCCTGGCCAACGACGCCCACGTCGATCCACGGTCCATCCAGATCCCGGGCACGCCGTTCGAGCCGGAGTCGATGATCATCGTCCCCCTGATGGCCGATGGCGAGGTCCTCGGGACGCTCAACATCGGGCGGATGGGCGAGGCCGAGGCCCATTACAGCCAGAACGAGTTCGAGCTGACGAAGCTCTTCGCCGCCCAGGCCGCGATCGCCCTGCGCAACGCCGACACCCATGACGAGGTCAAGGTCCAGGCCGAGCGTGACGCGCTGACCGGGCTCCGCAACCACGGGGCCTTCCAGCGCGAGCTACAGGCCTACCTGGCCCCCGGCAACCCTCGCCCGCTGGCGGTCCTGATGATGGATCTCGACCGGTTCAAGGGCTACAACGACCGCAACGGCCATCCTGCCGGCGACGACCTGCTGCTGGCCGTGGGGCGGGCGATCGAGGGCTGCATCCGGCAGGGCGACCACGCCTACCGCTACGGCGGCGACGAGTTCGCGGTCATCCTGCCCGACTGCCCGCGAGGGCCGGCCGAGGAGGTCGCTCGGCGGATCGCGGCAGCCGTCGAGGCGATCCCCGACGAGAGCGGCGGGCCGCACGTCACGATCAGCATCGGCATCGCCTGCAGCCCCGACGACGGAACCGAGAAGGACGCCCTCGTCGAGATGGCCGACCAGGCCCTGTTCCTGGCCAAGGGCGCGCCGTTCCGCAGCTCCCGAGACCAATTCGTGGCAGCGCTCGACGAGACGGCGATGGGCCTGCTCGACGGCCTCGAGCCGGAGCAGCTGCTCGACGCGATCCTTGGCCGCGCCGCGCGCCTCCTCGGCGTGCGGACGGGCTACGTCTATCTCGCCGAGCCGGGCGACGGCGCGCTCACCGTTCGGGCCGGGATCGGGATGATGGCCGACTACCTCGGTCACCGCCTGCCGATCGACCAGGGGATGAGCGGCCACGTGTTCCGGACCGGGGAACCGCTCTCCGTCGATGACTACGACGCGTTCGAGGGCGCGCTGCTCGAGTTCGTCGGCCGGGTTGGAGCCGCGGTGTCCGTTCCGCTCACGATCAACGGCCGCGTCGCCGGCGTGCTCGGCCTGGCCTCGGGTACCCGGGAGCGGGTCTTCCGCCAGCCGGAGACCGACGCCCTCAGTCGCTTCGCCCAGCTCGCCTCGATGGCCCTGGAGAACGCCCGGTTGCACGCCCAGCAGGCAGGCGAGCCGAGGGACTCGGTCACCGGGCTGCCGACCCGGGAGACGCTGCTCCAGCGCGCCAGCGACGCGCTGGCGATCCCGGCCGCTGGCCACGAGCGGCGACCGGTCGCGGTCGTCCTGCTCGACGTCGATCGCTTCCAGATCGTCAACGAGAGCCTCGGCCACGCGATGGGCGACCGCGTCCTGCGCGAAGTCGGCGAGCGAATCCAGACCGCCCTCGGCGACGGGCAGCTCGTCGCCCGGTTCGGTGGCGACACCTTCGGGCTGGTCCTGCCGGACACCGACAGCGACGCCGCCCGGGCGCTTGCCGAGCGGGTCCAGCAGGAGCTGCGGGCGCCGTTCGACCTCGACGGTCGGACCTGGTTCATCAGCGCCAGCATGGGCGTCGCGGTCGGCTCACCCGGCGCGACCGGCGCCGGTGACCTGCTCCAGGAGGCCGAGATCGCGCTCGTGGGGGCCAAGCGCCACCCGACCCGGCGGGTCGCGCTGTTCGACCCGCTGAGCAGCCGCCATGCCCGGCAGCGCCTCGACGTCGAGGCCGAACTCTGGACGGCCCTCGATCGCGACGAGCTGGTGCCGCACTACCAGCCGATCATCGACCTTCGAACCGAGCGCGTCGTCGGCTTCGAGGCCCTCGCCCGCTGGCAGCATCCCGGACGCGGCCTGGTGCTCCCGGTCGACTTCATCGCCCTCGCCGAGGAGTCCGACCTGATCGTCGCGCTGGGGCGGGTCATCCTCGAGAAGGCCTGCCGCCAGGCCCAGGCGTGGCGGCGCCGCTGGCCGGATCGGAACCTGGTCATGAGCGTCAACCTGTCGCCGCGCCAGTTCCTCGACAGCGACCTGGCGGGCAGCATCGGTCGGGCACTCGCCGCAACCGGCCTCGACCCGAGCGCCCTCGAGCTCGAGATCACCGAGTCGAGCGTCATGGACCCCTCGGAATCCAGCCTCGGCGTGCTCCAGCAGCTCCGATCGCTCGGGGTCCGGAGCGTCCTCGACGACTTCGGGACCGGCTATTCCTCGCTCGCCTACCTCCGCGAGCTGCCGCTCGACACGATCAAGATCGACCGCTCGTTCGTCACCGACCTCGACGTCGACGATCCCAACGTCGGGATCGTTCGAGCCGTCGTGTCACTCGCCCACGGCCTCGGCATCACCGTCGTGGCCGAGGGCATCGAGACCGCCGAGCAGGCCCGGCGGCTGCGGGACCTCGGCTGCGACCTCGGCCAGGGCTACGCCTGGGCCCACCCCGCGGACGCGATCCGGGCCGCGGCGCACCTCGCTCAGCGGCGGTCGCCGAACAGCCGCAGCAGGAACAGGAAGAGGTTGACGAAGTCGAGGTAGAGGTGGAGCGCGCCGAGCACGGCGGCCTTCTCCACCGAGCCCGTCATCGCCACCAGCTGCCCCGAGTTGATGCGCTGGACGTCCCAGGCCGTGAGGGCCGTGAAGATCGCCACGCCGGCCAGCGAGATGATCCAGCTGATCGTGGAGCTGCCGACGAAGAGGTTGACGATGATGGCCGCGATGAGCCCGAAGAGGGCCATCATCGCGATCGAGCCGATGCCAGCGAGATTCCGCTTGGTCACCGCGCCGAACAGGGCCGCGCCGCCGAACATCGCCGAGGCCGAGAGGAATGCCGTCACGACCGAGGCAGCCTGGTAGGCCATGACGATCAACCCGATCGTCAGTCCGAGGCTCGCGGCGTAGACGAAGAACAGCCCGAGCGCGAGCGTGGCGCTGATCCGGTTGATGAGGAACCCGATCGCCAGGACCAGCCCGAGCTGGGCGATGATCAGGATCAGGAAGTTGCTCGCGGCGAAGTCCACCAGCTGCTGGTTGAACTGGACCACGGTCGCGATCGCGGCCGACAGCAGCAGGCCGGCGAACATCCAGAAGAAGGCCTGGGTCAGGAACGAGCCCTGGACCGCGACCGACGCCGGCGCGGCCAGCCCGCCCGGCTGCCCGTAGCCGCCCCCCGGGGCGCAGGGGCCGCCCGGG
>VEOW01000227.1 GCA_012026785.1 Chloroflexota bacterium | reverse complement strand
GCACCGTAGAGCGCGCCGGGGACGATGCCGAGCAGGTAATGGATGACCTGGCTGGCCAGCACCCGCTGTCCGCCATCGAGGGTGGTCCCGGTCTGGGCCTCAATCCAGTCGAGCAGGTTCGCCACCGTCGACTGGCCGTTCGGGCGAGCCGCCCGCTCGCGTTCCGTCGTCTCCTTCGACTGGCCCTCCAGCATGCCTGTCGTGACGAGGTCCATGATCCACGTGGCCACGAGCCCGGCGATCGCGCCTCGAAGCGCGCCGCCGAGGAGCGATCGGCGCCGGTGTCGATCGGTCATCGGCCAAGGCTCGGGTGGAGGACCTTGGAGCCGCGATAGCGTTTCGACCGAGGCCGCTACAGCGAGACAGCGAGCAGGCCCCGCCACCGGATCAGGCGGCGGCTCCCGTCGTCTTTCCTCGTGGGACGGCACCGACCAGCCTGATGACCAGCTCGACGGTCGAGCCCTGGACGAACAAGGTGAAGAGGACGACCCCGAAGGTGATCTCCTGGAGGACGTGCCGCTGGGGAAAGTCGAGCGGCAGGGACAGCGCCATCGCCACCGCCACGGCCCCGCGCAGGCCGGCCCAGAACAGCACGTGGAGCCAGGCCATCGGGATCGGTCGACCATGGCCGCCGAGCCGCGTGAAGCGCGAGGCCGCCCCGAGCAGGCCGTAGGCGACGACGGCCCGGCCGACGGTCACCGCGACGATGCCCCAGAAGATGGCCGGCAGGGCTCCGACCAGTTGGTCGAGCGAGATCGCCAGTCCGACGAGCAGGAAGACCAGGGCCGTCAGCAGGAAGGCCACGAACTCCCAGACCGTGTCGAGCGCCTCCTCGGTTCGATGGCTCATCCCGATCCGCCGCCCGTAGTTGCCGATGACGACGCCGGCGACAACGGTCGCGATGACGCCCGACTCGTGGAGGGTGTCGGCCAGCATGTACGTCCCGTAGGCCGCCGCGAGCGAGACGGTCAGCTCGATCAGGTGGTCGTCGACGGTGGCGATGATCCGCGAGGCGATGAAGCCGGCAATGCCACCGATCACGCCGCTGGCGACGACGATGACCACGATGGCGGTGAGCCCATCGAACAGCGACGGCCGGGAGCTGACGTTCTGCAGCGCGAGGGCGAAGACGACGAGGGCCGTGCCGTCGTTGAACAGACTCTCGCCCTCGACGAGCGTCGCCAGCTGTCGTGGCGACCCGAGCTGGCGGAACGTGGCGATCACCGCCGCGGGATCCGTCGCGGCGACCATCGAACCGACGACGAAGCCGAGCTCGACCGGCAGTCCCGTCGCGACGTTGAGGATCAGGGCGACGATCGCCACGGTGACCAGGACACCGGGAACGGCGAGCAGCGCGATGCCGCCGAAGGTTCGCCGCAGCTGGCCGAACTCGAGGCGGATGGACGCTTCGAAGACGAGCCCCGGCAGCAGCACGAAGAGCACGAGGTCCGGCGTGACGGCGAACTCGCGCCGTGGCACGAGCGTGGCCGCCAGCAGCCCGAGGACGACGAGCGCCACCGTATACGGCACGGCGACCCGCCGGACCACGAGTGCGACGAGGGCCGCGGCCGAGATCAGCAGGACGAAGAGCTGCATCGCCTCGAGCGCCTGCTCGTGATCCATGTCTTCGATCGTAGCGAAGCCCTCCTCCGAGAGCTTATTGCGACTGAGTCTCGATTGTTGCTACCCTGCGAGGCGATGGATGCCCCAACGATCACCGATGCCCTCGGCGAGGCCGGCTACCGACTGACCGCGCCGCGGCGAGCCCTGGCCCAGCTGATCGCAAGCTGGGACGGCCACTTCACTGCCGAGGACCTCGTGCGGACCTCCCGACGGCGGCGATTGGGCGTGGGCCGGGCGACCGTCTTCCGCTCCCTCGACGTGCTGTCCGAGCTGGGAGTGGTTGAGCGCCTCGACCTGCCGTCCGGCGATCACGCCTACGTCGCCTGCGAACCCGCCCACCACCATCACGTCGTGTGCTCGTCATGCGGCCGCTCGAAGGAGGTCGGCGATCTCGGCCTTGGCGAGATGTCGGGAGCGATCGAACGGGCGACCGGCTACCGAATCGACACCCACCGGCTCGAGCTGTTCGGCCTCTGTCCTGCCTGCCGTCGCGCCGGGGGCGGGACGTGATGCGGCGCTCGGGGCTCGTCGCCATCGGCCGGCTGGCCATGGGCGCCGCGATGGCGGTCTCGTTCTCGGCGTGCGGGCCCGGAGCCTCCCCCGGTCCGACCGACCGGCTGTCGGTCGTGACCACCTCCAGCGTCTTCGCCGACCTCGTCTCGGAGGTCGGTGGCGAGCTCGTCAGCGTCGTCAGCCTCGTCCCGCGGAATGCCGACGTCCATACGTTCGAACCGAGCCCCCAGGACGTTCGCCGCGTGGCCGAGGCGGGCCTGATCGTCATGAACGGCCTGGGCCTCGACGACTGGCTCGCCGAGCTCGTCGAGAACGCGGCCGCCGACGGCACGCCGGTGGTGCGGCTCGCCGAGGCCGTCCCGGCTTCCGAGCTCATCGAAGGTGGCGACGAGGACGAGCCCACCGGGGTCGGCGGTCCGAACCCGCACCTGTGGCTGGCGGTGCCGTACGCCATTCGCTACGTCGATCGGATCGAGGCGGCGCTCGCCGAGGTCGCACCAGCCAACGCGCCCGCCTACGCCGAGGGGGCAGAGGCGTATCGCACGCAGCTTCGAGATCTCGATACCTGGGCACGCGGTCAATTCGGCGCGATCCCGGAGGGAAATCGCAGGATCGTGACCCTGCACGACGCCTTCCCGTATTTCGCCCGCGAGTATGGCCTCCAGGTCGTTGGCGTGGCCGTCGAGGCACCGGGCCAGGAGCCGAGCGCCGCCCAGATCGCGGCGCTCATCGAGGCCATTCGGGGCGCGGGCGTGCGGGCGATCCTGAGCGAGGCGCAGTTCCCGCCGACCGTGGTCGAGCGGCTCGCGGCCGAGACCGACGCGACGGTCGTGGCCGACCTCTACACCGATTCACTCGGCGATCCGCCGGTCACGAGCTACGTGGGCCTGGTCGAATGGGACGTCGAGCGGATCGTGGAGGCCCTTCGATGACCGCGCCCGCGGTTCGGCTGTCGGACGTCTCCGCCGGGTACGACGGCGCGCCGGCCGTCGAGGACGCCACGCTCGAGATCCAGCCGGGCGCCCTCGTCGCGGTCTTCGGCCCGAACGGCGGCGGCAAGACGACCCTGCTCAAGCTGATGGCCGGCTTGCTCAAGCCCTGGGACGGGAGCGTCGAGCTCCTCGGCGCGGCGCCGGGCGCCGTGGCCCGCCGAATCGCCTACGTGCCCCAGGCAGAGCTGGTCGACTTCTCGTTCCCGGTCAGCGTCTGGGACGTCGCGATGATGGGCCGCTTCCCGCGCCTGGGGCCGTTTCGACAGCCGGGCAGGACCGACCGCCGGGCGGTGAGGGCGGCCCTCGAGCGGGTCGGAATGCTGGGTCATGCCCGGACCCAGATCGGCCGCCTGTCGGGCGGCCAGCGGCGGCGGGCATTCCTGGCTCGCGCGATCGCGGCCGAGGCCGAGCTGTACCTCCTCGACGAGCCGGTG
>VEOW01000251.1 GCA_012026785.1 Chloroflexota bacterium | reverse complement strand
CATCCTCCAGATGCCCGCCCCGAACGGCTTCTGGTGGTGCTACGCCGAGAACCGCTACCTATGAACCCTTCCGGCGTCCTCCCGGCGACCCGTGACGCCCGCCCACGCCGACATCGGCGGCGGGGCAGCGGGCTTCCGCGGCTCGATGCTCAGCACGTGGTCAAACCCGGGCTATCGAAGCCGTAAGGTCATCAAGCCTGGCGCGAGCGGGCGGCTGTCGCGGCGAATTCATCCTGACTTACGCTCGGCCGTGGACAGTGGAGCCGGGACGACGCGTCCCTTGGCAACGCTTGGGCGGCCGAAAGCCCAGGAATGCTCAGGCCATGGTCATCGGAGGGGTCAAGCGGTGGCGCGGAGCTCCGGCACCGTGGCGCCGGGGTCCGGCATGCTGGCACGGAGCTCCGGCGCGGGGGCGCATGGTCCGGCGCGGAAACCATCCGGCCCTTGACCGCGCAAGCCACCATCCCTAGACTCCGGCGCCTACATCGAAATACGGGCTGTGAACGGGACGAGTACCCGTCGATGCGTCGGCAGAGAGACCCGGCGGCTGGTGGAAGCCGGGGCGACGGTGGCGGCGAATGGACCCGGGAGCCTCCGGACCGAACGGCACAGATGCCCAGTAGGCTCCGGCGCAGAGCGCCAGCGATAGCGGGCAGCGCCGATCGGCGGCCAGTCGGGAGGACCCGAGCCGCTCGTCGGTCACGAGAGTGCGGCACAGCCGAATGAGGGTGGCACCGCGGAAGGCACGACCTTTCGTCCCAGGAGACGAAGGGTCGTTGTGATTCTCGAGACCGGAGGCGCCGTTACGTGACCAGCACGGATCCGCTGAGCCTGGCCCAGGCCAAGCGGCTCGCTTCGAACGCGGACACGCTGCTGCTGCGCGCCTCGCGGCCGGCCGATCTCGACACGCCGATCGGGGCCTTCCTGCGGCTCGATGACGGCACGACGCCGGCCTATCTCCTCGAATCGGTCGAGGGCGGCGAGCGGGTCGGCCGGTACTCGTTCCTGGGCGTTGGGCCGCGACGCCTCCTCGAAGTGAGGGACGGGCTCGCTCGCATCCAGGCGCGGCCTGTGACGGTCGACCGCTATGACCCGGAACTGCCGATCGAAACCTCCGAGGCGCCCGATCCGCTCGAAGCGATCCGCTCGTTCGTCCCGCAGCGGCGCGTGGCGCCACGCGACGGCATGCCCCGCTTCACCGGCGGCGCCGGCGGGGCGCTGGCCTACGACGCGGTGTCCATCTTCGAGCCGAGCGTCCCGCTGCCCGAATCGGACCCCATCGGCACCCCGACCGCGGCGTTCATCGAGACAGACCTCGTCATCGTCGTCGACCACCTGACCCACACGCTCTCGGCCATCGCCTCGCTCCACACCGAGGCCCCGAACCTCGAGGGCCGCTACCGCATCGCCGAGGAGGCGGTTTTCGAGGCGCTCGAACGGACGGCCCGGCCCTCGGCCGCCGAGGTGGCGGCCAACGGCGGCGGCTCGAAGGGCGCCGACCCGCGGAGCGTGGCCGCGGCGGCCACCCTCGCCGAGGCGAGCCTCGGGCGCGAGGAGTACATCCACGCCGTCGAGGTCGCCAAGGACGCCATCGCCGCGGGTGAGGCGATCCAGGTCGTGCTCGCCCGGCGCCAGTCGTTCGACCTGCCGGAGGACCCGGGGACCGGGCGGCCGCTCGACGGCATCGGCCTGTATCGCTCGCTGCGGCGGGTGAATCCAAGCCCGTACCTGTTCTTCGTTCGAACGCCGGCGTTCGAGGTCGTCGGGGCATCCCCGGAGCTCCTCGTCCAGCTCGACGGCGACCGGCTGACGACGCATCCGATCGCCGGCACGCGGCCCCGCGGCGCCACGGCCGAGGAGGATCGAATCCTCGCCGAGCAGCTGCAGCGCGACCCCAAGGAGCGGGCCGAGCACGTCATGCTCGTCGATCTCGGCCGGAACGATCTCGGACGCGTGGCCCGACCCGGGACGGTCACCGTGAGCCGCTACATGGACGTCGAGCGCTACAGCCACGTGCTCCACCTCGTGTCGCACGTCGAGGCGCGGCTGCGACCCGACCTCGATGCCCTCGATGCGCTCCGTGCGGTCTTCCCGGCCGGGACGCTGTCCGGCGCGCCGAAGGTCCGGGCGATGCAGCTGATTGCCGCGGCCGAGGGAGAGCGGCGGGGCCTGTACGGCGGAGCCGTCGGCTACCTCGGCTACGACGGCAACCTCGACACCGCGATCACGATCCGGAGCGCGGTCCTGCGCGAGGGCCGGGCCCACATCCACACTGGAGCGGGCATCGTCGCGGGCTCAGTGCCGGAGCGCGAGTTCGAGGAGACCGAGCACAAGGCGGCGGCGCTGCGACGGGCGATCGAGGAGGCGGTGGCGCCACCGGCGCGGCGGCCGGCCCCGGCCGGCGCAGCGGGGTCAGTGCCGTGATCCTCGTCATCGACAACTACGACAGCTTCACCTTCAACCTCGTACAGGCGCTCGAGGCCGCGGGTGCCGTGGTGAAGGTCGTCCGAAACGACGCCGTCGACCGAGCCGGCATCGAGGCGCTGGCGCTGGATGAGGGCGCGGGGTTGAAGGGCATCGTGATCTCGCCCGGGCCGGGCGACCCCGATGACGCCGGCGTGTCGATGGACGCCGTCCGGGTCGCCGCCGACCGCGCCATTCCGTTGCTCGGCGTGTGTCTGGGAATGCAGTCGATGGCCCAGGTCTACGGCGCGTCGATCGTTCGCGCGCCGACCCTGGTCCACGGCGAGGCGACCGAGGTGTCCCACGACGGTGCCGGACTGCTCGCGGGGATGCCGCCGGCGTTCATGGCCGCCCGCTACCACTCGCTGTGCGTCGATCCCGCGACCCTGCCCGCGGAGCTTCGGGTGACGGCGATGAGCGAGGAGGACCAGGTCGTGATGGGCCTGCGGCACGTCAGCCTGCCGATGGAGGGCGTCCAGTTCCACCCCGAGAGCGTCCTGACGCCGCAGGGACCGCACCTCCTGGCGAACTTCCTGCGCCTCGCGGGCGAAGGCGAGGCCGGGCGGCTCGATGCGGCCACCGGCTCCTTCGCGACGGCCGGCCTGGCGGAGGTCGGGGTGGGGGAGACCGAACGATGAGCGAGCAGGTTCGAACGGCCCTTGCCGCCGTCGTCGAGGGCCGGACGCTGACCGTCGACGAGGCGCGGGCCGCGATGGGCGCGGTCATGGACGGCGAGGCGACGCCCGCGCAGCTGGCGGCCTTCCTCGTGGCGCTCCGGATGCGCGGCGAGACGGTGGAGGAGCTGGCCGGATTCGCGTCGGCGATGCGGGAGCGGGTGCTCCGCGTCGAGGCACCGGCCGGTGCGATCGACGTCGTCGGCACCGGCGGCGACGGATCGGGCACGTTCAACATCTCGACGACCTCGGCGCTCGTGGTCGCCTCGGCCGGCGTGCCGGTGGCGAAGCACGGTAACCGGGCGATCACCTCGCGCAGCGGCGCGGCCGACGTCCTCGAGGCGCTCGGGATCCGCATCGATCACGATGCCGATTCGGCGGCGGCGAGCCTGCGCGAGCATGGCTTCGCCTTCCTGTTCGCGCCGGGCTTCCATCCGGCGATGAAGCATGCCGGCCCGACGCGGCGCGAGATCGGCGTGCGGACCGCGTTCAACCTCCTCGGGCCGCTCACGAATCCCGCGGGAGCGTCGCGCGCGGTCGTCGGGGTCGGGGACGCGGCGGCAGCGCCGCGGAGCGCCGAGGTCGCGCGCACCCTCGGCACCGAGCGAACCCTCGTCGTCCATGGCGCCGGTGTCGACGAGCTGCCGCTTGATGGCACCGGCATCATCCATGACGTCACGCCCGAGGGGATCGTGACGAGTGCGATCGATCCGGCCAAGCTCGGCCTCGAAGCCGCCCCGACGTCGGCCCTCGCGGGCGGCACGGCGGCCGAGAACGCGGCGCGCGTCGAGGGTGTCCTCGCCGGCCAACCCGGGCCGCGGCTGAACGTCGTGCTCCTCAATGCCGGGGCGGCATTCGTCGCCGCTGGTCGCGCGGCCACCCTCACCGACGGGATCCAGGCTGCCCGAGCGACGGTCGAATCAGGCGCCCCCGTCCGACTCCTGGCGGCCCTTCGGTCGGCCGCCCCAGCCGTGAGCCCGGCCTGATGGTCGTCGCGGATCGCCCGGCGGCCCCATCCTGCCCCCGGGACGGGCGAGGCCGCCGGAGCGTCGTCCACGAGATCGCGGCGCGGCGCCGCCAGGACGTCCGCGCCGACCTGGACCGCCTCGGTGCCGCCGGCCTCCGACGCGCCCTCGCCGCGGCCCCCGTGCCACGGCCGCTCGTCGATCGCCTCGGCGCGCCGGGACTGCACCTGATTGCCGAGATCAAGCGGGCCTCGCCATCGGCCGGCGCGATCGCCGCGTCCGACGACGACCTCGTCGCCCGAGCCCACGCGTACCAGCGCGGCGGCGCCGCGGCGATCTCGGTGCTCTGCGAGCCACACTGGTTCGGCGGCTCCATCGAGGAGCTCACCCGCATCCGCGAGCGCGTCTCCATCCCGGTCCTGGCGAAGGACTTCGTCGTCGAGGCCCGCCAGCTCGAGCTGCTGCGCGCAGCCGGCGCCGACGCGGTCCTCCTGCTGGCCGCCATCCACCCGCCCGGCCGCCTGGCGGCTCTCGCCCGGACGGCCCTGGGCCTCGGCCTCGAGCCGCTGGCCGAGGCCCATGACGAGCGCGAGCTCGAGGCCTGCCTCGCGACGCCGGCGCGGGTGATCGGCATCAACAACCGCGACCTGCGGACGCTGGCCGTCGACCCCGAGCGGGCCGAGCGGCTTCGCCACCACGTTCCCGACGATCGACTGGCCGTCGCCGAATCGGGCGTCAAGGACAGCTCGACGCTCCGCACCTGGCGGGCCGTCGACTTCGATGCCGCCCTCGTCGGCGAGACGCTCGTCCGGTCCGGCGATCCCGAGTCGGCGGCGCGCGCGATGGTCGAGGCCGGCCGGCTGCCCGATGATCTCGCCGCGGCCGCCCGCCGCCCGTTCGTGAAGATCTGCGGGGTCGTCGACGAGGCAGGGATCCGGGCGGCCCTCGCCGCTCGCGCCGCCGCCATCGGGCTGAACCTGGTGCCCGGCACGCCTCGGGCCCTGTCGCTGGAGGAGGCGGCCGCGCTCGCCTCCCGCCTCCGAGAGCTCGCGGCGCCCGGCGCCCGGCCGAAGATCGTGGCGATCACCGTCGACCGCGCTGCCGCCGAGCTCGACGAGATCGCCGCGGCGCTGGATGCCGATGCCGTGCAGCTGAACGGTTCCGAGCCAGCGTCGCTGCTCCGCGAGCTGCGGCGTCCCACATGGAAGGCGATCCACCTGCCCGCGGACGGCAGCGGCAGCGACGGGCTCGGCGAGACGCTCGTGGCGCAGGCCCGCGCCTACCTCGAGGCCGGCGCGGAACGAATCCTGCTCGACACCGCCGGTGGCCCGCATCCGGGCGGGACCGGGGTGCGAGCCGACGGGGAGCTGGTCGCGGCCGTCTCGCGCGAGGTTCCGGTGCTCCTCGCCGGCGGCCTCGCCCCCGGCTCCGTGGCCGGCGCCCTCCGCGGCTCGTCGGCGGTCGGCGTCGACGTCGCGTCGGGCGTCGAGGCGCCGCGCGTCCCGGGCGAGCGACCGACCAAGGACCCGCTCAAGGTTGCCCTGTTCGCCAAGCGGGCTCGAGCCGCTCGAATCGACCGCCCGAACCTGCCCGCTCGCCCGACCACCGTCGACCCGGGTCTCCTCGCGGCCGACGCGCGCGGCCGCTGGGGGATCGAGCGCGAGTTCGGGGGACGGTACGTCCCGGAGACCCTCATGGCCGCCGTCCTGCAGCTGGAGGCGGCGTACGCCGCACTCCGCCACGACCCGCGCTTCTGGGCCGAGCTCCGTGAGCTCCTCGCGACCTTCGCCGGCCGCCCGACGCCCATCTACCGGGCCGATCGCCTCGCCGCGGCGGTGCTCGAGCGCGCCCGCGAGCAGACCACCGGCGGCGCCCTCGTCCCGGAGCGCCTGCGCCTGCACCTCAAGCGCGAGGACCTCGCCCACACCGGCGCCCACAAGATCAACAACGCCCTCGGCCAGGCGCTCCTGACCCGCCGTCTCGGCAAGACCCGGGTCATCGCCGAGACCGGCGCCGGCCAGCACGGCGTGGCGACCGCCACGGCCTGCGCCCTGCTCGGCCTGCCGTGCGTCGTCTACATGGGGGCCGAGGACATCGAACGCCAGGCCCCCAACGTCCTGCGGATGCAGGCTCTCGGCGCCGAGGTTCGGTCGGTCACGAGCGGGAGCGCCGTGCTCAAGGACGCGATCAACGAGGCGATGCGCGACTGGGTGACGAACGTCCAGACCACCCACTACGTCCTCGGCTCGGCGATGGGCCCGCATCCCTACCCGACGATCGTCCGCGATCTCCAGCGTCGCATCGGCGACGAGGCGGCCGCGCAGCTGGAGGCGGAGGAGGGGAGACTCCCGGACCTTGCCCTGGCCTGCGTCGGCGGCGGCTCGAACGCCATTGGGTTGCTGGCCCGCTTCATTGGTGAGCCCGCCGTTCGCCTCGCTGTCGCCGAGGCCGCCGGAGACGGCATCGCCACCGGGCGCCACGCCGCGGCCCTCGCCGGCGGCACGCCGGGCATCCTCCACGGCGCCCGCTCGATGCTCCTCCAGGACCGCGACGGCCAGATCGTCGAGGCGGTCTCCGCGTCGGCCGGCCTCGACTACCCGGGTGTCGGCCCGCAGATCGCCGCGCTCGCTGCGGCCGGCCGCCTCGAGCTCGCGGCGGCAACCGACGACGAGGCCTTCGCCGCGATGGCCCTCACATCGGAGACCGAGGGCATCCTGCCGGCCCTCGAGACGGCCCATGCGATCGCCGTCCTGCCGCGGCTCCTCGCCGGGATCGAGGGCTCCGGCGCGCCCTACCCGCCCGAGACCCTCGTCCTCCTCGGCTTCTCCGGCCGCGGCGACAAGGACCTGGCGTCATTCGGTCGGTGGCGCGACGGACAGGCGGGTCGAACAGGACCGGCGGCTCGAAGGTGCCGGCCGTCCTCGACCCCGCGTCCGCCCGTCGGCCGTCCACCGTCGGCGGCGGCCGCATCGCCGCGGCCTTCGAACGCGCCCGCTCCCAGAGGCGCGCCGCGCTGATCCCGTACGTGGTCGCCGGCTACCCCGACGCCGATGCCAGCTTCGAGGCCGCCCTCGCCTGCATCGACGCCGGCGCCGACACCCTCGAGGTCGGCCTCCCATACTCGGACCCGCTGGCCGATGGGGCGACGCTCCAGCGGGCATCGGCCGCGGCCCTCCGGGCCGGCGCGACGTTCGACGGCTCGCTCGAGCTCGTCGGTCGGATTGCTGCCGCCCGCCCGGACGTTCCGCTCGTGCCGATGGGCTACGCCAACCAGCTCGTCGGCGGAGGCACGGGTGCCGAGGGGGCGCGCCGGCTCGCGGAGGCGGGGGCATCGGGGGTCATCGTCGCCGACCTCACGCCCGACGAGGGCGCGCCGTTCGCCGCTCACGCCCGCGACCACGGCCTCGAGGTGATCTACCTCGTCGCCCCGACGCCCCCAGCGGCGCGCCGGCGCTGGATCGCCGACCACGCGGGCGGATTCCTCTACTGCGTCTCGCTCGTCGGCGTGACCGGGGCCCGCCGCTCGCTCCCGCGCGAGGTCGGGCGGCTCATCCGCGAGGTCAAGGCCGTCTCGCCGGTGCCGGTCGCGGTCGGCTTCGGCGTCAGCCGCCCGACGCATGTCCGGCAGATCGTCCGGGCCGGCGCCGATGGCGTGATCGCTGCGTCCGCGCTCGTCGACGCGCTCGGACCCGACGGTCGTGACGTGGCGGCCCTCTCGACGCTGGTGGCATCGCTCCGCGGCGCTACCCTCCGGGGGTGAGCGACCGGCTTGCCGTCGTCCTCGAGGTGGCGCCCAAGAAGGCGTTCGCCTCGGCACTCGAGTGGCCCGGCTGGTCGCGGTCCGGCAAGATCCCCGAGGCGGCGATCGAGACGCTCCTGGCCTACGCGCCGCGCTTCGAGCCGGTCGCCCGGGAAGCGGGGCTGGCATTCCCGGCATCATTCGAGGTCGACGTCGTCGAGCAGGTCGAGGGTGGCAGCGGCACCGCGTTCGGCGTTCCGAGCCGGATTCACGAGGTCGATCGACAGCCGGTCGATGGCGCCGAAGCCCACCGCCAGGCCGGCATCGTCGCCGCCGCATGGACGACCTTCGACCGCGTCGCCGCCGCTGCTCCGGCTGAGCTCCGCAAGGGTCCGCGTGGTGGCGGCCGAGACCGCGACAAGATGGTCGGCCACGTCATCGACGCCGACTGGTACTACGCCCGCGAGCTCGGCATCAGGGTGAAGCAGCTCGACCCGGCCGACCGGGCGGCGGTCGAATCCCTCCGCACCCAGGTCCTCGAGGTCCTACGCCGACCCTCTGACGGCTCACCGCTCGCCGACCGCACATGGACCGCCCGCTATGCGTACCGCCGCATCGCCTGGCACGCGCTCGACCACGCCTGGGAGATGGAGGACCGCTCGTCGTGACGGACCCGGAACCGGCGCCGATCTTCCTCCCCGCCGACTCTGGGAGGACGCTGGATCTCCTGGCGGTCAGGCATCGACTCACGAGCGACCAGTCGGGCGGGTCGATCTACATCTTCGAGTCGACCTTCGAGCCCAGAACCGGCAACCGTCTGCACGTTCATCGTCGAGAGGACGAGATCGGCTATGTCCTCGACGGCGCGCTCGAGGTCCGGCTGCAGGACGGGACCAGAACGCTCGAGGCCGGGGGTCTCGCCAGGCTGCCGAAGGGCCTACCTCACGCCCTCCGGAACCCGCTCGAGGTTCCCTCGCGCTACCTCTTCCTGGCCCTGCCCGGCGGTCTCGATCGCTGGTTCGATGCCATCGCCGCCGCGAACGCGGACGGCACGCTCGACGACACGACCTTCCGCCGGCTCTCGGACGATGTTGGACTCGGCTGGCTGGAGTAGTCGGAAGAGCTGTCGCGCGGCGTCCGTCGTTGGAGGATGGAGGACCAACCTCGTCTCGGGTTAGGAAGCGGCCGGAGCTGCCAAATGGCACTTCCGAGGACGGGCGTGGAGGGTTTAGTAAGGAGTCTCGCGCAGTCGCTCTTCATGAGGTTGTCGTGGCCGGAATGGCACGGGGAGCTCTGGTGCTGGCCTTCGGGCTTGCGGCTGGATGCGCCACGCCAGCTCCGCCCGCCCCGTCTCCGCCCAACCTGGAGGTCGTCGGGAGGGTCATCGAGGCGCAGGCGCGTGGCGAAGGGCGTCGCTACTTGCTTGACGACGGCCGAGTCATCGAAATCTCGCCGCCCACGCGGATCCTCTTCGAGGGTGGGCTCGGCCAGCCAGTCGTCTTGGGACGCGATGCCGCCGGCGAGTTCGTCCTCGTCTTCGCGACCCAAGCCGGGCTGCCGGCTGACTGCCACCTGCCCGGCCTTGGCCCGGAGGGCATCGAACGGGGACCGTACATTGAGATCCACGGAATCCTGTGGCGCAAGGCGTCCCGTTTCTCGTCGGCCGAGACGCCACCACTTGGAAGTGCGTACTCGGGGTCGACGCGTTTCTGCTTCGACGATCGGGCAGAGGTGGCCTACACGGTCCCGAGGTGAACATGTCCGTTCCGTGCACTCGTGCTTGGGGGCCACGTACGCCTCGATCCTGGCTCGTGCTCCCGCTCGCCGTGCTGGTCGGGTGCGCAAGCCCGCCGAGCGCGAGTCCCCCGATCGCCAGTCCCGGCGAAACTGGCCCCGTCGCGATCTCCTGCCAGCCGCTCGGCTACACGCCGGCCCCGATCGCCATCTCCTTCGAGCCCGGCCCCGTAACGGCTGCCGAAGCTGAGGAGACCGCCGTTGCGCTGTTCCGCGCTTGTCAGCTCCCGACCATCATCGACGTCAGAGCCAGGAACGAAGCGGCAGCCGGTGTGCGGACTGGGCCGAACGATGGCCAGCCCGTCTGGCTGGTAGAGGTCGAGGCGACCGTCCCTACCCCGCCCACCGGGAGCTACCAGTCGCACTTCCTGATCGAGGTGAACCAGGCGACCGGAGTCCCGACCCTCATCGCCTACGGCTGATGGCGGCACGCCGCGGTCCTGCGACGTGGACTCCCGCCACGAGAACGCGACGTATTCGGGTCTGGACGTACCCTTGGCGAAGGAATCCGGCAAGCCAAGGAGGCTGGATATGACCGTCGCCCGCGTCACGGAGATCAGTTCCACCTCGACACAGAGCTTCGACGATGCGATCGCGCAGGGCATCGCGCGAGCCACGAAGACGCTTCGCAACGTTCGGAGCGCGTGGATCAAGGAGCAGCGCGTCGAGATCAAGAACGACCAGGTCAGCGAGTACCAGGTCAACCTGCTGGTGACGTTCGTCCTCGACGATTAGCCCGGAGGACCGGCGCCGGCCGGTCCAGTGTCCCGCGAGGTGACCTTCATCCCGCGAGAAGGTGACAAAGGTCCTTTACAGCGCGACCCGCTGTCAAGCTACCTTGACAGCATGCAGAACGAGGTCAGGCGGCTGCGCGAGGCGAAGGGCCTGAGCCAGGGCGAGCTCGCCGTGCGGCTGGCCGTCTCGCGACAGACCGTGAACTCGATCGAGACCAGTCGATACCTGCCATCGCTGCCGCTGGCGCTCGCCATCGGGCGCTTTTTCGAGAAGCCGGTCGAGGAGGTCTTCCATGACGATCGCAGGTCGTAGGAGCGCTGTCATCGCCGTCGGGGCGATCGTCGGCATCGTCATCGGGGCAGCGGTGTGGGTGAGCGGCGGAGGCCTGGGAGAGACCCTCCTGACTGGAGCGATCCCGGTCGCCTACGCGATCGTCATCTTCTTCCTGGCCCGCCGGAGCGAGGTCGCCGGCGTCCTCGCCGGCCAGTTCGTGGACGAGCGCGCCGAACACATCAACCTCGTGGCGACCTCATGGACCGTCGGCATCACCGCAGTGCTCGTGCTCGCGGCCTTCGTCTGGGCCCTCGCTTCGGGTGGTTCATGGCAGCCGTATGCCTTCGTCGCGGCCGTCATCGCGCTTTCGTACCTGGGCTCGCTCCTGGTCCTCCAGCGGCGAAGCTAGCGCCGGCGGCGAAGCTAGCGCCGGCGGTTCGCCAGCAGCTTGGGCACATCCGTCCACGAGAGGGGTCGGGGCTCCGCGAGGAGCCCGACCCGTGCCGCGGCCTCGCCGACGAGGTCGGCGGGCGTCGCGCCCGCGTCGAGGAGGGAGCCGATGGCCGTGGCGCCGTCTGCTTTCGAGAGCTTCGAACCGTCCGGGCGGCGAATGAGCGGGTGGTGCGCGAACGTGGGCGGCACGGCCCGACCGAGGAGCCGGCCGAGCCGGACCTGCGAGGGCGTGGCGTCGAGCAGGTCCTCACCACGGATCACCAGGTCGACGCCGTGGCGGCGGTCGTCGACGACGACGCACAGGGCGTAGGTCCAGTTGCCGTTCCGGTCGCGGACCAGGAGGTCGCCGTCGGGCGCAACGGGACCCGCCTGCGGCCCGACGAGCAGGTCGTCCCACGCCTCGGCGCCGTCGCCGAGGGCGACTCGGAGGCCTCGATCGTGGCGCCACGCCAGTCCGGGAGCCCGGCAGTCGCCCGGGCAGCCCGGTCCCGACCATGGCCGCCCGTGGGCCTCCCTCCAGCGGGCGAACGTCGAGCGCGAGCAGTCGCAGGCGTAGACGTCGGCCACCTCGCCGAGCCGCTGCACGGCCGCCTCGTAGGCGGACCCGTTGTCGCTCTGCCGGAACGGCGAGGGGCCGGCGCGCAGCCCGTCGGTCGGGGGCTCGTCGGGGACGAGGCCGAGCCGGTCGAGATCGTCGAGCAAGGCGGCCTCGAAGTCCGGGCGGCAGCGCTGGCGGTCGTGGTCCTCGATCCGCAGGACGATCCGGCCGCCGGCCCGGTTGGCGAGGCCCCAGACGAACATGGCATTGACGAGGTGACCGAGATGGAGCCGGCCCGTCGGTGCCGGCGCGAAGCGCGTCACCGGCCGTGGCGGCAGGGACGCGGCCGTCACGCCCCCGGTGGCTCGGCCGGATCGTGGCCGCCGGTCAGGAGCTTCTCGCGCTCGCGTGCCTCGAGCGCCCGCGACGCCGCGATCAGGCGGCGATAGATGGCGATGAGGTCGGCCTGCGGCATCGGGCCCTCGTTGGCGATCGAGACCCGCAGCAGGACCTCGCGCTCCCGCTCGGCGTCCCGGATCGCACGCCGGCCGAGGGCGACCTTCTCGTGGCCGACCTCGATCGTCAGCTCGGCGCGCTCGTTCAGCAAGGCCACGATCCGCCGATCGAGGGCATCGATCTTCTCGCGTAGCCGCAGGAGTGCGCCGCTCTCGGGGCGCTGGCGGCGGTTGCTCACCGGCCGGTCACGTGGTGGCCCCAGGTGTCGCTGCCGAAGCGATGCTGGACGCTCTCGAGCGCCTCGATGTAGCTGGCCGGTCCCTTGCCGACGATCGACTCGAGCGCGATGTCGGCCAGGTAGTTGACCTTCCGGAACGGCTCGCGCTCGTCGGGGTTCGTGAGGTGGACCTCGATGAACGGCCGGTCGATGCCGAGCAATGCGTCTCGAAGGGCGATCGAGGTGTGGGTCAGCGCGCCGGCGTTGACGATCGCGCAGTCGAAATCGCGCTCGTGCAGCCGGTCGATGAGGGCGCCCTCGTGGTTCGACTGGAAGAACACAACCTCCAGATCGAGCTCGATGGCCCGGCGGTACAGCTCGGCGTGGATCTGCTCGAGCGTCTTGTGACCGTAGATCTCGGGCTGGCGGGTCCCGAGGAGGTTGAGGTTGGGCCCCTCGAGGACCAGGACGCGGGTCACCCGGCGACTCCCGCGGGCGTGCCGGCCATGACGCTCGTCGCGACCTCGCGGACGAGCGCATCGGGCACGTCGGAGTCGATCGTGACCGCGTCGGACGTCGGGAGAACCCAGCGCAACCGCCCACCCTCGTGCTTCTTGTCCGCTGCCAGCGTATCGAGGACCGCCTCGATCGGAAGGTCCAGCGGCGCACGGGCCAGCTCCAGCCGGTCGAGGAGGGCCTCGATCCGGGCGCCCCGATCGGACGGCGTGACCTCACGGGCGAGGCCGATTCGGGCCGCCGCCCGAAGGCCGTAGGCAACCGCCTCGCCATGGAGCAGGCCCTTGAAGCCCGCCGCGGCCTCGATGGCATGGCCGAGCGAGTGACCGAGGTTGAGGGTGATCCGCTCGCCGGCTTCGCGCTCGTCGCGGGTGACGACCTCGACCTTGGCCCAGGCCGCCCGCTCGACGACCTCGGCGACGGCGCCCGATTCGAACGCCTCCGGCGAGCCCGCGGCGCTCCCCGGTCCATCCGACTCGAGCACCTCGAGCAGCCGCTCGTCCCCGAGGACCCCCATCTTGACCGCCTCCGCCAGCGCGGCCCGCCGCTGGCGATCGGGCAGCGTTCGAAGGTGTTCGACGTCGATGATCACCGCGGCCGGCTGGTGGAAGGCGCCGACGAGGTTCTTCCCCTCAGGAAGGTCGACCGCCGTCTTGCCCCCGATGGCCGCATCGAGCTGGCCGGCGAGGGTCGTCGGGACGTGGATGACGGCGATCCCGCGGAGGTAGGTCGCGGCGATGAACCCGGCCGTGTCGGTCAGGGCCCCGCCGCCCACCGCGACGAGTGTCTCGCCGCGCTCGACGCGGCGCCGGGCCAGCTCGCGCGCCGCATCCTCGACGACCGACAGCCGCTTTGCCGCCTCGCCCTGGGGTAGCAGCACCGATTCGACCGGCCAGCCGTCGGCTTCGAGCCCCTTCGCCAGGTCCGCGCCGATGTGCTCCCACGCCCCGGGCTCGGACACGAGGATCGCCCGCCTCGCGCCGACGTCGCGGAGCGCCTCGCCCGTGGCCCCCGCCGCGATCCCCGAGCCCAGCGCGATCTGGCCGATCGGCGTGGCAGCCCGCAGCAGGGCCGTGCCGGCTCGTTGCCGGCCCTCGCCGCTTCGCTTGCGAGCGGCGGCGACGAGGGCATCGACCGCGTCGACGACCGCGTTCGGCTCGGCTACGCCCCGGATCCGGGCGGCGGCCCCATAGAAGCGGGCCCGCGCCGCGGCGAGATCTCGAATCGCCCGCAACGGATCGCGCCCGACGACGAGGGGCCGAACATTGGGACTGCGCCGGAGCCGCTGCGCCAGGACCTCGGGCCGGACGTCGAGGAAGACCGGCAGCCGGCCGCGGAAGAGCCGCCAGCGATTCCGGGGATCGACGATCGCCCCACCGCCGGGGGCGATGACCCGTCGGAGGTCGCGGCCGCCGTCGGGCGGCCCGAGGGCCTCGACCGCCGCCCGCTCGCGGCGCCGGAAGCCGGCCTCGCCCTCCTCCTCGAAGATCTGTGGGATCCGGGCCCTCGCGGCGTCCTCGATCGTGGCATCGAGGTCGACGAACAGGGCGCCGTGGCGGGCCGCGAGGCGC
Organism: Chloroflexota bacterium; assembly: GCA_012026785.1. GTDB lineage: Bacteria > Chloroflexota > Limnocylindria > Limnocylindrales > CSP1-4 > UBA5189. The sequence continues at coordinate 11,944 of VEOW01000251.1, read as the reverse complement.
CGTCCGATCGCCGTCTTGCCGCTACCCGGCAGGCCGACGAGCACGACCTCCACGCGAGCTCGCCCCCTAGTCGTCGCCGCCGCTGCCGGCGGCGCTCTCGGCTCGCTCCGCTGCGCCGACCACCGTCGCCCCGATCGTCGGTGGCGGGAGGGGCGTGGCCAGCCGCTGGCGCAGGCGGGCCATCGACTCGCTGACCTCGGTCATCGAATCGCCGCCGGTCTTCTCGAGGACGAAGCGTGCCAGCGTGAGCAGGACCATCGCCTCGCCGACGATTCCGGCGGCGGGCACGACGCTGATGTCGCTTCGCTCGTAGTGGGCCTGTTCCACCGGTGCACCGGTGATGAGATCGGCCGACGGCAGCGGCTTGGCGAGCGTCGAGATCGGCTTCACCGCGCCGCGGACGACGATCGGCTGGCCATTCGAGACCCCGGCCGTGAGGCCGCCGGCGTTGTTGGACCGGTGCGGCCACTCGCCATCCGCCCGGCCCTCGATGACGTCGTGGACCTCCGAGCCGAAGCGACGCGTCTGCTCGAACCCCAGCCCGAACTCGACGCCCTTCACGATGTTGATGCTCATGACCGCCGCGGCGAGGGCCGCGTCGAGGCGGCGGTCCCAGTGGACGTACGAGCCGAGCCCGATCGGGACGCCGGTCGCGACGACCTCGAAGACCCCGCCGACGGTGTCACCGTTCGTTCGAGCCTCGTCGATCCGGGCGATCATCGCCGCCTCGGCATCGGGATCGGGGCAGCGGAGCGAGGCGACCTCGGTCTCCTCCCGGCTGCGCCACGGCCGCTCTCGGTCGATGGCCACCCCGCCGACCTCGGCGGTGTACGACCAGACCTCGACCCCGAGCTCGCGAAGGAAGGCGCGGGCGACCCCCCCGGCCGCGACGCGCGCGGCGGTCTCTCGCGCCGAGGCCCGCTCGAGGACGTTACGGACGTCGCTGTGGCCGTACTTCAGCGCCCCGGCCAGGTCGCCGTGCCCCGGTCGCACCCGGGTCACTGGCGTCGAGCGCTTGTCCCCGCCATCGACCGCCGCTCGGAGTGCCGCCGCGTCCGCCTCGGACAGCGGCTCGACCTGCATGACCGCGGTCCAGTTCTCCCAGTCCCGGTTTCGAACGAGCAGCAGGATCGGCGAGCCGAGCGTCCGCCCGTGGCGGACCCCGGCCACGATCTCGGCGCGGTCCTGCTCGATCTGCTGCCGGGCGCCGCGGCCGTAGCCGCGCTGGCGCCGCGCCATGTCGACGGCGAGCTCGTCCTCGGTGAGCGCAAGGCCTGCCGGGACGCCGTCGATCGTCACGCCGAGCGTTCGGCCGTGCGATTCGCCGGCGGTCAGGAAGCGGAACGGGTCAGGCATCGCGCTCGCCCCGATGGAGCGTCAGCCGGCCGGTGCCGCGGCCGTCTCGTCCGCCGCAGCATCGCCGGTCGCCTCGCCCGCCGGCTCGCCCTCGGCCGACCTGATGCCCTCTGCCCGGGCCCTCGCGAGGGCCTCGGCCATGATCTCCAGCGGCGCGGACTGGCCGATCCACAGCGTGAACGCCGCGGCGCCCTGGTGGAGGAGCATCGTCTCGCCGTCCTGGATGATGCAGCCCGCGGCCTCGGCGTCACGGAGCAGCTTCGTCCGGTTGTAGATGAGGTCGAGCACCAGCAGGTCGCCGGGGATCGCCTCGGCGGGAACCGGCGATTCATCCCCGTCGAGGCCGATCGACGTGGCGTTGACGAGGATCTTCGTCTTCGCCAGCTCCGACTCGATGATCGACTCGTGCCAGGGCATCGCCCGCAGGTCCATGTGGGCGGCGCTCCGGGCGAAGTGGCGGACCAGGCCCTCCGCGCGATGCAGGTGGCGATTGAACACGACCACGCGCTGGAAGCCCTCGCGGATGAGGCCGTAGACGACGGCCCGGGCACCGCCGCCCGCCCCCAGCACGACCGCGTGTCGCGGCATCTTCTGGCGGCCGACGAGCTGGTCGAGCGCAACGCCGCAGCCGGCGACGTCGGTGTTGTGGCCGACGAGCCGGCGCCCCTCGCGCGTGACGGTGTTGACCGCACCCGTGGCCTGGGCCTCCTCGGTCAGCCGATCCATCATCGGGACCGTGCGTTCCTTGTGAGGAATGGTCACGTTGGCCCCGAGGAACTCGCTGCCGCGGACCTCGGCAATCGCCTCCGCGAGCTGGATCGGTGGTCGGTCCCACAGCTCGTACCGGGCATCGATCTTCAGGGCATCGAAGGCGGCCTGCTGCATCGCCCCCGACAGGGAGTGGGCGACGGGGTGGCCGATGAGCACGATCCGCTTGGTCATCGTCGGATCCTTTCGAGGTCGCGGAAGAACGCGGGATAGGAGATGGCGGCGCTGGCAGCGCCACCCATCTTCGTCTGGGTTCGGGCAATGAGCGCGGCCACGGCGAAGGTCATCGCCAGCCGATGATCGTCGAGGCTGTCGACGGCGGCGCCTCCCAGCGCTGTGGGCCCGTCGACGACCAGGTCGTCACCCTGATTCTGGACCTTCGCGCCAAACGCGCGCAGGCCGGCGACGATCCCGGCGATTCGATCCGACTCCTTGTGCCGCAGCTCGCCCGCGCCGCGGATCGTCGTCCGCCCTCGGGCCTGGGTCGCCGCGAGGCACAGGATCGGGATCTCGTCGATGGCGGCCGCCGTCTCGGCCGGGCTGACCTCGATGGCCTCGAGGTCGGAGCTGCAGGCCTCCAGGTCTGCACGCGGCTCGCCGCGGCTCTCGAGCGCCGTCTCCTCGATTCGGGCGCCCATCCTTCTGAGCAGGTCGACGGCCGCGCGCCGCGTCGGGTTCACGCCGACGCCGCGGAGCCGAATCTCGGCATCGGGGTGGATGGCTGCGGCGACGAGCCAGAAGGCAGCGGCCGACGGGTCCCCGGGGACGACCTCGTCGAACGGGGCCGGTGTCCCGCCGCCTTCGATCTCCACGATCGAGCCACCGGGACCCTCGCTCGTCGTGCAGACGTCCACGCCCCGGGCCCGCAGCATCCGCTCGGTGTGGTCGCGCGTCGCGACGGTCTCCCGAACGCGCGTTACGCCATCGGCCCGCAGACCGGCGAGGAGGATCGCCGACTTGACCTGGGCTGATGGGACCTCGGGCGTCCATTCGACCGACGCCAGGGGCCGGCGGCCGCGGATCCTCAGTGGTGGCCGGGCACCGCCGTCCGGTCCATGGACCGTGGCGCCCATCGCTCGCAGCGGCGCGGCGAGCCGGGCCATCGGGCGGCCGCGAAGCGAGGCGTCACCGTCCAGGGTCGCTTCGAACGGCTGGCCGGCGATGATGCCCGCGAACAGGCGCAGGCTCGTCCCGGAGTTGCCGCAGTCGAGTGACCGCTCCGGCGCCGCGAGGGCATCGATGCCCGGCGACGTCACGCGGTACTCGACGTTCGACGCATCGTCGGAGGACTGTCGCGCGACGTCGGCGCCGAGGGCGGCCGCGATCGAGGCGGTCGAGCGGACGTCGGCGCCATCGCCGGCGCCCCGGATCGTCGAAGTTCCGGGGGCGAGAAGTGCCAGCATCAGCGCACGGTGGCTGATGGACTTGTCGCCGGGCAGCCAGAGCTCGCCGACCAATCGAGCGGCCGGTTCGAGGGTCAGGTGGTCCGCCGGAAGCGTCCAATCACGCTCCCGCGTGGTCATCGTGGGGTTCATCAGTGCTTTGCCAGCGCTCCCGACGCGCCATCGAGCGGCGGCACGACCGGGTCGCCGTGGAGGTCCTTGACGTGGTCGTGGATCGGCAGGAGGTCGGCCATCAGGCGCCGGAACTCCTCGAGGCCGAGCTGCTGCTCGGCGTCCGACAGTGCGTTGTCGGGGTCGGGGTGGACCTCGACCATGACCCCATCGGCCCCGACCGCGACGCCGCCGATCGCGAGCGGCCGGACCAGCCAGCGCTTGCCGGTCGCATGGCTCGGATCGACGATCACCGGCAGGTGGGTCAGGTGGTGGAGGAGTGGCACCGCCGAGAGGTCCATCGTGTTGCGGGTGTAGGTCTCGAACGTCCGGATGCCGCGCTCGCACAGGATGACGTTCGGGTTGCCGGCCGCGACGATGTACTCGGCGGCCATCAGCAGCTCCTCGATCGTCGCCCCGAAGCCGCGCTTGACCATGATCGGCCGCGCGACCCGCCCCGCAGCGTTGAGCAGCGAGTAGTTCTGCATGTTCCGGGCTCCGATCTGGAGGATGTCGGCGTACTCGGCGACGATGTCGACCTGGGCCGGCTCCATGACCTCGGTGATGACCGGCAGGCCGGTCTCATCGCGCGCCTCGGCGAGGTGGCGGAGGGCTTCGACCCCGAGCCCCTGGAAGCTGTACGGCGAGGTCCGCGGCTTGAAGGCTCCGCCGCGGAGGACGGTCGCCCCGGCGGCCTTCACGGCCCGGGCCGTCTCGAGCAGCTGGTCGCGGCTCTCGACCGAGCAGGGCCCGGCCATGATCGTCAGGGAGCCGTCGCCGATGCTCGCGTCGAGGACCTTCACGACGGTGTCCTCGGGTCGGAACTCGCGCGACGTCAGCTTGAACGGCCTCGAGATCGGGGTGACGGTCTCGACGCCCGGAAGGCCGCCCAGCCTGGCAATCAGCTCCGCCCGCCGCGCCCCTGCCTCGCCGACGACGGCGAGCACCGTTCGGCTCACGCCGGCGTGCTCGTAGGGGGTGAGGCCCTCGGCGAGGATCCGGCTCTTCACGCCCAGGATCTCGGCTTCCGTTGCGGTCGGGCTCATGACGACGAACATCTTGGCTGGCGGTCCTCGTGGATCTCCGGCGAAACAAAAACGCAGAGGTCTCGCGCCTCTGCGTCTGCCCGACATGCCTTGCGGCCCGGTCGTATCGACCGGATCAAGTCATGCCGGGCACAGGTACCAGAAGTAGGTGCTCATCTCCGTGGCCGGGACGGTAGGGCACCCTCGTTCGAGTGTCAATGACGACAGCGGCAAGGTCGGGTTCGAAGGCCCCCTTGTGGTAGCCTCTCAGCGCCGCGGTGGAGAGGTCGCATAGAGGCCTAGTGCGGCGGTTTGCTAAACCGTTGAGTGGGGTAACCTGCTCCGAGGGTTCGAATCCCTCCCTCTCCGCCAGTATCCCCGTCCCGGGATCGGCGGCAAGCGTGCGCCCGTAGCTCAGCGGATAGAGCGTCAGGTTGCGGACCTGAAGGCCGTGAGTTCGAGTCTCGCCGGGCGCGCCACTCCCGCCCCCCATCCTGCCGCACGGCGACGACGACGCCGCCCTCGTCGGGCCGCGCGGCAGCGCCTCGCGGGCCGAATGCCTCTGGTCTGACGACTGCCGGCCGGCGCAGCCTTGATCGCAGCCGGGATTCCGGACGTGCCCCTGTAACTCGCAACGCGGTCATCGACGACTATCGAGCGTCGCATCCAACCGTCGGTCTCGACGCCGTCGCCGACCGGGTGAGCGCCGAGCCAGGCCCCGAGCAGGCCGTGGAAACCATCGCCCAGCGCGAGGAGCTCGTCGAGGCGCTCGAGCAGCTTCCGCGTGACGAGCATGACGTCCTCGTCTATCGCTTCTTCGTTGGCCTTGCGCCGGCGGAAGTGGCACCGCTCATGGATCGGAGTGACGGCGCCGTCCGCGTCCTCCAGCATCGAGCGCTTCGGAGGCTGCGCGCTCTCCTGTCGGCGGATGACATGCGGCCCGTCCCAGCTGGAGCCAGGACATGAGGATCAGGAACGCCGTTTCGGCTGCCGGCGACGTCTGGGACGATGAGCCGGGCGACCTGCTGGTCGGCCAGCTGACGCAGCTCGCGGCCATCGACCGGCGTCGCTACGGGCTGGGCACGGGAGTAGCCCGGCGCGGGCCGATCGTGCTGGCGGTGTTCCGCGAAAGCCACGCCAACCGCAAGCCACAGACGAGTGGTGGGCTGTTCGGCCGCCGCGTTGCGTTTGCCGCGGCAGCCGCCGTGCTCCTGCTTGCCCTTGGCGCGGGGACGCTCATGGCAAGTGGGCCCGGGCGGCCACTCTATGGACTGCGGCTGGCCGCCGAGGTTGCCCTCCTTCCGTCTGATGACGCGGAGCGACTGGACGCCCAGATGGGCCGGCTCGATGCGCGACTCGACGAAGCCGCAGCCGCCAGGGACGCGAACGATCCGGCCGCCATGAACGACGCGCTCCGGGCATACTCCGCGATCCTCGATGAGGTGCAGGCCCGACCCGCTCCGGAGGAGCCGTATCGGAGCCGAGCGGTGGCTCGACTGACCCAACAGCTCGCCAGGATCGAGGCGATCGGCGGAGGCAGCCAGGCGGGCCGTGATGCCGCGGTCTCCGCTCGCGCGATGGTCGTTCGGCTCGTTCAGGGGGACAACGGAGGCGGGTGGCCTGAGCCGTCCCAGAGCCAGCCGCCAGGCGGGACGGAGACGCCGTTCGCCACGCCCCGCCCGCAGCCGAGCCCAGGCTCCAGCCCCGACCCATCTCCGCGGGCGAGCGGTGGCTCGTCTGGACCAGACGGCAGCGGCGGCCCGCAGGCCAGTGTCGAGCCGGGTCCGAGCAATGGCCAGGGTGGCCAGGGCGGCGAGAGCGAAGGCGGTGGCGAAGGCGGTGGCGAAGGCGGGGAGGTGGGCGACTCGGGGGCGGGAACTGGATCGGGCGCCGGCGCCGAATCGGCAGGGCGCTGAGCAGCCTGCCTTCCTGCTCCGGCCACCGGCGGGCCGCCGCTGTGTCGCCCGCGCCTGGCACACCCAGCTCGAGTGAACATGCGCGTGCCCGCTCAAGGGCCTTCACCGGCTCGTGGGCGGGCACGCGTTCGAACGACGGGCGCAGCCAACGTGCGGCCTGACCGGCGATTCCCAACCGAGACGCCGAATTGGCTTCGAATCCCGTCGACGAGGAGGACTCGGCCCCGGATCTTCGCCGGGGCCGCGTTCCAAGACCGAGCGCCTCAGCCGGCCGCGCCGGCGCGCGCCTCCGACTCGACGACCGACTTCAGGCCGGACACGATGAACACCATCCCGCCGCTGAACTCCTCGGCCATCCGCGAGCCAGGCCGGAGCCCGGATGTCGTCACGGTGAGCTTCGTCGTCCCGTCGCGGGAGGACTCCAGGCGCCACTCCTGGCGCACGAAGCCCTCGGCCTCCAGCTCCGGATCCCAGCGCGCTCGGAAGGTGATCTCGAGGCGGTTCGGGGCGTCGACGGCAAGGACCTCCCCATCCGCCGCGACCGTGCCGTCCGGGTAGGCGTAGGTCAGCGGATCGCCCGGCTGCCAGGTCGAGCTGACCCGGGTGCCGAAGTAGTAGCGCTCGGTCTCCGCGCCATCGGTGATCGCCTGCCAGACCCGCTCCGGCGGGGCCTGGACGTAGATGCTGTAGACATGATCCGGCGGCAAGGCCATCGATCGATCCTCCAGGTGCCCTTTGAGGGCGCTCAGTGCGCCCACCACAGGCGCGGCGTACTTGCTGATCCAGCGGTCGTGGATGAGGCGGATCGGGACAGGGTTGAGGTAGTGGCGCTTCTCGCGCCCGACCTTCCGCGTCGAGATCAACCCGGCGTCCTCGAGCACCCGCAGGTGCCGCATGACCCCGAACCGGGTCATCGCCGGCAGGTGGGCGGTCAGCTCGCCGAGCGTCTGGCCATCGCGCTCGAAGAGCCGGTCGAGGAGCAGCCGTCGACTCGGATCGGCCAGCGCCCGGAACGCCGGAGCCATCGAGTCGTCGTCCACGCCCGCGACAATAGGTGACTATATAGTCACATGTCAAGCGGCCTGACAAGGGTGGCCGGTTCGGACCTTGACGAGGCCGGTGCGGCTCGACGAGCCTGTCCGGCGGGAGGGTTCGATGCCGGCTCAACACCCACCGCGCCACTGGCTTCAACGGATCAGTGATCTGATCCTGGCCCTCCTTCCGCACTCGCCATCGTCCGAGGCTCCGCCACCGGACATCGATGGGCGGCGCCCGAGCTCGCCGGACCCTGAGATGCTGCGCCGTGTCGAACGGGCACGAAAGGATGGGCGCGGCGGCTACCGCTGATCGATCTAGCATGGGCTCGCATAGAGGGACGGAGGTTGGTTCATGCGGGTGGGGTTCATCGGGCTGGGCACCATGGGGGCCGCGATGGCGGCCAACGCCGCGCGCGCGGGCTTCGAGATCAGCGCCTGGAACCGGACGCCGGGTCGGGCGCCCGAGCTCGCGGCGCTCGGCGTCCACCAGGCACCGAGCCTGGCCGAGGTCGCGAAGGCGAGCGAGATCGTGATCACAATCGTCTCGGACACGCCCGACGTCGAGGCCGTGCTGTTCGGGCCGGACGGGGTCGCGAAAGGCGCGGCGCCCGGCACGCTCGTCGTCGACATGTCGACCATCTCGCCGTCCGCGACCCGAAGCTTCGCCGAGCGCCTGCGCGAGCGCGGGATCGCGATGCTCGACGCGCCGGTCTCGGGCGGCAGCGAGGGCGCACAGAAGGGGACCCTCACGATCTTCGTCGGTGGCGCCGCGGACGATCTGGAGCGCGCCCGACCCGTGCTGGAGAGCCTCGGCACGACGATCACCCACGTCGGCCCGATCGGCGCCGGCCAGGCCGTCAAGGCCGTCAACCAGGTCATCCTCGCGGGTGGCTACCTCGGCGTTGCCGAGGGCATCGTCCTCGCCCTGAAGGCCGGGCTCGACGTCCAGCAGGTCGTGACCGCCCTGTCGGGGGGTGCGGCCCAGAGCTGGGTCCTCAGCAACCGATCCGGTCGAATGCTGGCCAACGACTACCCGCTGGGCTTCAAGGTCGCCCTGCACCGCAAGGACCTCCGGATCGCGCTCGAGCTCGCCGGGGAGACGGGCACGGTCCTCCCGATCAGCGCCCTCGTCGAGACGATCGAGGCGGGGCTGATCGCCCAGGGCCACGGAGACGACGACGTGTCCGCCGTCGCCCGCGCCATTCGCCAGCTGTCGGCCCTGCCGGGATAGGGACTCGGGAACAAGGAGACACCCGCCCTCGTCATTCCATCGGCGTCCCGCACCGGGAGCCACCCCACAACCGACGAGTCGGGCAACCGGATGGCTTCCAGAAGGAGGCCGGCCATGCCGCCGCGGTTCCGGCCCGTCACGGGCCTGTCGATCGTCGTCGCGTTGGCGCTCGTCGCCTGCACCGGGGGCGGCAGCCCCGCGCCATCCCCGAGCCCGCTGCCGAGCCCGTCACCCTCGCCCGGGCCCGAGTTCACCATCGACGTCTCGCCTCCCGAGCTCCCGCTCGAGATTCGAATGCTGCTGCCGGGCGAGGAATCGTCATTCCTGGTCCGGGTCTCGGATCTCGCGCCCGGCGCCGGCGCGGTCGTGATCTCCGCGACGGCGGAGGGAGCGACGATCACGGAGATCATCCAGCCGACACCTGACAAGCCGGTCGGCGCGGTCTGGCTGGTGCCCGCCCCCGCGACCGAGGAGACGACCGGGAGCATCACGATCACGGCCGGCTGCGGGACCGCAACGACGACGGTCGAGCGGACCTTCAAGGTCTTCCCGATGGCCGATGAGCGGGGCCAGGACGCGCGGCCGCACTTCGAGCGCTGGATCGATTGGCTGATCGAAGCGCATCCCGAGCTCGGCATCGACGAGGCGACCGAGTGGCAGCCCCGGTTCGTCTCGACCCTCCTGATCGTCTCCCACTACGCCTACTACTCGGACGAGTGGGAGCTGACGATCGCCTGGCACAACATGATCCCGCCCGATGACTGGTCGGAGATCCACCTCCGGCACCGTGGCGTCGACCTCACGCCGAGCCTCGCCTTCCGGCAGGACTCGATGGCCAACGAGACCGAGCCGCACGCGGTCACGCCGCCCGAGGTCGTGGTCCGGTAGGGACTCGGCTGTTGCTGGAAGGCGACCCGCCACCCGCCAGTGGCGGGTCGCTTCCGCTGACGACCGTGCATCTGACGACCGATTCCTAGCTCGAAGTCCCAGGTTGGCCCGCCCGAAGCCGTCCGAGAGCGGTCAAGACCTCTTTCGTCCGACGAATCGAGCGACGTGCGGGGCAAACGTCGGCGGAACGACCTGCAGCCGTGATTCAGCCGAAGAATCGAGCATTGGATGCAGGGTTTTGGCCTAGAGGGGTTGGGGTGGCGCTGCGCCGACCCAAGCCTGCCGACCCGAGCTCAGGAAATGCCGGCCGTCACCTCGCTGCCGAGGCCGACCAGCAGCATCGGGAGGCCGAGGCGACCGTCATACCGGGGCCGGAAGCGCTCGGTGTTGTACATCGCCTCAACGTCCACCCGGCGCGCCTTCGAGCCACTCGCCGGGAGGTCGGTGTGGGCGTACTTGCCGTCCCGGATCGCGACCATCCGCCCGTAGTTGCCATCCGCCACGAGGTCCATCGCAACGTTGGCGAAGGTCGAGGCGACGATCTGGTCGAGGGCGTCGGGCTGCCCGCTCCGGAGGTCGTAGGTCAGCTCGAGCGCCAGCGATTCGATGCCCGTGCGGTTCGTGATCTCTCGAGCCAGCGCCTCGCCGACGTTCTCCTTGCGACGGTGCCCGAACGCATCGGGCTCGCCGATCTCGTGAAGGCTTCCACCTCGCCACATCGCGCCCTCGGCGGTGACGACGATGGCGTAGTGGCTCTGGCTGAGCCGGTAGTCCTCGGCCAGCACCGCGGCGAGGGCATCGAGGTCATACGGCGCCTCGGGGAGGAGGCAACGAGCCGACGTGACGTAGGCCGCGAATAGCGCCGAGAAACCAGCGTCGCGGCCGAAGATTCGGAAGACCCCGATCCGCTCGTGGCTGCCGATGGTGGTCCGCTGCCGGTCGATCAGCTCCTTGGCGCGGGTGATGGCCGATGAGAAGCCGATGCAGTACTCGGTGCCGGGAACGTCGTTGTCCATCGTCTTGGGGATCGCGACGACCGGCACGTCACGGTCCACGAGGACCCGTGAGAACGACAGCGTGTCATCGCCGCCGATCGGCACCAGGGCTTCGATTCCCAGGGCCTCGAGGTGTTCGAGCACGATGTCGGTCAGGTCGAATCGGCCATCCTCGATCCGCATGCCCTCGGCCCTCGATCGGTCGAGCCACCCCGGGAGCGCGGACTCCTTCATTCGAGCCGGGTTCGTGCGGGAGGTGTGGAGGACGGTGCCGCCCGTTCGATCGATCGTCCGAGTGTTCTGGCGGTCCAGCGGTCGAACGTAGTCGGGGTCGAGCTGGGCGCCGGGCTGGACGTGGGTCAGGCCCTCCCAGCCACGCCGGATGCCGAAAACCTCCATCCCGAGTTCCGTCGCCCGGTAGGTCACGCTCTTGATGACCGAGTTGAGGCCGGGGACGTCGCCTCCGCCCGTCAAGACGCCGATGCGTCGCGGTGCTGTCATGCGCCATTCAATGGTAGCCATCCCGCGCCCGAGCGGTGCCCGCGTATGATCGACAGGTGAACTACGAGCTGTACATGGGCGAAGCCCTCGCCGAGGCCCGGTCCGCGGCCAATGCCGGCGAGCGGCCCCATGCCGCGGTCGCCGTGCTCGACGAGGCGATGGTCGCGCGAGGCCACCACCGGGTCCGGGAGACCGGCGATCCGACCGCGCACGCCGTCATCGTCGCGCTGCGCGAGGCGGCCCGCCGAGGCGGTGCCGACCGGCTCCGTGACGTGACGATCTTCAGCACGATCGAGCCATGCGCGATGTGCATCGGCGCCCTCCTGGCCTCGGACGTCGAGGAGCTCGTGTACGCCGTCCCGAACACCGTCGACGGGGCGGCGGGCACGGTCATCCAGGTCGCCGACCACGCGTCCCTCGGCCGCCGGCTGCGGGTCGTCTCGGGGATTCGCCGCGACGAGGTCGAAGAGCTCTACGCCACCGCCGCAACCTGACGGGAGGGTCGGCCCGGGGCCGCTGGTAAACTCGTCGGCGGAGAGGTGTCCGAGTGGTTGATGGTGCCGCTCTCGAAAAGCGGTGTGCGATAGCACCGTGGGTTCGAATCCCACCCTCTCCGCCACTCCCACCCTTACCCCGGCCGCCGCAGTGCTCCGCGGGGTCGAGTTCCTCTTGTG
>VEOW01000166.1 GCA_012026785.1 Chloroflexota bacterium | reverse complement strand
CGGGGGGGGGTTGGGCGTGCTGGAGGACCTGGCCGACGCCGGCGTCGAGGTGGTGCTGCCAGCACCGCGGGCGGCTGCCGGGACCGGGCCCCTGGCGGGCAAGACCGTCGTCGTGACCGGCTCGATCGAGGGCTACAGCCGCGAGGAGGTCGAGGAGGCCGTGCGAGCGGCGGGCGGCAAGCCCGCGGGCTCGGTCTCGAAGAAGACCGACGCCGTGGTCGCCGGGCCCGGCGCGGGCTCGAAGCTCGCGAAGGCCCAAGAGCTTGGCGTTCCCGTCATCGACGGTGCAGACTTCGAGCGGTTCCTGCGGGAGGGGACTGGATGACGACGGACGAGCGGGTCGATGCGCCGATGACCGAGGCGGACGTGCGGTTCGCCGAGCGGTTGGCGGAGGACGTGCAGCGGGTCCTCGGGCTCGGCCTCGTCGTCGAATCGATCAATAGCGCCGGCCGCGGTCCGGTGACGCTCCGGGCGACCTGCCTCGTCGAGGGACGGCCAACCGAGCTCGAGGTCGAGGGCGAGACGCTGCGCGATGCATCGCGGGCGCTGATTCGCGCGGCAGCAGAGCTGCGGCTCGGCGCTGCCTGGACACGGCTGGTCGCCCCGATCTGAGTCCTCAGCCCATGGCGTGGTTGAACTGGCCCCAGATCCAGTTCGGGCGCCAATCCAGCGGCTCGCCGCGGATCATTCGCGGCGCCGACCAGCTGTCCACGAACCCCGCCCGCGCCATCGCCTCCAGGCCGGCGGCATTCGTCTCGAGGACTCCGGCCCGGACCATTCCTTCCGGCCCGCTGGCCCGGCGTCGCGCCTCGAGGATCGCGATCGCGGCCTCGGGTGTGGGCGCGATCGTCGCCCCGCCGCCCCAGGGCGCCCGAATCACGAAGCCGCCGACGGCGCCGTCCGGCCCGACGGCGGCCCTCGCCGAGTCGGGAGCAGCGAATCGCACCAGCGCGTGACGGCGGTCTTCGCCGGTGGCCGTCCGGTCCAACGTGGCGATCGCGTCGAGGTCTCCGGGCTCGAACGCCCTGACCCGCCAAGGATTCGAAGGGCTGGAGGTCCCAGAGGCGGGGGCGGCCGGCAGACCCGGCGCCTCGAGGACTCGCTCGTGCATCAGGAGCTCGAAGCCCATTCGCTCGTAGAGCCGGCGACCCTCCTGGGTTGCGACGAGGACGAGCGTTCGACAGCCGCCGTACTCGAGGCGATCGATCACGGCCTGGGTGAGCGCCCGCCCGAGGCCCTGGCCACGCAGCTCCGGGGCGACGAAGATCGTGCCGACCCAGCCGACCGGTCCGTTCACGGTCCCCACCCCGGTTCCGACCGGTTCGCCGTCACGCTCGGCCACGATCGGCTGGCATGCGGGATGCTGAACCGCGAACTCGAACCACGAGCGTCGGGCGCCCCAGTCGGCCCGTTCGATCATGTCGGACACCTGGCCGACATCCTCGGCGGTCATGTCCCGAAGGCGAGCGATCATGCCCCGGAGGATGCCACGCGAGCGACGGGATCGGCGGCGGCTATGATCGGGCGGTGGCCTCGCTCTCCCGTGCCGACGTCGAGCACGTCGCCTTCCTCGCCCGCCTGGGCCTGACGCCCCAGGAGCTGGACCAGCTCCAGGGCCAGCTCAACCACATCCTCGAGCAGTACGCCAAGTTGTCCGAGATCGACACCTCGGCGATCCCACCGACGGCCCAGACGATCGAGCTGGAGAACATCCTGCGCGAGGACGTCGCAACGCCGTCGCTGCCGCAGGACGCCGTGCTGGCGAACGCGTCCCGGCGCGAGGGCGAGTTCATCGTCGTGCCGCCGATCCTCGGTGGCGAGGGGAGCTGACGCCGGATCGATGGATGGCACCCTGACCCGGCTGCCGGGGCATGCGCTGGCGTCGCGGCTGCGCGCCGGCGAGCTCTCGTCGCGCGAGATCGTCGGAGCCTCGCTGGAGCTCGCGGAACGCCACAACCGGGCCCTCAACGCGTGGCTCACGATCGACCGCGAGCGGGCTCTGGCCGAGGCCGACAGCGCCGACGCGCGCTTCGCCGCCGCCCGTGCCGAGGGCCCAGCAGCCACCGCCGCCCTCCACCCGCTGCTCGGCCTGCCGGTCGCGCTCAAGGACCTCGTCTCGCTCGCCGGCGGCCAGTGCACCGCCGGCAGCCGGATCCTCGAGGGCTACGTCGCGCCGTACGACGCCCACATCACCGAGCGGCTCCGCGAGGCCGGGGCGATCGTCCTCGGCAAGACGAACATGGACGAGTTCGCAATGGGCTCCTCGAACGAATGGTCGGCGTTCGGGCCGGTCAGCAACCCGTGGGATCTCGACCGCGTGCCCGGCGGCAGCAGCGGCGGCTCGGCGACCGCCGTCGCCGCCGGCCACGTGCCGTTCGGGATCGGGACCGCCACCGGCGGCTCCATTCGACAGCCGGCCGCGCTGACCGGCACCGTCGGCATGAAGCCGACGTACGGCCGGGTGAGCCGCTACGGGATCGTGGCGTTCGCCTCGTCGCTGGACCAGATCGGTCCGTTCGCCCGTGATACCCGAGATGCCGCGGCACTGTTGCACGCCGTCGCCGGCCGCGACGAGCGCGACTCCACCTCCGCGCCGGTGCCGGTGCCCGACGAGCTGCTCACGTTGCCGGCCGGCGACGACGAGGCGGCCGGATGGCTGCGCGGCAAGCGCCTCGGACTGCCGCGGGAGTACTTCGTGGCCGGCATGGAGCCCGAGGTCGAGGCGCGGATTCGCGAGGCGGTCGCGGCGCTGGAGGGGGCTGGTGCGACCGTCGAGGACGTGTCGCTGCCGCACACCGACTACGGTCTCGCGACCTATTACATCGTCGCGCCGGCGGAGGCCTCGGCCAACCTCGCGCGCTACGACGGCGTGCGCTACGGGCTGTCCATTCGGGAGGCGGGTCGGGACTTCATCGCCGACTACCTCGCGACCCGGGGCGCCGGGTTCGGCCCCGAGGTCAAGCGCCGGATCATGCTCGGGACCTACGCCCTCTCGGCCGGCTACTACGACGCGTTCTACGTGAAGGCCCAGAAGGTCAGGACGCTCATCAAGCGCGACTTCGACGACGTCTTCGGCTCGGGCATCGATGCCCTCGTGGCCCCGACCTCGCCGACCGTCGCGTTCCGCTTCGGCGCGCGAATCGCCGATCCCGTGGCGATGTACCTCTCGGACGCCTGCACGCTGCCGGTCAACATGGCCGGCCTGCCGGGCCTGTCGGTGCCCTGCGGCCTCGCCGAGGGCCTGCCGGTCGGCCTGCAGTTCATCGGACCGGCATGGTCGGAGCTGGCGCTGTTGCGGTTCGGGCGAGCGTACGAGGCGATCACCGCTGGCGCGGGGTGGCGGTCGCTCGAGCCGGCCCAGCTGCACCTCGCCGACGATCCCTCGGCCCGAACCCCGATGGATCGCCGGGCCGCGCTGGCGTAGGCTTGCCGCCGATGGCCACGATGACGCCCCGTCCACCGCTCGCCGAGCGGGCTCTCGCCGCCCGGGTCCGGGCGGTGCCGCCGTCGGGCATCCGGAAGTTCTTCGACATCCTTGCGACGATGGACGACGTCATCAGCCTCGGGGTGGGGGAGCCGGACTTCGACACGCCGCCGATCATCGTCGAGGCTGGCGTGGAGTCGCTCCGCGAGGGCCGGACCCACTACACCTCCAACTACGGGACGATCGAGCTCCGGCGGGCCCTCGCCGACCACCTCGAGCGTCGCTACGGCGTCCGCTACGACCCCGCGACGGAGCTGCTGATCACCGTCGGGGCCTCGGAGGCGGTGGACCTCGCACTCCGCGCGACCTGCGACCCCGGCGACGAGGTCGTGCTCCACGAGCCGTCGTACGTCGCCTACGTCCCGGCGATCGTCTTCGCCGGTGGGACCGCGGTGCACGTCGCGACCCGCTTCGAGGACGACTTTGCGCTGGATCCGGCCGCGGTCGAGGCCGCGATCACGCCCCGGACGAAGGCGCTGTTCCTCGGCTACCCCTGCAATCCCACCGGCGCGGTCCTGCCGCCGGCGGTCCAGGACGAGCTGGCGCGAATCGCCGAGCGGCACGACCTCCTCGTCTACAGCGACGAGATCTACGACCGCCTGGCCTACGGCGACTACCGCCACCGGGCGTTCTCGTCGCTGCCCGGGATGCGCGACCGGACCGTGCTCATGGGCGGCTTCAGCAAGGCCTACGCCATGACCGGCTGGCGGGTCGGCTGGCTGGCGGCCCCGGCGGGCATCCTCGAGGGCATCGTCAAGGTCCACCAGTACGGCATCATGTCGGCCCCCACGACCGCCCAGGACGCGGCGCTGATTGCGCTTCGCGACGGCGAGCCCGAGGTCGAACGGATGCTGGCCGAGTACGACCGTCGACGGCGGATGTTCGTCGACGGCCTGAACGCCATCGGCCTGGCGACGTTCGAACCGCGGGGCGCCTTCTACGCGTTCCCGAAGATCACCTCGCCCGGGCTGGACTCCGCCGCCTTCGCCCAGCGCCTGCTCGAGGAGGAGCACGTGGCGGTCGTCCCGGGGAATGCCTTCGGGCCGTCGGGCGAGGGGCACGTCCGGGCCTGCTATGCCACGAGCTTCGAGCGGCTCGAAGAGGCGCTCGTCCGCATTCGGCGGTTCGTGGAGCGACAGGCGGCCTGAGGTGGACGGCTTGGAGCGGCGCGAGGGGGCGCCGAAGCGGGTCATCATCATCGGCGCCGGGCTGGCCGGCCTGGTGGCCGGCTACGAGCTGGCGCGTGCCGGCCACGACCCGCTGATCCTGGAGGCCCAGAACCGCGTCGGCGGGCGGGTCTACACGCTGCGAACGTTCGCTCCTGGCCTGTATGCCGAGGCGGGCGCGATGCGCATCCCGCGGGTCCACGACCTGACGCTCGGCTACTGCGAGCACTTCGGCCTCGAGATGCGGCCGTTCATGATGGGCAACCCCAAGGGCCTGGTCTACGTCGGCGGCAGGCGAATGACCGCCGAGCAGGCCGGGCTGACGCCCGACGAGCTCGGCTTCGAGGTCGCGGAGCACGAGCGCGGTCGGTCGCACTGGAGCCTCTGGGAGGAGGCGACGGCCGACCTGCGCCGGCTGGTCGAGGAGCGGGGCCAGGCCGGCTGGGACTCGATCGTGCGCGACTACGACCAGTACTCGATCCGCGAGTTCCTGGTCGCGAAGGGCTTCTCCGAGGGCGCCATCGAGATGTTCGGCGTCATGGAGTTCGTCGAGGCCGACATGAACACGGCGATCGTCGAGCTCCTGCGCGAGGACATCGGGAAGGCCTTCGAGGACATGCAGGAGATCGTCGGCGGCATGGACCGCCTGCCGAACGCGTTCTATGCCGAGCTGGCCGACAGGATCCGGTTCGGGGCCGAGGTTCACGCCATCGACCAGGACGCCGACGGCGTGACGATCCACTTCAAGACCGAATCCGGTCGCTGGTCGGAGCGCGGCGACTACGCCATCGTCGCGATCCCGTTCTCGGTCCTGCGCCACATCGAGGTCCTGGCGCCCTTCAGCCGCGACAAGCAGCGAGCCATCCGGCAGCTCAACTACTCGGCCTCCACCAAGGTCCTGTTCCAGGTCCGCGAGCGGATCTGGGAGGCCGAGGACGGGATCTACGGCGGTGCCACGGTCACCGACCTGCCCATTCGGCGGATGAACTACCCGACGCCGGACCCGACGACGAAGCGCGGCGTGCTGCTCGCCTCCTACACCTGGTCGCAGGACGCGGCCCGCTGGGGCGCGATGGACCCTGAGACCCGCCTCGAGGAGGCCCTCGACGACGTCGCCCGGATCCACCCCCGGATACGCGAGGTCTACGAGGTCGGCGCCTCGCACGCCTGGTACGACGACCGCTTCGCGAACGGCGCCTTCGCGCTCTTCGAGCCCGAGCAGCAGTCCCAGCTGCAGGCGGCGATCCTGGCGCCGGAGGGCCGGATCCTGTTCGCCGGCGAGCACTGCTCGCTGTACCACGCCTGGATCCAGGGCGCCCTCGAATCGGGCCTCCGGGCTGCCCGTGCGATCCACGAGGCCGAGGCCCCCGAGGCGCTCATCGTCGCCTGACACCCGGTAGGCGCCGGCTGCGTACCTCCGCGCCTGGCGACCTCGCCGCGAAGACCGCGGCGCTGCTCACCTGGTGGTCATTTCGAGGACACCGCGGAGTCATGGCGGGGCCGCGGCGTGACCGCGGGTGGTCCAGCGACGCGAACGTGCCGGGCCACGCTCGCGACGGGACGATTTGGGCACGACGCGTCGCGCCCGGACCGTGCTTGACCTGTCCAAGCTGGGGAAACGACCACACCGTGGTCATTCGCCCGCCCAACGGCGGGCTCCGACCAGTCGAACGCTGTGCCAAACTCGGGCCATGACCTCGGCCGCGTCGCCCGCCAGCACGATCCCTGCCCTCGAGCGCTACGAGGCCGTCATCGGCATCGAGGTCCACTGCCAGCTCCGGACGGCCTCGAAGATGTTCTGCGGCTGCTCGACCGCCTACGACGGGGCCGCCCCGAACACGCACACGTGCCCGGTCTGCCTGGGGCTGCCGGGCGCGCTGCCGGTCATCAACCGGCGGGCCGGCGAGCTGGTCCTGGCGACAGGCGCGGCAATCGGCGCCACGACCCCCGGGGCGACCCGCTGGGACCGCAAGAACTACTTCTATCCCGACCTGCCCAAGGGCTACCAGATCAGCCAGTACGACCTGCCGTTGGCAGCCGCCGGCACGCTGACCTTCGAGACCTCCGGGGGGCCGGTGACCGTTCGAATCACCCGGGCCCATCTCGAGGAGGACACCGCCAAGCTCGTCCACGGCCAGGGTCCGGGCGGCGAGCGCGTCAGCCTCGTCGACTTCAACCGCTCGGGCGTGCCGCTGATGGAGATCGTGACCGAGCCCGACATCCGG
>VEOW01000013.1 GCA_012026785.1 Chloroflexota bacterium | reverse complement strand
TCGCGAAATCGCGGCCAATCCCAGGCGTTCGTGATCAGCGCCCGCGCCCGCCAGTCAGCCCCTCAGAACGCGCGTTTCACACCAGCCACCTAGCGCCGAGCCCCGGCCGCGGCATAGGCGCGCCGCGTCGCCGAGGCCACGTCGGCCCGGGTCGGCAGCGCGCCCGCTGCCCCGCGCGCGGCCCGGCCCAGGGTCGCGTACAGGCGATCGTCGGACCAAACGGTCGCGAGCGCTTCCGCCAGGCGCTCCGGATGACGAGCCTCGACGAGGATCCCAGCCCGGCCGACCAGCTCCGGCAAGGCCCCCACCGCGCTGGCGACGACCGGCACGCCCGCGGCGATCGCGTCGATGACCGGGAGACCGGCCGCGTCGGAGACCGCCGGCTGGACGGCTGCCCGGGCGCCGGCGACGAGGGCGGCGAGGCGATCGGCCGGCATTGCCGGCGCATAGACGAGCGAGTCGGCGGCGCCGAGCCGGGTCGCCGTGCGAGCCAGCGCGGCACGGTCGTCGGGCGAGGCGCCGGCGAGGAGGAGCGGCGGCGGCCACGGCCGCGCGCCCGGCAGCTCCCGCGGGCGTGGGCGTCCGGCAAGGAGGGCGAGCGAGCGAAGCAGCGTGCCGAGGTCGTGCCGTGCGTCGTGGCGGCCGACGTAGACGAGGTAGCTGGAGGGCAGGCCGAGGCGGACGCGCTCGCGCTCGAGGTCGGCGCCGCCCGGCTGCGTCCCGGCGGCGACGAACGCCGGGTCCGGCGCGAGCGGTACGACTCGCAGCCGGCGGGCCCGCAGCCGCAGGAGCTGCCGGGCGCTCCGCGCTACGGCCTCGGTCCCGACCATGATCGTCGCGGCCCGCCGCAGCAGCCGCGTCCGGAGTCGGTGCCCGAAGCTCGCCGCCGGGCCACGAGCGAAGGCCTGCGGCAGCTCCCACGGCGCGAGATCGAGCAGCGTCACCACGATCGGGATGCGCGAGAAGACGGGCGCCGCGCCGGCCGCCGCGTGGTAGACGGCGCCGGCCGCGCCCTGGCGATCGGCTCGCCAGGCGGCGCCCAGCGCGGCGCCGCGCAGCAGGAACGGATCGACGGCCAGCGCGGCGCCGCGCAGCAGCCGGGTTGGCGGCAGGAGGCGCCGGCCGACGACCGGCAGGCGCTCGAAGCGGGTCGTCGGGTCGTCAAGGTCCGACTGGAGGAGCAGCACGAACGACTCGCCGGCCAGCGGCGCCGCGTCGAAGGCAGCCAGGAGGCCCGCCAGGTAGCGGGCCGTCAGCGGCGCCCGCTCGGGATCCTGCAGCGGCCGGGCGTCGAGCACCACCCGCACGCCGGGCGGCGCGGCCTGGGTCACGCGGGCCGTCGGCGCAGACGGGCCCGGATCTCCTCCCAGCGGAGGCGCAGGACGACGAGCAGGGCCTCGGCGATGATCCGCCGCGACATTTTGGAGCGGCCCACCCGCCGATCGCGGAAGGTGATCGGCACCTCCGTCACCCGCGCGCCGCTGCGCGTCGCCCGATGGGTCATCTCGATCTGGAACACGTAGCCACCGGCGTGGACGCCATCGAACGGGATCGCCGCGAGCGTCTCCGCGCGCCAGGCCTTGAAGCCGCCCGTCAGGTCGTGCGGGCCGAGCAGCAGCACGGTTCGCGCGAACAGGCTGCCCATGCGCGAGATGAGTCGTCGGGCGAGGCCCCAGTCCTCCACGCGACCCCCGCGGGTATAGCGGCTGCCGATGACGAGGTCGGCCCGGCCGTCGGCGATCGGGGCCAGCAGTGCCGGCAGGACGGCCGGATCGTGGGACCAGTCGGCATCCATCTGGACGACCGCGGTCGCACCGCCCGCCAGGGCCACCCGGAAGCCGTCGAGGTAGGCCCGCCCGAGGCCTTCCTTGGCGGGCCGGTGATGGACGTGGATGCGGTCGTTTGCCGCCGCCAGCTCGTCGGCCAGGCGGCCCGTCCCGTCGGGCGAGTTGTCGTCGACCACGAGCAGCATGGCCTTGGGAACCGCATCGAGAATCGCCCCCGCGATGCCGGGCAGGTTCTCGGCCTCGTCGTACGTTGGGAGCACGACCCACGTGCCCGCCCGGCGTTCGTCGGCGGGTGGCACTGCCTCCTGGTCGGTCATGCCCGATGAGTGTATCGGGGCGTCAGCGGATGACCTCGAAGGCGTCGACGTCGACGCGGGGCCGGCCGGCCGTGCCGACGACGACCAGCTTGATGGTGTGGGTCCCGCGGGCGGACCACGACTTCGAGAAGGCCACGGCCCGAGGCGTGTAGGTCGCCGACCGCAGGTCGAGCGTCGTGACGTACGAGCCGTCGAGGTACACCCGGACCTGGCCCCGCGACGATGCGAGGGTCGTCACGAAGGCGATCGCCCGGCCGGTGAAAGTGTACTTCACCTTCGCGCCGGCGGCCGTCGAGTACCGGACCGAGCCGCCCGAGAAGGCCGTGCTGCTGGCACCCCGCCAGGTGCCCTTCCAACGCAGCGCGCTGCTGGTCTGCTGGATGAGCTTCGGTCGCAGCGTCGGCCCGGCCGCCCAGCCGCCGACGTTGCCCAGGGCATCTCGGGCCCGAACCTCGAAGCGGTACGTCCGACCGGGCTTGAGACCCGTGCTGAGCGTCGGGGCGGTGACGCCGCTGGCGATGACCTTGAACGGCCCGCCATCGAGGGACCGGGCGACATCGAAGCTCGCGACGCCCGCGCCGCCCGCATCGCTCGCGGACAGCGCGAGGCGAGTCTTGAGCTTCGCCCGCTTCGCGCTGGATCCCAGCGCCACACCCGTCCGGAGCTGGGCCAGCGGCTTCGAGGCGGTGGGCGCGATGCGATCGATCCGGACGGTCGCGGCGGTCGCTGTCCCGCCGGGACCGGTGTTGCCAACGACGTCACGGACGGCCCCGGCCTTGAGGCCGAGCGCGACCGTTCCCGACGCGCAGCCCGTCAGGCTGACCGTGTACGAGTCGCCGGAGCCCGACGGCCTGCCGATCGAGCAGCCGCCGGCCGTGCCCGAGACGACGAAGTCGCCCGCGGACAGGCCGCTCACGGCACCGTTGAACGTCATCGCGTAGCCGATGCTCGCAGCCCTCGTCAGGGTCGCTGTCGTCGGCGCGAAGGCCGCCACGGTCGTGGCCGAAATGTCCGAAACGGCAATGCCGTAGCGCTGCAGGTAGGTGGCGCCGGTCGGGTTGGCGGCTGGCAAGGCGTACGAGGTGGAGCCCTTGACGCCGATCAGCTGCGGGAGGTAGGCGCCATCGGCCACCCGGACGCCACCCAGCCGGCCGTCCCAGGTGAACGATGCCGAGCCCGCGCCAGTCGAGGGCACCGGCATCGAGCCGAGGACCGTCCCGTCGGAGCGCAGGATTCGAAGGCTCAGGCTGTCGAACGCCAGGTTGTTCGTCCAGCCGAGCCGGATCGTGTCATTGGTCCCGTCGCCGTTCGGGGACAGCAGTCGCTGGCCACCGCCATTCAGCGCCAGCCCGTGGAGCCCGGCATCGACCGTGGTGGTGTAGACCGGCGGACGAGCGGCGAGGTACGTCTCTCCCTCGCCCGAGGCGGCCACCCAGCCGCCGACCTGGATCGGGTCGACCGGCGCCCACTGCCGGATCGGACCGGAGACCTGGTACCAGGTGTAGCCGTCATTGGTCTTCGGCCCGCCGACGACCTGGACCGCGTCGCCGGCCGAGAGCGTGGCCATGATCGAGCCGCCGGTCGAGGCGCTGCTGCGCATCCGGAGGCCGTCGGCGAGGACCCGGGCGAAGCCACCGACCGCCAGGGAGGCCGGCGCGACGGTTGCCGCCGGGTCGATCGGCTGCCAGGCCGAGACGTTGCCGTGGCTGTCGGTCGCCCGGACGCGGAAGGCATAGGTTGAACCGTGCTGACCCGGGTAGGTCGCGCTCGTGGCCTTCGTCCCCGACAGCCAGCCGGTCCAAGCGCCGCCGTCGGTCGAAACCTGGAGGTCGTAGCCGACGACGGTGCTGTCGTCGTACGACGTCCAGCGGACCTTGAAGCCCTCGTCGCGCTGCGACGGCGCGAGCGTCGCCGTTCCCGCCAGTGGTGGGGTCTTGTCGTCGAGGAACTTGTCGGCGAGCGCCTTCCGGAGCTCGGTCGTGCCCTTGTCGTAGTTGAGGGCCCAGATCCCGGCACCGCGCAAGCCCTGGCGGTTGACGAGGTCGTAGCGCAGGCGCAGCGAGGCGGCGTCGTCGAAGTAGACCTGCCGCCAGTGGTCCACGCAGCCGTAGGCGCTGGTGCACGTTTCCTTGCGATAGGCGAGCCACGGTCCCTGCTCGATCGCGTCCCAGCGTCGCCCGTGCTTGGCCACGAGCGACACGGTGTCGTCGTACATGACGGTCGACGAGGCGCCGTACTTGGTGCCGGAGATGTTCTTGGCATTCAGGACATCGCTGTCGGTCGACCAGGCCCGGCCGTAGTACGGCACGCCGAGGATCAGCTTCGACGGCGAGACCCGCGCCATGTAGGCCTTGACCGTATCGGTCAGGTCATACGTCGGGCCGGTCAGGGGCGAGATCGAGCCGGCCTTGCCGGAGCCCTCGCCGCGGTAGTCGTAGCCCATGATGAAGATCGCGTCGGCGCCACCCGGAGCGGTCGCCTCCTCGATCGGGTAGTTGCCGATGTAGCCGGTCGTGTCGAACGTCAGCTGGTAGCCCGGCGCGAGCTTGTCGAGCTCGGCCCGGACCGACCGCACGAGGGCCGTGAACTCGGCCGCGTAGCCCGAGACGAGCGGTTCGAAGTCGAGGTTGACCCCGTCGGCGCCCCGGTCGCGTACGGCCGCGGCGACCTGCTTCGCAAGATTGGCCCGGGCCGTCGCGCTGCCGAGAAGCGCGGCCTGCTTCTCGGCCCCACCGCTGGACCAGGCGAAGCACGAGACCGTCAGCACGACCCGCGTCCCGGCCGCGTGGGCGGCGTTGATGACCGACGTCATCGCCGAGCTGGTCCAGGCGGCCCAGCCGGTCGAGATGCTGCCGTCGGCATCGGTCTTCTTGAGGTTGCCGGCCTTCGTCACGCCGACGCTGAAGTAGGCGATCGTCGAGAGCGTCCGGTAATCGAGATCGACCGAGCCGGAGACCTCCCAGTAGGGCAGGAACCCGAAGACCTCGCGGCGGAGGCCGTTCTCGCCCACGGCCGTCGCCGCGGTGGGGGCGGCGGCCGTCGACGGCGCGCCCCACGACGTCGTCTCGGCGGCGGCCGCCTCGGTCGAGGCATCCTGGTCGACCCCGTCGAGCGACGGGCGGACAGGCCCGCGCATCTCGGCGCCCGAGGCACGCCCGGCCGGGAGCGCTCGCGGCGGCTTGCCGGCCACCGGCCAGCGGTCGGTGGCCCGCGGTCGGAAGGGCACGCTGACGCGCTCCCCGGGCTCGAAGACGAGGACGTCGTCCTCGTGGGCGAGGTCGTCGCGATAGTGGACCGAGGGCACACCCGGAGCATCGATCACCGGCGCTCCGGCAGCGCCGGTCCGAGACGGCCCCTGGACTGCGCCCACGGGGGCAACCAGGACGAGCGGGGCGAGGAGGGCGACGCCAAGGGACGCGACCAGGGCAGCGCGGAGGCGGGTCGGCCGATGGCGGCGGAGGGGCGGTCGCGGCGTCGGCGCTGTCATGCCTTGATGTCCGGCTGTCGGGCGTGGTCAACGGCGCGGCAGGACCACCGAGCCGAATGCGAGGCTAGGCCGCGTGGCCGCCCGGCGGCAGCCGTACGAAGGTCCGGGCGCGGGTGGTACCGGTGGGTGCGGTGCGGTCCGGGGCGGTTCGCGATGGTCGGCCGCGGTCAGCCCAGGACCGCGAGGGCGTCGAGGTCGACCCGTGGATGGCCTGCCGTGCCGACGACGACCAGCTTGATGGTGTGGGTCCCCTTCGAGGCCCACGTTCGCGTGAAGGCCAGGACACGCTGTCCGGGATCGCCCGACGACAGGTCCAGGGTGGCGACGCGCGAGCCGTCGACGACGACTTTGACCGAGCCGCGGCTCGCCGCGAAGGTCGTGACGAAGCCGATGCTTCGGCCGCTGAACGTGTAGATCGCCTTGGCCTTGGCCGTCGAGGACCGGCGCGTCGAGCCACCCGAGTAGCCGGAGTCGCTCTCGGTCGACCAGGACTTGCGCCAGACGATCTTCGAGGCCGTCTGCTGGACGAGCTTTGGCCGGAGCGTCGGACCGGCCGCCCAACCGCCGACGTTGCCGGCCTTGTCGCGCGCCCGGACCCGGAACTGGTACGTCGTGCCCGGCGACAGGCGGAGGTTGAGGCTCGCGGAGGAGAGGCCGGACTCGATGACCTGCCACGCTCCGCCGTTCACGCTTCGGGCAACGTCGTAGCCCGCCAGCCCGGCACCGCCGCTGTCACTGGCGCTCCAGGCCAGGCGGACCGGCAGGCCCGCCTTCTTCGAGGCCGATTCGAGCGCCTGGCCCGACCGGAGCGAGGCCTTCGGCGCCTTGGCGGTCGGTGCCGCCTTGTCGATCCTGACGGTCTTGGAGCTCACCCAGCCGGCTGGTCCCAGTCCGCCGTCGCCGTCGCTGACGGCCTCGGCGCTGAGGGTCAGGCCGAGCGTTCCGGTCTTGCACTTGGTGACCGGCACGGTCCACGTCGCGCCGCTCCCGGTGGGCGTGCC
This sequence comes from Chloroflexota bacterium, assembly GCA_012026785.1. GTDB lineage: Bacteria > Chloroflexota > Limnocylindria > Limnocylindrales > CSP1-4 > UBA5189. The sequence goes on along the minus strand of VEOW01000013.1, from coordinate 2,866 downwards.
GATGATGCAATCAGGCGCCGTGCCGGTCCGCACCAGGTCCGACTTGGTGAGGCCGCTGACCTCGCCGGCGAAGACCAGCTCGAACTGCACGCTGGAGCTGTTGGTCGCGGCTCCGGCGGTCGAGGCGAACGACAGGACGGCCGTCGCGGGGGCCTCCGCGGGGACGATCGAGAACGTGCCCTCGGCACTTCCCTTGGCATTGCCCCATGCGTCCGCTGCGGTCACGGCCCACGTGTAGTCGCCGACCGGCGCGGGGGCGCCGTCGATCTCGGCGTTCCAGCCGATGAAGGCCTGGTGCCCAGTCCCCGACTGCGTCGCCACCACAGTCCCGTCGCCGTCGCGAACCTTGGCCGTCCAGCTTGCCGTCTCCGAGAAGCGGGCCACGAGGTCGAGCCGATCGTGGAGCCCGTCGAGGTTCGGCGTGATGACGTCGGCCCCATCGACCGACCAGATCTCGGGCCCGAGGCTGTCGCGAGGCGCCAGCCCGTCGCCGCCGACCCAGCCCTCGGTCCCGCCGTCGAAGGTTCGAACCAGCGCCGACGGCCCGGGGCTGCTGCTGTCCTCGGCGGCCGCCGGGGCGGTCACCTGGTCGACGCGAACGGCCGTCCCGGCGGCGAGGCTCGCGCCGGTCGGCGTCGACAGGGCATCGTCCTCGTGGACGGCCAGGCCGGCGGTCGCGACCGAAGCGGCGCCCGGCGCGACGAGGTCGGTCGGATGGGTGGCCGTGAACGCCGACCCCGCACCGTCGCGGACCTCGGCGGTCGTCATCTCGAGGTTGCCGACGATCGAGCGGTAGAAGCCGCTCGTCCAGGTATTCGGATCCATGATCGCGTCGTAGGCCGGGTTGCGGGCCGGCGCGAAGGCCATCTGGTGGCCGTGGTTGCTCGGGGAGTTGCGCCACATGTCGCCGATCGTTTTGTCCGCCGACAGGATGTCCCGGATGTAGGCGACGACGCCGGCGTTCCAGACGTCGGCGATGACCGTTCGAGCCCCGGCCCGCAGGAAGCCCGAGGCGAAGTTGTCGATCCGCTGGCGGGCGACCGCGTACGTCGGCTCCGGGTCGCCCGACTCGGAGTTGCCCGACGCGTAGCACAGGTGGCTGAGGATGACGACGGCGTTCCTGGCCAGCCGGATCTCGCCGGCGACGTAGTTCTCGCCGTAGTAGCGAACGACGTCGTCGTCGGGGTCGGCGGCCTTGTTCAGGCCCATGCCGTCCAACCAGTCGCCGTTGAAGACCGAGGCCTCGCTCTTGGGGTAGCCGGAACCGTGGCCGAGATAGATGAAGATCGACGCGCCCTGGGCCGCCGCCTTGACCTTGCTCCACGTCGCGTTCGGGCTGTAGACCTTGACGACGTTGGGCGTGTACTTCAGCGCCTCGGCCGCGAACAGGTCGCCATAGCTTCGATACGAGTCCGTGTACTCGTGGGTGGCGCCAACCACGATGACGACCTTCGGGGCCGCGGCCACAGCGGGGGAGTCGTCCATCGACGTCGAGCCGAGCGTCGCGGCGCGCGCACCGACGACGATCCCGGGGGCGACGAGGAGGAGCGCGGCGAGCAGGGCCGCGAGCCGAATGCGGACAGGCATGACGAGGCGACTCCGGTGAGCGGATGAGTGCTCCCGAGAGCCTCCCGGCGCGCCCGCCGCCCGCTCAATGCCGCTTCCGTACTACGGACACGCAGCCGGCCGGTTGAGGGGCGGTTGGAAGGTGGTCGGAGCGGTCGGGTCCGAGGTGGTCCGGGGCCCCGCCGGGCGGTGCGCGGAGGCGACGCGATTCAGCCGCCCGGCGGGACCGAGGCGCAGGGCTGGTCGCTGTCGGGCAGCGTCCCGCCGTCGGTCGGCTCGCACGGCAGGAGGCTTTCGAGCGGCCCGGTCAGGCCGCCCTCGTAGTTCGTGATCACCAGCAGGTACTCGAGGCGGTCGAGGTTGGCGGCGGGCTCAAGAAACACCGTCTGGACGACCTCGTTGGGGTCACGGGCGACGTCGACGACGCGGCCGATGAGGAGGCCCTTCGGGTAGGGCGAGCGGATGCCGCCGCCGAGCTCGATGCCGGCCGTGAAGACCTCCTCGCCGACGACGACCTCGGCCAGCGAATCGACGTCCTGCATGATCAGCGCACCGCCGAGCTGGCCGACCACCTGGCCGGTTGCCGTGCTGCTCAGCAGCTGGCCGACGACGGTCGAGGTCGAATCGCTGATCAGGACGATCCGGGCGAAGTTGGGGCCGACGGTGGCGATCCGGCCGACGAGCGCCCCGCCGCCGGCGACGACGACGTCGCCCGCCTCCAGCCCGTCGTCCGAGCCGCGATCGATGATGACCGTCCGGCGAGCCTCGGACGACTCGCGCGCGATGACCGTCACGGGCTCGGTCTGGAACTCGAGGCCGGTCCGCAGCTGGAGCAGGGCGACGAGCTCCTCGTTCTGGCGCTGGATCTCCTTGGCCTGGGCGTTCTCGTTGCGAAGGTGCTCGTTCTCGCTGCGCAACGCCTCGTTCTCGAGCCGCAGGCGGTCGATTTCGGCGATCGTCCCGAGGATCGAGGACACGTCGCGAGCGACCCCATCGACGGCCGTCTGGACGGGCCGGAAGGCGAACGCAACGCCGTTCTGGAGATCGCGCACCAGGGGGTTCGATGAGATCGCGACGAGGAGCAGCGAGACCGTCAGCAGAGCGACGTAGGCGACGGTTCGCCGCCGGGCGGCCCCACCCGAGAGGAGGGCGCTCATGCCGCGTCGCTAACGCAGCGGCCGGGAGTAGGTCTCGGTCACCAGGACCCGGTTCATGCCATCGAGGTCCTGGAGCACCTCGCCCGTCCCCCGGACGACGCAGGTCAGCGGGTCATCGGCGACGTGGACCGGCATCTGCGTCG
>VEOW01000179.1 GCA_012026785.1 Chloroflexota bacterium | reverse complement strand
CCCGCACCGCCGCTTACTACCTGGCGGTGAATCGAAACAAGCGCAGCCTGCGCCTGGACCTCTCCCGGGACGCCGGCCGGGAGGTGCTCCGGCGGCTCCTGCGCGAGGCCGACGTCGTCGTCGAGAACTTCCGCGTCGGGGGGTTCGAACGGCTGGGCTTCTCGGAGGCCGCGCTCGCCGAGCTGAACCCGGCCCTCGTCCATCTCGCGATCAGCGGCTTCGGGACGACCGGTCCCGACGCGGCAAAGCCCGGCTACGACTTCATCGTCCAGGCGGCCGGCGGGCTGATGTCGATCACCGGCGAAGCTGGCGGGCGGCCGCTCAAGGTCGGCGTCGCAATCAGCGACGTCGTCACCGGCCTGTTCGGGGCGGTCGCCGTGCTGGCTGCGCTCGTCGGCCGCGAGCGTGGGCCGGGCGGCGGGCAGCGGATCGACGTCTCGCTCCTGGAGAGCACCCTGGCGGTGCTGGTGAACCAGGCCCAGACCGCCATCGTCACCGGCGCCGGACCGGCTCGCCGCGGCAACGCCCACCCGAGCATCGTGCCGTATCAGACGTTCGCCACCTCCGACGGGGAGATCGCGGTGGGCGTCGGCAGCGAGCGGCAGTGGCCGAGGTTCTGCGAGGCGATCGGCCTCCCGGAGCTGGCCACGGAGGCGCGATTCGCCACGAACGGCGACCGGGGCGAGAACCGCGAGGCGCTGATCCCGATCCTGGCCGCGCAATTCGCCGGCGCACCGTCGGCCGACTGGCTCGCCCGGCTGGACGAGGCGGCCATCCCGTGTGCCCCGATCCGGGACGTCCGGCAGGCCCTCGATTCGGCCCAGGCCCAGGCATTGGGCAGCGTCGTCCCGGTCAGGCATCCCGTCCTTGGTCGCGTCGACCAGGTCGCGCCACCGTTCCACCTGGCAGCGACGCCAGCCATGGTCCGGTTGCCTCCGCCGCTCGCCGGTGAGCAGGCCGACGAGATCCTGGCCGAGGCCGGCTACGACCGCGCCGCGATCGCCGAGCTCCGCAGGAGCGGCGTCGTCTGACGGCGATCCCGGTCTTCAGATCTCTTCGCGACGAAACCACAGCCAGGCGGCGGCGACGAGGGCGGCGATGACCACGATCGAGATCGCGATCGTCCGGGTCGGATCGAGGTCCGGGCTCGACTCCTCGAGGGCCAGCGCCGTCGCGACGTCGGCGAGCCCGGCCGGCAACCACGGTGCGAGGGTCGGCACGCCCCTCGCCAGCGTCAGCCCGACGAGCCCGAGGAAGCCGAAGGCACCGGCGGCGAGCGGCGAGCGGAACAGCACCGATCCCAGGAGCGTGATCGAGACCTGGACCATCGTCGCGAGCCAGATCACGACCGCCAGCTGGGCCCAGGGCGCGACCGGGACCGGCTCGACCAGGACCCCGGTGTAGAGCCAGGCGCCAAGCGTCGCGAGCCCGACCGCCACCGCGAACTGCATCGCCAGGGCCACCCACTTCGCGGCGATGACCGCGGCGCGGCTGACCGGCTTCACGAGAACGGAGGCGAGGATGCCGCGCTCCCGCTCGCCGGCGACGGCGCCCATCGTCACCAGGATCGCCATGACCGCGCCGAGCTGGATGATGACGAGGACGAGCTGGCTCACCACGTCGGCCGCGATCGCGGGTGACAGGCCGATCTCGTACTCCGGCGGGGCGAACCAGCGGACGAGCGCCCGCTGGCCGCGGGTGAAGACAGCGACGCCGATCCCGAGCACGAGATACAGACCCGCCAGCCCCGCCAATCGGTAGGTGCGCCAGGCCTCGACGATCTCCTTCTCGAGCAGCTCCCGGTAGCCGCTCACGCCGCACGCCCCTCGGGCCCATCCGTTCGATGGGCACCGGACAGCTCCGCCAGGAGATCGTCCAGCGTGGGCCGCCGGCGACCGAACGCGGCGACCCGCACGCCGGCGGCGAGCACCACCGGCAGCAGGTCGCGCGCCGCCCGGGCGGGGTCGGCGACGGCGACACGGATCCCGGCCGCCTCGAGCGCCGTCCAGGCCACCCATCGCTCCTGGCGAAGCCGGGCGTTGAGGGCCGACAGGGCGGCTCCCTGGTCTCGCTCCGCCTCGATCGCGTAGATCGGCTGGGCGAGGCGGTCGAGCAGGTCGGCGATGGTCGCCTCGAGGACAAGTCGCCCGCCGTCGAGCAGGGCCACGCGATCGGCAAGCAGCTCGGTATCCGCGAGGGAGCGCGTCGTGAACACGATGGTGGCCGCTCGGCGAATCGCATCGAGGGCGCCGAGCAGCTCGGATCGGTCGTCCGGGTCGAGCGCCCCCAGGGGCTCGTCGAGGAGCACGCGGTCGGGCCGCCCGGCGACGGCCTGCGCCAGGCCGAGCCGGCGCCGAAGGCCGCTCGAGTACGTCGAAACGCGCTCGGCCGCGACCCCCCTGAGGCCAACCAACCCGAGGGCCTCGTCAACGCGGGTCCGGCGCTCCCGAGCGGGGAGGCCGGCCATGTGGGCCGCGAAGTCGACCACCTCGCGTCCGGACATCCAGGCGTGAAAGACGGGGTTCGACGACACGACGCCCAGTCGCCGCCGCGCAGGCAGCCATTGCCGCGCCCCGACGCGGGCGCCAAGGGCGGTGATCGTCCCCGCCGGCGGCCTCGCCAGGCCGCTCAGAAGCCGGATCAGCGTCGTCTTGCCGCTGGCGGCCGGCCCGAGCACGGCGAGCGAGACCCCGCGTCGGACCTCGAGGTCAAGGTCCTCCAGCCCGCTCCTGCCGCCGAACCGCTTCGTCAGACCGTGGGTCTCGACGATCGGGTCGCCGGGGGCCCCGGCGGTCTCTCGATCGGTCATCGGTTCCACCTTACCCGCGATGCCTTCGGCGCGCCGCCAGCGGCCAGGAGCGCCCTGGAACCGCTGCTAGACTCCCGGCCAATGACGATCGGCGGGAGACCCGATCGGTGGCTCTCCCGCGCGACCATCCCGGAGGGACGATTGCATGCCCGACTCCCGTGAGCGCTGGGCCCTGATCCTCGGCGCCTCGTCGGGGATGGGCGAGGCGACGGCGCGGACCCTGGCCAGGGCCGGCTTCAACATCTGCGGCATCCACCTCGACTTCCGGGCCGGGCTGGCTCACGTCGAGGAGCTCAAATCGGACCTCGCCGCGGCCGGCGTGGAGGTCCTGTACATCAACATGAACGCCGCCGACGACGAGAAGCGAGCCGCCGCGCTCGAGCAGCTCGGCGGGCGATTCGCCGCGGCCCGGGAGGCCGCGCGCGAGCCGTTCGTGGCCGTCGTCATGCACTCGCTCGCGTTCGGCAGCCTCGTGCCGTTCATCGCCGACGATCCCAAGGCCGCGGCCGATCGCAAGAAGATGGAGATGACCCAGGACGTCATGGCCAACAGCCTCGTGTACTGGGTCCAGGACCTGTACCGGGCCGGCTTCCTGGCGAACGGCTCGCGAATCTTCGCGATGACCTCCGAGGGCTCCACCCGGGTCGTGCCGTCCTACGGCGTCGTCTCGTCGGCCAAGGCAGCCCTCGAATCGCACGTCCGGCAGCTGGCGATGGAGCTTGCCCGCCGTGGCACGGGCATCTCCGTCAACGCGATCCGCGCCGGCGTGACCGACACGCCGGCCCTCCGCAAGATCCCCGAGGCGGAGCAGATGATCGAGATCACGATGAAGCGCAATCCGTCGGGCCGGATGACGACGCCCCAGGACGTCGCCAACGCGATCCTCGCGCTCTCGGGGCCCGGCACGGAGTTCATCACCGGCGACATCATCGGCGTCGACGGCGGCGAGTACGTCACGGGCGGCTGAGGCTAGGCGGTCGCCTCGGCTCGGATCCAGAACGTCATCGCCCGCGCGGCGGGTGTCATCGACAGCAATCCGTCGTCGGCGACCCACCAACCGGCAAGTCCGCGGCTCCGGGCGCGCGTGGCGCTCCCGCCCGCGCCCTCGACGAACAGGGCCTTCGACCAGCCCTCGGCCCAGGCCGGATCGCGGAATGCGACGCTGACCGCCAGCAGGCCACCCGATGCCGGCTCGGCGGTGAGCGGATCGATGAGGTGATGCACGGTTCGACCGTCGTGCGATCGCCAGCGAGCCAGCCGGATCGAGGAGGTGGCGAGCGCCCAGCCGCTCTCGAGTCGAACCGCCGCGACGGGTGCCGAGGCGCCGCGCGGATCCTCGATGGCGACCGACCACGGCGCCTCGCCGACGGTCCCGTCGACGACCAGGTCGCCGCCGGCCTCGAGCAGGAATCCCGTCGCGCCGCCGCGCGATGGCCCGAGCGTCGCGGCGACCCGCCCGGCCGCCCACCGCAGGGCCAGGCCCTTCCCGATCCCACCGAGGTCGCCGGGGGCAGACAGCTCGAATGGAGCCCCTCGCGCGCGCCGTCGGACGACTGGGGTACCGGGTTCGAACGCTGGCTCCCGACCGTCGCCCCATGGCTGCACCGGAGCTGGTTGCGCTCCTGCGGCGGTGCCCAGGCGCTCGAGGGCCCGGAGGATCCGGGGTTCGAACCGTCCGCCCGTCAGGCGACGGGCGCGATCCGCGGCGACAAGCCCCCGACGCAGGCGCCACGACAGCGTCGGTCCGTGACCGCCGCGACGGTGGATCTCGGTCAGCTCGCTGTCCGCCCGATACCTCGACATCGCGCGATCGACCCGCGCGAACTCGTCGGACGTGGCGCCCCAGGCCTCGTCGACCAGCCCGTCCTCTACCAGGCCGGCGACCGAGAGCCGAAGCGGGGACCCGAGCGCCCGACCTTCGCGTTGCCGCAGCTGCGCGTCAGCCACCCGATGCGCCGGACGTGCCCTGGGTCTTCGGGACGCTGACCTTCGTCACCGTCCGCAGCGCCGGCACTCGAAACGACGTCGGCAACGAGCGCGCCTGGCCGTCGATCTCGGCAACGCTGCCGGCAAACCCCGACAGGGTCGCCTCCAGGGCGCCGAGGCGTCCGGCAATCCCGGCATACGTGTCGCCGAGGGCGTCATAGCTCGCCCGCGACCGGTCGAGGATCCCGGCCAGCGCGTCATGCTGGGCCTCGAGACGATCCAGCGAGGTCGCGAGCGGTGCCCGCGCCGCGGCGATGGCCGCCTCGTCCCCGGCCTGGAGGCCGGCGACGCCGGCGAGCAGGACGGCGTAGGCCGCGGTGCTCGCGCTCAGCATGACCACGACGTGCGGCGGCAGCCCCCGCAGCCGCCGCTCAGTCATCGTCGTGCTCCTCCTCGTCCTCGTGGTCCTCGTCCTCGTGGTCGTCGTGGTCGTCGCCGGCCCGGGCGCTCGTCGTGGTCGCGGCCCGGCTAGCCGCGGCCAGTCGCGCTTTCGCGTCGGCGAGGGCGGCCTCCACCTTGGCCAGCCGCGCCTGGGCGGCCTCCAGGCTCGCCCGCAGGTCGTCGGCGGTCGCCTGGTCGGTGGCCATCTGGCCCTCGGCGGCCGCCAGCGCTTCGGCCATCCCGGCCGCCGCCGCTTCGAGCTGGTCCAGCTCGGTTGTCAGGCCGGCAGCCCGCGCTTGCTCGTTCGCGAGCGCGTTCTGGAGCTCTGCGACGGCGATGGGCGGTTCTTCGAGGGGTGCCGAGGTCGCCGCCCAGATCGCCGCACCGCGCATGGTCGCGACGGCGGCGAGGACGGTCACGAGCAAGCCGATCGCGACGAGCGATCGACGGACGATGATCGGAGTCGTCATGACGGGGTCTCCTGTGAATCGAGGCTTGTCGCAAACGTCGGCCGAGCGGCTCGGGCGACCCAGTAGCGGTACGTGCCGGCGAGCGCGACGGCAGCGAAGGTCGTCCCGTAGAGCCAGCCGAGCTCGGGGGTATCGGTCCCGGCAAGGACGCCGTGCATCCAGGCCAGGCCAAGGACGGCCAGGCCCAGGCGATGCAGCCGCAGCCACCAGCCGGCCGGCAGCAGGCGGGTGAACCGGGCCGTCAGGCCGGTGATCAGGAGGGCATACAGCGCGAGCGTGCCGACCGCGACCGGCACCGTCCGATAGGCCGACAGTCCCGGCACGAGCGCCCCGAGGAGCCCGACGTCCGCGTACTCATCGGCCGCGATGGCGACGACGTGGACGGCGGTGAACGCCAGCGTGAACACCCAGGCGTGCTCGTGCCAGGGGAACAGCCGCTTCGACAGGCGCCAGGTCGCCTTGTTGGTGGGATGGCTGAGGACCAGGCCGAGGGTCACCTGCACCGCCAGCAGCAGGAGGGCCGTGAAACCGGCCGCCCGAGCACCGAGCCAGATCCGCAGCTCCGCCTGGTGGGCAGAGGTGGCGGGCAGCACCTGGTCGGTGGCGAACACGGCGGCGATACCGGCGACGGCCCCGAGGACGACCAGGCCCGGCACGCCCAGCCGTGCCGATGGGCGAGCCGGCGCTCGCGCTACGGGCATGGCGGCGCTGGCATGCTGCATCACAGATCCTCCCCGGCGACAGGCTCGACTACCCTGTTCGAGGCAATGCCGGGGCGTAGGGTTTCAGGCGTCGGCTCGAGGATGGTCCCGGCGGATGCCGACCGATGGTCCCGGGCGCCGCGGTCGATTCGGCCCTATCGTCCACGTCGCCGGCATCGAATGCTGGTGTCGCGGCGGCCCGGTTTCCGGCTGCCGTGTTCGGCTCCCCGCTCCAAGAGGCAAGCACCTTGACCCGCACCCAACCCCCGACCCAATCCCGTCGCGAGCGTCGCGCCGCCGCGCGACTCGAGCCTCGTCAGCCGCGGACGCGGGCCCGTCGACCGGCCCCCCGGCCGGCCTGGCAATCGCCGCTGGCGATCGTGACCTTCGTCGCCGTCGTGGTCGGCGCGGTCATCATCTTCTTCGGCCTGCCCAAGAACGAGCCGCCCGGCGAGCTCATCGTGCCGGCGATGGCCTACACCGACGAGCTGACCAACGGCGAGGTCGTCGGCTCGCCCGACGCGCCCGTCGTGATGGAGGTCTACTCCGACTTCCAGTGCCCGGCCTGCAAGCTGTTCGTGACCGACCAGCTGTCGGGCCTCGTCAACGAGTTCGTGAAGCCCGGGCTGCTGCGAATCGAGGCCCGCGATGTCGCCTTCCTGACCCGGGGCTCGGACGAGTCGCTGCGGCTGGCCGTGGGCGCGGCCTGCGCCGCGGAGCAGGATCGGTACTGGCAGTTCCACGACATCGCGTTCTACAACCAGGGTCGCGAGAACCAGGGCGACCACGACGCTGCCTTCATCGCCCGCGTTGCCGACGCGGCCGGCGTGGACCGGGCCGCGTGGGATACCTGCATCGCCCGGAGCGACGTCGCGGCCGAGATCCAGAGCCAGACCAACGGCGCGACGTCGGCGGGCATCAGCTCGACTCCGACCCTCGTCGTCAACGGCGAGCGGTTCGTCGGCGTCCAGCAGTACAGCGTCCTGGCCGAGCGGATCCGGGCCCTGGCCGCGTCGCCGAGCCCCGCTGCCTCGGAGGCGCCCGCCCAGTGATGCGCCGCGCCACGGTCCGGCCGATCCTCGGGGTCCACCCGGGGATCATCCTGGCGGTGCTCGACGTCATCGGCCTGATGATCGCGACGTACCTGTCGGTCGTCGAGCTCGGCGGTGGCGTCCCCGTCTGCGGCCCCCTCGGGGGCTGCGAGGAGGTCGCGCGCAGCGAGTACAGCCGCATCGGTGGGATCCCGGTGGCCGTCTTCGGCGTCGGCCTGTCGCTGCTGCTGCTGACGCTTGCCCTGGCCTGGTGGAAGACCGATCTCTACGCTCTGCTCCTGGCCCACTACGGCCTGTCGCTGGCCGGGGTCATCTTCGAGATCTACTTCCTGTACCTGCAGGTCTTCGTGATCGGCGCGGTCTGCGTCTGGTGCACCAGCTATGGGCTGTCGCTGATCGCGCGCTTCGTCATCGCACTGGTCGTCTGGGTCCGCGGCTCACCCACGGTCACGGAGGCATAGCCCGAGCAGCACGAGCGCGGCGGCGAGGCTCGTCGCCAGCAGCGCCGCACCCGCGGCGAGCATCGCCGTGGCCACCTCGGCCGGAAGGCGAATCGGCGGCGAGGTCAGCAGGCCGACGGTGACGAGCGCCGTGCCGACGTTCCAGGCCGCGAGGCGCAGCGTGGCGTCGCGGCCAAGGATCCGGCGGGCGCGGCCGTGGCGTTCTGCCCCGCCGGGTCCGATCGCCGGAACGAGGTGGGCCAGGGCGCCGAGCAGGACCTGCACGACGAATCCGGCGACGAGCGGTCCCAGCACCGGCTCCAGGCGCCACGCCGCCGGCTGGGCGCCCTCGACGATCACGGGCAGGCCGGCGACCGCCGCCGCGACCAGGAGCCACGCCGGCGCGGCGAGCAGCGAGCCAGCCGTGAAGCGGTGCCAGGCAGCCTCGGTCGTCCAGCCCGCCGCATCGCCCCGAACGTGGAACGCGTGGACCACGATGGCGGCCGCGCCGAGGACCGTCGTCGTCGCACCCAGGCGGGCGACGAGGTCCGAGCCGGCCCAGAAGCCGCCAGCGACGGCGACCGGACCGACCGCCAGGGCGGCCACGGCGAGGTCGCCGCTTCGGCGGCGCCGGATCCGCGCGCCGGCAACGGTCGGGGCGAAGTGGACGAGCGTGCCGGCCACGACCAGGCCAACGAAGCCGAAGGCATTGAGCCAGGCATGGGCCACGCGCAGCTGAGGCCAGGCTGCCGTGGCAGCGGGCGTTCCGGCGAGATAGAGTGACGCCAGCGAGGCGCCGATGGCCACGTTCAGCAGGGCCAGGCCATAAGCCGCCTCGGTCGCCGGTCGCCGCGGCCCGACCGCGTGCCGCAGGGGCAGACCGGCCGAGAGCGCGGTGGCCGCGGCGCCGCCGACGTAGAGCGCAGCACCGGTGGCCGCGACTGGATCCGGCATCGTGGCGCCGGATGCCCGACCGGCGGCCGCCAATCCCGCCCCGAGGGCGACGAGGCCGATCGCGCTGCCGTGCAGGGTGACCGGCGCCGGGGGCGCGACGCGCAGGGCAGCGACGAAGAACGGCAGCATCGCCGCGATCGCCGTGCCGGCCGCGCCGGCCAGGGCGAGATGGAGCGGCAGCCACCAGCCCAGACGGACGCTCTCGGGCAGGAGCAGCGACGCCAGCGCGGCGGCGAGGAAGCCGCCGGCCACCACGAGGCCGCCGAAGGTCAGGCGCCGGTCACGGCTGCGATCGATCCCCGGTCGCGGCGCGGTGTCGAGGACCGGCAGTCCGGGGCGACGTTCGGCAGATCTCATGAGGCACAGGGTGCCGGAACGGCGCGGCGGGGTGCAGGAAGGCCGCGCCCGCAGGGGAACGGGCGCGGCCGGTGGGAGGAAGAGTCGAGGCGGAGGGTCGCCTTACTCGTCGACGACGACCTTGCCGATCATCCAGGGATGGGGGGTGCAGAAGTACGGGAACTCGCCCGCGCTGGTGAAGGTGTACGACCACGCGGCGCCCTCGGCAAGGAAGCCCGAGTCGAAGGTGCCATCGGGGGACCCGACGTTGTTGGCCGACGTGCCCGAGGTCACCGTGTGCATCGTGGTGTCGCCGTTGGTCCAGGTGACCGTCTCGCCGACCTTGACGGTGACGGTGTTCGGATCGAACGCGTTCTCCGAGTTCGCCGGATCGAGCCAGCCGTCCTTGGTGATCGTCACCTCGGCGGCCGCGGCCGGCGGCTCGGTCGCGGCCGCGGTGGGCTGCGCCTCACCGCCCGCCTGGAAGATCTCGGGGTTCGGGTCGCCTTCGACGACGATCGTGGCGACGGCGCCCTTGTAGAACGTCCGCGTGAGCGCATGGTCGACGAGGAGGATCGTCTGCGGCACCTGGGCGATGAGCTCCACGCCGCTGCCGCCGCCGGTGACCACGAGGGTCGATTGGGAGCCCCGGATGATCGGGTTGCCCGCCAGGGTCGCAGCCTCGGGGTAGACGGCGTCCCAGTGGGACCCGATCGGGTGGAAGTTGCTGTTGAGGTTGAGGCCGTGGTTGACGAAGTAGATCCGGGCCCGCTCGCCGACAGCCATCCTGAGGGTGTTGTCGCCGGTCAGGGCCCCGACGGCGCTGTTGAACACGACGTAGGTCGGGTTCTCGTCGCTCATCGTCGTCTTGTCGATGTCGGCGAGGCCAGAGGCGTCCGTCCCGGTCAGGTACCACTCCGACTGCATCATCGACCACTCGTGATCGACGGCCGGCAGCGGCGTCTCCGGGTCGACGATGAACATCCCGTACATGCCGTGCATGATGTGAACCGGCACGTCGCCGTAGGCGCAGTGGTACATGAAGGCGCCGGGGTAGAGCAGGCGGACCGTGATCGAGCGGGTCTCGCCCGGGACGACGGTCAGGTCGGCCGCCCCGCCACCCTGCCCGGTCACCGCGTGGAAGTCGATGTTGTGGGGGTTCGTGTTGCCGGCCAGATTGGTGACGGTGATCGTCACGGAGTCACCGACGCGGCCTCGCAGCACCGGGCCGGGCGAGCCGCAGGTCACCCCCTCGTCACCCTCGACGCGGTAGCCCCACATGGAGACCTTGACGCCCTTCTCGGTGTCGATCGTGCAGACGTTCTCGAGGACTTCGAGTCGGATCTCGTACCTCGCCTGGTAGTCGCGATCGATCGGTGGGCTGACCGTCGGGGCGTACGAGACGTGCTGCTCGTCGGCCGGCGCGTCGGCGAGCTCGGCGATCGGCGTCAGATCCGGGATGACGCTGACGTCCGTCGTGATCGGCCCCCCGGGCGCGTGCGTGGCGTGAGCGCCGGGCTCGGCGCTCGGCGGGGCGCTCGAAACGGCACCCGGTCCGGCCGGTGGGAAGGTCCAGCGGGGTGCGGTCACCGCCGGTGTGCAGGCGGCGGCGAGGGCGGCAAACGTGATGAGGGCAATGACGCGGAGCCTGGTCATGGCCGGGTTCCTCCCGTGCGGCGCCGTTTCTGGTTCCCCTGCGGCGCGAAATCCATATCTGCACGCTACGTGTTGTTGCGCAGTACGAATATCGGCCAGGTACGGAATTGTGGGGATGTGCCGAATGGGACCGATCGGGGGGCCGAATGGCCCGACCCATGCCGGCCGGGCTGGCTACGACAGCTTGGCGACGAGGTCGGAGAGGCGCGAACCGGCCAGCTCGCGCTCGAGCGACGTGTTGGCCGCGGCGAAGGCATCGTGCACGGCGCAACGCCCGCGTGGATCGCACGGGCCGCCGCGGAGGACGCAGCGCGCGATGTCGCCACGGTCCTCGGCGGCATCGACGATGTGCAGCAGGCTGATCTGGTCAGCCGGTCGCGAGAGGCGATAGCCACCGCGGCGCCCGGGCCGGCCGCTGACGAGCCCGGCTCGCGTCAGATCCGCGAGGACATGGGCCACGAAGCGAACCGGGATCTGCATCCGCTCGGCGATTCGGGCCGCGCTGAGCAGGCCGTCCTCGCGGTGCTCGCCAAGGGCCAGCATCGTCCGGACCGCGTAGTCGCCCCTCAAGGACAGGGTCAGCCGCATGATGACAGGCTCCCCGCCGACCGCCGCCCGCGACAGTGCCAAATGGCCCGGGCCGTTGCCGGCGGTCACGGACCGTAGCGGGTGATCTCCACGTAAGCCTGGCCGGTGACGAGCGCGCTGCCCTGATCGCCGCGCACGTCGTGCGACCCCTCGTAATACACGACGCCGGTCGTCGCGCGCGTGTCGAGCTCCTGATCGTCGACCGTGGCACGGAGGGAGAGCGGCACCTCGATCGCACGCTCGATCGTCCACTCGATCGGATACCTGCGCTGGGTGCGGAGACTCAGCCACGAGGCTCCCGGCTCGACACTGAAATCGCTCGCCCCGAGGTGACGGACGGACCCGTCAGCCGCGATCAGCGTGCCGTATTGCAGCACGGGATCACCGCTGACCTCGCGGACGACGGAGATCGTCAGGTCTCGTCCGTCATCGAGGTTGATGGCGAACCAGTCCCAACCACCACCGCCGACGGAGATGAAGTCACCCCACTGGTGATCGAACCAGGCGATGCCGGTGACCGGGAACACCTCCTGGCCGAGCGTCAGCTCGCCCTCAACGGCGAGTCGCGTTCGGGAGTAGTAGTAGGAGCCGCCGGCTCGCCCGAACTCGATCCAGCCGTCGCCGTCGTGCAAGGCGGGCGGCTTCGTGGTTTCGAGTGCCAGATCGAGGCCGAACGACAACGGGCCGGCGACGCCGCCGCCGACGCTGGCCTCGGTCGCTGACAGCGCCGCCTCGATGCGGTCGCTGCCGTTCGCGCCGGCGAGACGCCAGGGCGTCGCCGTCGGATCGATCCGGCCGTCGAGCCCCGGCGATGCCGGCCCGCCGACCGCGAGGTCGAAGCCGGTCGTGGCACCGTCCGGCCCGCGCGGCGAGCGGTCGACCTGCGGTCCGACCTCGCTCCGCTGGCCGTACAGGAATCGCTTGCCGCTTTCGTCGCTGAGCGCGAGGTGCGAGGCCCAGGTAATCGGGACGTCGCCCCGCTCGGCCCGGAAGATGACGGCCTCGAACCCGAACCTTCGGCCGCCAGCGGTTGCGAGGTGGCCCGTGTAGTACCACCACTCGGTAAGACGATCGTGGGGCCCATCGTCTCGCGGCAGGACCACGGGGATCGGATCGGCGGGCGGGGCGGGCGCCGGCGGCGCCGGCGGAACCGTCGGGAACGCCTGCGGCGGGTTCGCGAGGATCGGCTGGCCCGTGCAGCCTGCGAGGACCACGGTCGCCGCGAGGAGGGTCGCCCGCCGCCGGAGCGTCGTCATGCCGGGGCCTCCCGCTCCTCGAGCGCCGGCAGCCGCCGTTCGACCCAGCGCGGCAGCCACCAGTTCCAGTCCCCGACGAGCCGCATCGTCGCCGGCACGAGCAGGGCCCGGACGACCGTCGCGTCGAGCGCCACGGCGATCGCGATGCCGAGGCCGAGGGCCTTGATGAGGACGATGTCGGCGAAGGCGAACGAGCCGGCGACGACGACGACGATCAGCGCCGCGGAGGTCACGATCCGGCCGCTCCGCTCGAGCCCGTGGGCGACGGCCGCGCGGTTGTCGCGGTCGCGATCCCAGGCCTCGCGCATCCGGGTCAGCAGGAAGACCTCGTAGTCCATCGACAGCCCGAACAGGACGCAGAACAGGATCACCGGCTGGGTCGTCTCCACGAAGCCCAGGGGCCGGGTGCCGAGCAGGGCCGACAGGTTGCCGTCCTGGAAGATCCAGACGAGGGCGCCGAACGAGGCCGCGATCGAGAGGGTGTTCATCGCCAGGGCCTTGAGCGGCAGGACGACCGAGCGGAGCAGCAGGAGCAGCACCAGGAAGGTCGAGACGACGATGAACGCCCCGGTGCGCGGGAAGTCCGCGGCGATGCCGCTCACGACGTCCTCGACGTCGGCCGCTCCGCCCCCGACGAGGACGGTCATGCCGGACGGCGGTGCAAGCGGGCCGCCGGCGACGCGGAGGTCGCGCACGAGCTGGCGGGCGGGTTCCTCGTTCGGCCCGTACGGCGTGGTCAGGCTGAACGTCGTCAGGTCGCCCCGTGTCGTCGCCGCCAGCGCCTCGACGGCGAATCGGTCCGGCGGCGCCCCGCCGACGCCGTAGAGCAGCGCGTACTGCTCGACCGTCAGCCTCGGGGCGAGGTCCACCAGGCCGTCAACCCGCTCGATCCGCGGATCGGCCGCCAGCCGCCGGGAGTAGTCGAACAGGGCGGCCAGGTTCGAAGGCTCGAGGACGGGTCCATCGGTTCGAATGGCCAGCACGATCTGGGCGAACGGCCCGGGCCCGAACGCCGTCACGAGCCGATCGAACGCGGCCCGCGAGGGCACGTTCTCGGGCAGGATCCGGGCGTCGGGCGCGTTGAAGCGAACGTGGAGGAACGGCGCCCCGAGCAACAGCAGGACGGCGAGCGTCGGGACGAGCACCGCGACGGGCCGTCGCATGACCCAGTTGGCCAGCCGCGCCCACGGCCCATCCTCGGTCGGCAGAGCCCGGACGCGCCGGACCCGGAGGGCCTCGAGGCGAACGCCGACCAGGGCGAGCAGCGCCGGCAGCAGGGTCAGCGCGGCCAGCACCGCCAGCCCGACCACGATCGCGCCGGCGATCCCGACCGAGCGCAGGATCATGAACTCGAACAGCACCAGCCCCAGCAGCCCGAGCAGGACCGTCAGCCCCGAGAAGAACACCGCCCGGCCCGCCGTTCGAAGGGTCGCCGCCACCGCATCCTCGACCGCGTCGGGCTGCCAGTCACGGTGCGCCAGCTCCTCCCGGAAGCGGCTCGTCATCAGCAGCGAGTAGTCCACCCCGAGGCCGAGGCCCAGCAGGGTCGCGAGATTCAGCACGAAGATGCTCATCGGGATCGCGTTCGCGACGAGGAAGATGCTGGCCAGCGCGACGACCACCGAGGCGCCGCCGACGGCGAGCGGCAGCCCGGCCGCGACGACCGAGCCGAAGACGAGGAGTAGCGCCAGGGCCGCCAGCGGCAGGGAGATCAGCTCGCTCCGTCGGAGGTCCGTCTCCGAGACCTCCTGGACATCGCCATAGAACGCGGGGCCGCCGGCGAGGCCAACCTCGAGGCCCATCGTCGAGACGTCGGCCAGCGCGGCGCGGATGCCCGGCAGGGCGAGCGGCGATTCGTCGGCCGGCAGGTCGAGGGTCACGATGTCGTAGGCGGTCCGCCCGTCGGCCGAGATCTGCCGCCTGGAGAGGACGTGCGACAGCACGCCGGTGACGTACGGGGCGGCGCGGACGCCGGCCATCGCCGCGGCCACGGCGGCCGCGAACGCCGGCTCGCCCGCGCGCGCCGTCTCGGAGTGGAACACGACCGCGAGGGCGGCCTGGGGAACGCCGATCTCCTGCTCCAGCAGGGCCTTGGCGCGGGCCGATTCGAGGTCGTCCCGGATGAAGCCGCCGGAGCGCAGGGCGCCGGGTGTCTGGAGGGCCAGGGGCACGGCCGCGAGCACGACGATCGCCCAGGCGACGATCACCATCCGCCGATGCCGCGCCGACCACCGGCCGAGACGCTCGAACCGGCTCGCTGACGGGCTGACGGACACGTTCGATCGGACGGCCCGTGGCGGGAGGTTCATCGGCCCGCTCATGCTAATCGGTCTGCTAGCATCCGCCCGCGATGACGATCTTCACCCTGTGGTTCGAGAACTTCCCGAACAACCTGCCGGCGTTGATCGTGTCGGTCGGCGTCGCGGTGGCCTTCGTCTACATCTTCTTCAAGGCCGCCTCATCGGCGGACGGGCGCTCGAAATGGGTGAAGCGGATGACCGGCCCCAACGGCAAGTGGTTCTGGGGCCTGATGTTCGTTCTGTGGGCGGTCGTCTTCGGGATCGGCCTCCAGCTCGTGCCCCACACCGGCGCCAACTCGCCCTACGGCGGGCTCGGCCTCATCGCCCTGTTCACCGGCTTCTTCATCTCGATGGGCTTCCTCTGGAGCGTCATCGGCGAGTAGGGCGCCGCGGGCCCCGCGCGCGCGGCCTTCGCGCTGCTTCGCTCAGCGCTTCCGGACGACCCAGGCCTCCTCGGACGGCCACTGCCTTGCCCATTCCGGTGTGACGTAGGTCCAGCGCGGGTCATTGACGGCGTCGTCGGGGGCTCGAACTTCGACGAGTCGCTCGATCTCGAAACCGGTCTCGCGCAGGAGCCGGATCCACTCGCCGTGGGGCAGATGGAACTCGACCGAGCCGTCGTCCGGCCACTCCTGGCGGTACATCCCGAAGTACGGGCGGACGAGCTCCGTGCCGGCCACGTCGTCCCCGACGTCGGGCGTGGTCAGGACCAGGAGCGACCCGTTCGTGTAGAAGACGAGCCGCCCGCCCGGGCGCAGGACCCGGGCCGCCTCAGGGATCCAGCGGTACGGGTCGGCCCACAGGGCTGCGCCGTACTCGCTGATCGCGAAGTCGAAGGCGGCGTCCTCGAACGGCAGGTCCTCGGCGATGCCGAGGTGCAACGGGAAGTGGAGATCGAAGGCGTCTTGCATGCGGCGGGCCGTCTCGAGCTGGACCGGCGAGTTGTCGATGCCGACCGGTCTGGCCCCGCGGCGGGCGAGCCAGGCCGAGACGTAGGCCGTGCCGCAGCCGAGCTCGATCGTGTCCTTGCCCGCGAGATCGTCGGGGAGGAGCCGCAGCTCCGACTCGGGGACGTCCCAGATGCCCCAGTGCGGCTCGTCGGCGGCCCAGTTCCGGCGCCCGGGCTCCGCGTAGTCGGCGGCAAAGCGATCCCACGCCTCGCGATTCGCGACGGCGTGATCGGGAAGCTCGTTCGGGCGGGCCACGCTCCAACGATAGGCGAGCACGGTGGTCGGCCGTCTGCCGCCGGCGATGAGCGCGTCGATTCTCAGGTGGTGGTCATTCCCGGGGCAACGAGCCCTCAATGATGGCTGGAGCCCGATGCCGGCGCGTGGCTGAGGCGCGAGTCGAGCGTGGGGAGGCCGGGACGACCGCTCGTGGCGGCCGATTCGTGGCCGTAAGCGGCCCCTTCCCCCGGAGATGACCACTGAGTGGTCATCGTCGCTATCAACCGAAGGGTCGATCGGAGGGCGGCTCCCAGCCGCATTCGGCTGGACCCGTCGGGACCACCGGGCTATGATCGGCAGGCTATGCAGACTGCATAGACTTTATGCGCGGATGGCCCGCCGTGATGTGGCGAGACCCGCAGCCGGGAGACGATTCGAGCCAGATGGAAGCGTCGAGCGCCAACCCCACCGACATCGCCACGCGGACCGAGGTCGCCCTCACCGAGCAGCCGTGGGTCAACCCCCGCGACCCGGCCAAGGCCGTCGGGCCGGACGGTCGGCCGGCGCGCAGCCGGCGGGCGCCGATCTGGGCGGACGTGCCCGACGAGCAGTGGGATGACTGGCGCTGGCAGCTCTCGCACCGGATCAACACCGTCGACGAGGTCGCGGCGGTCCTCAACCTGACCGACGACGAACGGGCCGGCCTGACCGCGGAGGACAAGTTCCGGGTCGACATCACGCCATACTTCGCCAGCCTCATCGACCCCGACGACCCGAACGACCCGATCCGCCGACAGGTCATCCCGCTCGGGCGCGAGGCCGAGGCCTTCACGGCGATGATGGAGGACTCGCTGGCCGAGGATCGCCACTCGCCGGTCCCGGGCCTCGTCCACCGCTACCCGGACCGGGTGCTGATGCTGGTGACGACGCAGTGCGCCAGCTATTGCCGCTACTGCACCCGGAGCCGGATCGTCGGCGACCCCCGGCAGAACTTCAACTCGCGCGAGCACGAGGCCCAGCTCGAGTACCTGCGCCGCACGCCGCAGGTCCGGGACGTCCTGATCTCCGGCGGGGATGGGCTGACACTCGCGCCGAAGCTCCTCGAGCGGATCATCCGGGGCCTCCGCGAGATCCCCCACATCGAGATCATCCGGATCGGCACGCGGGTCCCGGTCTTCCTGCCCCAGCGGGTCGACGACGAGCTGTGCGAGATGCTGGCCCGCTACCACCCGATCTGGATGAACCTCCACTTCAACCACCCGAACGAGATCACGCCCGAGGTGGCCCGCGCCGCCGACAAGCTGACCCGGGCCGGCGTCCCGCTCGGCAACCAGAGCGTGCTACTCGCCGGCGTGAACGACTGCGTGCACATCCAGCGGGCGCTCGTGCACCGGCTCGTGGAGAACCGGATCCGGCCGTACTACCTCTACCAGTGCGATCTCGTCGAGGGCTCGGGCCACTTCCGGACGCCGGTCGGCAAGGGCCTCGAGATCATGGAGGGCCTGCGGGGTCACACCTCGGGCTACGCGATCCCGACGTACGTCATCGATGCGCCCGGCGGCGGCGGCAAGATCCCGGTCATGCCGAACTACCTGATCAGCTACTCCGATCACAAGGTCGTCCTTCGCAACTACGAGGGCTACATCACGACCTACGAGGAGCCGCCGACCTACACGCCCCACGACAAGTCGACCTGCGCGTACTGTCAGCACGAGCGCCCCGAGCCCGGGCAGTCGGGCGTCCTGGGCCTGCTCGAGGGCGAGCGAATGTGGATCGAGCCGTCGGGCTTCGAGGAGACCCACCGCCGCGGCGCCATCGAGGCCCATCGCCTCCAGGATCCCTCGAAGTGGGTGCCCTTCGGCGTCGGCGCGATCGAGGGTCGCGCCGGGAAGCCGCTGCCCGTGCTGGAGGCCGGCGCCGAGGCGAACGGCGGTGGCGCGGCACCGGGCAAGGCGGAGTACGGCCCCGGCGAGGAGCCGCGGCCGCGCGAGGGCGAGCCGACCGGCACGGCCCACGGAGAGCTGCTCTGACGCTCGGGCTCGAACCCGACGACCTTCGACCGCCGCCCGCTGGGCTGCCGTCGCCCGCCGACCTTCGACCGCCGGTCATTGCCGAATCTGGCGATCCGTTCTCGACCGTCCGGGTCGTCGAGCTGGTCGCCCGGCTGCCCAGGGGCCGGCCCGTGGCGATCGCGGCCTTGACCGATCGGCTCAACGCCATGTACCTGGACTGGCTGTTCGAGCCGCGGGTCGTGGCCGACGCACTGCTCCAGCTGCAGGCCAACTGGATGGCCGACTACCGGAACACCAGCGGCATCGTCATCGACGAGGTCGGGGGCGTCGATGCGGTGTCGATCGAGGACAGCAGCCGCGTCGACCCGTGGATCGTGCGCCAGGCCGAGCGCGCCGCCGCAGCTTGCCGCGAGGCGCTCCTCGACTTCAGCCGCAGGGATCGCGCCGCCAGGGAGTAGCGCGGTCGGGGTCGACCTCGGCCGGTACTGCTGCCAGGGGAATCACCCCGTCGACAGCTCCAGCTTCGTCGTTTGGCTGGCAGATGCCGCCGCGGCCCTCTGACCCTCCGCGCCTATGATCGGAGCGCCGTGACCACTGAACGTCTCGTCTCGCTGCACCCGGGCGCCATTGCCGTGCGACTGCCCGAGCTCGACGAGGTCGCCCCGATGGATGCCGCCGAGCGGCTCCGCGACCTGCCCGGGCTGGCCCTCCTCGAGAGCGCCCGCCCAGGTCGAAACGCCCGCTGGACCTACCTCTCGGCAGACCCGATCACGGTCCTCGATGCCCCGGCCGAAGGGGCTGATCCGTTCGCGACGGCCCGACGGACGCTGCGGCGGCTGGCGGGGGCGAGATTCGCCGATCCCGAGGCGCCGCCGTTCAGCGGCGGCTTCATCGGCTATCTCTCGTACGACCTCGGCCGACGACTGGAGCGGCTGCCATCGATCGCGGCCATCGACCAGGATCTGCCACCCTTGCGCCTCGCCCTCCACGACTGGGTCGTGGCCTGGGACCGCCGGCTCGGCCGGGCATGGCTTGCGGCCCGGGCCGTCGACGATCGCGTCGCGCGTCTCGACCAGCGACTCGCTTGGGCCCGAGATCGGCTGCTCGCACCACCAGCCGAACGAGGCGGCGACGGGCCCTCGGACGCCGGCCTGCGCCTCCGGAGCGGCCTGGATCGGCGGGCCTTCGAGGCGGGCGTCGAGGCCGTCCGCGCCGAGATCGCGCGCGGCGAGATCTACCAGGCCAACCTGACCCGCCGCCTCGAAGCGCCGTGGCGCGGCGACCCCTGGCCGCTCTACCGCCGCCTTCGAACCGGCGACCCGGCCCTCTTCTCGGCCTTCCTCGACCTCGATTCGAGTCCGGCCACCGGCACGCCCCGGGCGATCGTCTCGGCCTCGCCGGAGCCGTTCCTGTCGCTCGATCCCGACGGGCTCGTCGCGACCGACCCGATCAAGGGCACCCGGCCGCGCCGACGACCGGCGCCTCGCGCGCGAGCTGCTCTGCAGCGCCAAGGATCGGGCCGAGAACGTCATGATCGTCGACGTCCTGCGCAACGACCTCGGGCGGGTCTGCGGGCCTGGCAGCGTTCGCGTGCCGCGGCTCTGCCGGCTCGAACGAACGGCCGCCGTCCAGCACCTCGTCAGCACCGTCACCGGCCGCCTCGAACCGGGTCGCGACGCATTCGACCTCCTGGCGGCATCCTTCCCCGGCGGCGCGATCACCGGCGCGCCCAAGATCCGCGCCATGGAGATCCTCGAGCGCCTCGAGCCGGTTCGTCGCGGGCCGTACACGGGCGCCGCCGGCTGGATCGGTGCCGACGGCGGCATGCAGACGAGCATCCTCATTCGAACGTTCGTCGCCGACGGCGAGCGAATCAGCCTGCATGTCGGTGGCGGGATCACCTGGCGCAGCGACCCGGCCGAGGAATGGGCCGAGACGCTGGCCAAGGCGCGCGGCCCGCTGTCGGCGGTCGGCGCGGTCGAGGCGTGAGCGATCCCGGGTTGACCGCTCTCGCCGGGCGCCGGCGCGGCCGCGGCCGCGCGGCCGGGCGCCCGTGATCGGGTCGGGCGCGACGAGCCCGTCGGGATCGAGCGACAGGATCGGCTCCGGCGAGGCCGAGACGATCGCCCGGGGCGTGCCGGGGGCCGGACTCGAATCGAGGTCGAGGATGGCCGAGAAGAGGGCCGGGTCGCCGGTTCGAAGGCGGCGGTAGAGCGGCCAGGGGTCGCCGCGCCACGGCGCTTCGAGGCGGCGGGTCAGGT
>VEOW01000236.1 GCA_012026785.1 Chloroflexota bacterium | reverse complement strand
GCACCGGCGGGCGCGCTCGCCGCCGGCTCAGAAGTCGTCCTTTCCTGGACATCACCTCCGTTCCGGCGCGGACGTAGGTCCGCCACCCGAACGAGCGAAGCCCAGATCGGACGAGACTGGCCGTCGACGAGGAGCCCGAACGAATCCCGAGCCGGTCGCGCCACCGCCCGTCGAGGAGCGGAGCCGACCGGCGTTCGGATCGTTCGAGGAGTCGTCCTCGGGAACGGTCGTCACAGGTCCGGCCGGAGCTCCGCCCGCTCGCGATGAGCGGTCGGCGCGCCTCGCCATCGATCGCGCATCGAGAGGAAGCGCGATTAGCAGCGTCTCTGTGTGGTTGGAAAGGTGCGGCTGCCGCCGGTGGTCAACATGACCCCGGCGCCGGCGCTGGTCAGATTCGCGACTTGCGCCGCGGGAGCCCGTGCCGGAGGACTCCTCCACTGCCCAAGAGGGCGATGGCGGCGGCCGGGCCGTACGAGGTACGAACTCAGGGGCCTGGCCGCCTACTCAGCCCCTAGCGCCGACGATGCCTGATGGGAAGTAGGGTTAAGTGTATTGTTTTGTGTATTCGTCGCCGTCGACCGGCGGCCGCCGTCACTCCTCGGGGAGCACCGGGGACGACGACATCGGAGGCGTTCCCATCCAGCCGCCCTGCGCAATCCGTCGGTAGTTGGGAGTGACTCCCAACCGGTCGCAGAGAACAGGTCGGCATACGTGGCCAAGACGCGGAGCACGCGACCGCGGGCCTCCTGGTGAATGAAGCCATCGAGCCGCTCATGGGACATCCCCCAGAACCGCGCCATCGTGTCGATCACGCTGATCGCGAGACCGGGATCAGCCAGCACGAGCGCACGCACGTCCCTCCCGCTCCAGCGGGCGACTGTGGCCGGGGTGATCGCCACCAGAGCCAGGCTGGCCGAGCGACCGGCGATCCCCGGGTGACCGACCAGCCAGCCGGGGCTGGCGATGCCCAGGACGAGCTGCCGTCCGTCGGTCGTCGTGCGACGAAACGCCCCGTAGCCACGGATTACGAGCGTGAACGGGATCGTCTCGCCCTGACGGATGACCACGTCGCCGGGACCGACCGCGCTAAGTCGAGCAGTCCCGGCGAGCGTCTCGATCGTCTCCCGTGCGGCGTTCGGCAGGGCTTGAACCATCAACTCCGAGACCCGCTCACGGTCATCCGGTCGATGGACCGTCCATTCGCATCCTCGTCCTCGACTCCGTCCTGGCGTATGTTGATCCGGTGAGCACCGACTATGCGACGCTCGTCCGCCAGGCGCACCAGAGTTACGCGGCTGGAGACATCGCGGCGATTCTGTCGCTCGTCGATCCCGACCTGGAGTGGACCTACCTCGACCCAGCCCAGGCTGATCCGGAGCCACAGGTCTTTCACGGCCGCCACGAGCTCGAGCACGCCCTCGAGCGCCAGCGGGCCCAGGGCCTCCACAGCGAGCTCGAGGAGGTCATCGGACAGGGAGACCGGCTGGTGGTCGTGACGCGCACTCCCGGTGTCGACGCCTACCGGGCGCGGCAGGCTGACGATCGCAACGTCGACGTCCTGACGTTCCGGGCGGGCGGGTGGTGGCCATCCGCGCCTGCCATGACCGCGACGAGGCACTCGTCCTCGCCGGGATCGCCTGAGCCGATACTCGTCCGAAGGGCTACGCGTCGGGCCGATGGGCGCGGCCCGCTTCCAGCCCGGCTAACATGAGATCGAGGCCGTCCTCGAAGCAGCGCTCGGGATTGCAGTCGGCGATGAGGGCGACCGCGGCCAAGGCAAGCTCGGGCGGCGTCCCCGCCGGAAGGGCCTGACCGAGGGCCAGGAGCACCTCCCGCTCTGACATGGCCTGGCGCGCAGCCGGAGCGCACTGGACGCTGAGCATCGCCGACTCCGTATAGCCCGAACCGAGGGCATAGGCGACCACTGGTCGGAGTACGGTCGCGGGTTCGGCCAGCCCCCCGGCCATGAGCGCGTCGAGGTAGGCCCTAAAGAGCTCGAGCTCGGAGCGCGGCAGGCTCGCGCAGCGCAGAACGAGCGGCGCGGCGGCCGGATGGCGCCGGAACAGGTCGCGGAGTGAATGGGCCAGGCGCCGCAGCGCGTCCGGCGGCCCTTCGCCCGCCTCGGGTCGCGCGACCTCGTCCCAGAGCAGCTCGGCCAGACCGAGCTCGAGCCCGTCCCTGCCCTCGACGTGGCGGTAGATCGCCATCGGGTCAACGCCAAGCTCGGCGCCCAATCGGCGGAGGCTCAGGGCCTCGAGACCGTCGCGATCGACGAGGGCGAGCGCCGCCTCCAGGACCTCGCGGCGGTCGAGGCGGGGTCGGGTCGCGATGTCGGTGGTGGCCATCTGGTTCTCCGTGGGGCGTTTGACGCTGCTGGAATCATATCCTACGGTAATGGTCTACGCTGTAACGCAGACCGTAGGAGCCAATCGATGAGCGTCCCGCAGACAGTAGCCCGGCCCGAGCCGGCGCCGGCGACCGGCGCCAGAGCGGAGGCTCAGCCCGGGGTACCCGCCGTCGAGGTCCGCGACCTCGTCAAGATCTATCCCCGCCCCGGCGGCGGCACCCTGCGGGCCGTCGACGGCATCAGCTTCGAGGTCGGACAAGGAGAGTTCTTCGGCTTTCTCGGGCCGAACGGCGCGGGCAAGACGACCACCCTTGAGATCATCGAGGGCCTGCGCCGGCCGACCTCCGGCGAGGTGCGAGTACTCGGCGTCGACCCCCGGCGCGAGCTGGACCAGGTGAAGCGGCTCATCGGCGTCCAGCTTCAGGCGGCCTGGTACTTCAGCCTCCTGACGCTCGAGGAGATGCTCGCGCTGTTCGGCTCGTTCTACCCCAAGCGCCGGCCGCCGGCCGAGCTGCTGGCCACGGTCGGCCTGACCGACCAGCGCAGGGCGTACGTGCGCCAGCTGTCGGGCGGCCAGCAGCATCGCTTTTCGGTGGCGGCCGCCCTGGTCAACGACCCCGAGGTGCTGTTCCTCGACGAGCCGACCACCGGGCTCGATCCGCAGATGCGTCACAGCCTGTGGGACTTGTTGCGGCGACTCAACCGCGACGAGGGCAAGACGATCGTGTTGACCACCCACTACATCGAGGAGGCCGAGCTACTCGCCGACCGGGTCGCGATCATCGACCACGGCCGGATCGCGGCGATCGACAGCCCGCGCAGCCTCATCGGCACGCTCGACGGGCTGGGGCACATCGAGTTCGCCACGCCGCGCCGGATCGACAACGCCGACCTCGGCCGGCTGCCCGGGATCACCCGCGTCGAGAGCACCGGCAACGGCGTCGAGCCAGGGTCGGCCGCTCCGGCCACGTACCGACTCGCGGTCAGCGAGCCGAAGGCGGCGGTCGGCGCGCTGCTCGATTGGTCTGATCGGGCGGGCGTCGAGCTGCGCGGCCTCGAGGTCGTACCCGGGAGCCTGGAGGACGTCTTCCTCGAGCTCACCGGCCGCGAGCTGCGCGACTGAAGGGAGTCGACTCCGATGACCGCCACCCTGCGCCTGGCCTGGGCCAGCACCAGGCAGCTTTTCCGCTCGCGCGAGGTGCTGTTCAGCATGGTCGTCTACCCCGGCTTCTTCCTGGTGCTGCTCGTCCTGTTCAGCCGGCTCCAGTTCGAGACCAGCCAGGGCGCCGCCTCGCTGATGGACCTCTGGCTGACCGGCGCTGCGTTGCTTGTCGTGGCGCGCGGCAACGGGCACGCCTTCCTGGCCCTGATCGCCACGTACAAGAGCACCGGCGTCCTGAAGCGCATCGCGGTCATGCCGGTCTCGCCGGCGCAGCTCATCGTCGCCGAGGTCATCCCGCGGGCGCTGATGGGCATGCTGACCGCCGGCGTCTTCCTGGCCGGGGGGCGGGCGCTCGGCGCCGACATCCGCCTCGGGCCGGCGCTGCTGGCGGTGGTCGGACTGGCGGCGATCATCGTGGTCACCGGCCTGTCGGTGTCGTTCGTCATCGCCGGGTTGACGAAGAGTCCCGCGGACGCCAACGCGCTCGAGGGCTACGTCAACTTCCCGCTCTACCTGTTCACCGGGGCGATGTGGCCGGTGGCCGCGTTCCCAGACTGGCTCCAGCACGTCGTCGGTTTGATCCCCTACACCGGCATCATCGCCGCCGTTCGCGGTGTCGCGCTTGATGGGCAACCGCTGCCCGCCTTCGGCCCGGAGCTGGCGATCGCCGCCGGCTGGCTGGCGCTGCTGTTCGTGGCCGCCAACCGCGCCTACCGGTTCGCGCAGTGAGGAGGGCCTGCGCATGACCAGCAACCTGCCCCTCCTGGGCGCGAGCGTGCGGATGATGCTCCGCTCGCGGGGCGTGATCTATGCGATGGTCGCCAACCCACTCCAGGTCGTCGCCCTCGGCCTGCTGGCCGGCGGCCTCGGCTTCGGGATCGGCGACCGGAGCGTCGACTTCTTCGACTTCGTGCTGCCCGGGATGGCCGCCCTCTCGGTCCTCCAGCTGCAGGACATCACGGTCGCCATCGCGGCCAGCTACCGGGCGCGCGGCATCCTGCGCCGGCTGGCGGTCACCCCGGTCTCGCCCGCCCGCCTCGTCGGCGCCCAGGTCCTGAGCTACCTCGCGCTCGGGCTCGTGGCGGCAGGTCTGGCCCTGGCCATCGGCACCGCGATGGGGGCAGACGTGGTCATCGGCGCGAACCTGCTGTGGCTGATCCCGCTCCAGGTGATCGTCGTGCTCACGGCCCTGTCGATCGCGTTCGCCATCGCCGGGCTCACCCCCAACCCCCAGACGGCCAACCTCGTCGGCGGGAGCGTGGCGCTGCCGCTGTTCGTGCTGACTGGCGCGTTCCTGCCGATCGCGGCCATGCCGGCGCCGCTGCCCGACATCATCCCAGTGGCCGTCCCGTATGCCTCGCTCATCGAGGCCATCCGGGGCGTTGCCCTGACCGGCTCGAGCATCACCAGCTACGGCCCGCAGGTTGCGGTCGGGCTGGCCTGGCTCGTGGCGGTGTTCCTAGTCGCGGCGCGCGCTTACCGCTTCACCGAGGACTGACCGATGATCGTGCGACGCGAGACCACCGGCGACCGCGTGGCCGTGCGAAGGCTGGTCGGGACGGTCCTGTCGGCCACGCTGCTCGATGGCCTGCGGGCCAGCGACGCCTGGCTGCCGACCCTGTCGTTCGTGGCCCACGATCCCGACGGCGAGATCGTCGGTCACGTCGCCGCCGCCCGCGGGCGCGGCGGCGCGACCCCGACCCTCGCGCTGCTGCCGCCCAGCGTCGACCCCGACCAGCGGAGCCGAGGCGTGGGGCAGGCACTAATGCATGCCATCCTCGACGCCGCCGACGCGCTCGACGAGACGCTCGTGGGGCTCGTGGCCTATCCCCCCGAGTACTTCGGTCGCTTTGGTTTCCGCCCGGCCGAGGACTTCGCCGTCGTCGCGCCCGTGGCCGACTGGCAGTCCTCCTTCTTCGTGCGCCCGCTCACGGCCTACGAAGGCGGCGTCCGCGGGACCTTCACGTTCCCCGAGCCGTTCCTCCGCGTCTAGCGACCGGCTGACGGTCCTGTCCCGGCACGGACGGCGCCTGCCGCGGCCGCGCAAGACGCCCAGCCCTCGGCGCCGAGCCGCGCTGCCTCGGCGAGGTGGACCGCGCGCCCGTGGCCGCCCTGCCGCTCGGCCCAGGCCGCGGCATGCTCCGGCGAGCAGAGCAGCACGGTCGGGTCGCAGAAGTCGCCGCGCAGGTTGGCGCCTCCCGCGGCGAGCCACAGGCGCTCCGGGCGGTCGGTGGGTGGCTGGCCAGCCCGCGTGTCGAGGGCGATCTCCTTGCCACAGACGGCGCACTCGGTCTGGATCGCGGCGTCGGCGCCGCGCGCGGCAGCGATGCCGCTCGCGTCGCAGGCGCACCACGTCCGAAACTCGGTCGCGTCGATCGCGATCCGGTGCGGACCGGTCGTCAGGCTGAGGCCGGCCGAGCCGGTGACCCGCCCCGCCTGGTCGCGGTCGATCCAGCCCGCAGCCGCGAGCCGGTCGAGCATCCCAGACAGGATGGCGTCCGGACTGCCCGTCGCGGCCGCGATCTCGTCGGGCCCGATCGGCCGTCGCTCGGTCAGGAGCAGGGCGAAGGCCACCTCCCGGATCCGCTCGTGGAGATCGGCGGCGGGCAGACCTGGGTGGCGGTCGAGGGCATCGGTCATCTGGGTCTCCTTCCTCGTACGTGCGTCAGTCGTTTCGGCGGGCGGCCTTGCCGAAGAGCCCGCCCAGAACCCGGACGGTGGTCGGGAATGGATGGATGGTGTCGGCCAGGACATCCAGCGGTATCCGGGTCTTGACCGCCAGGACGGCCTCGCCGATCGCGTCGGCGGCGCCGGGGGCGGCGATGAACGCGCCAAGCAGGATCCGCGCGCGGCGGTCGACGACGATCGTGACGTGCCCCGCCGACTCGGCGATGTAGCCGGGCGCGCTGGTGGCGTAGTCGGCGGTCTCCTCGAACGCGTCGAGCCCGCGCTCCTGCGCCTCCTCGGCCTGGAGCCCCACGCCGGCCGTCGGCGGCTCGGTGTAGGTGGCGTGCGGGATCGCGGAATGGTCGGGCCGGACGTCCTCGCCGAGCGCGATGCGGGCCGCCATCTCGCCCTGGTAGACGGCGAGGTGGGTGTGCATCTCCGGCCCGGCCGGGTCGCCGGCGACGAACACGCCGTCGGCGATCCGGAGGCGGTCGTCGGGGTGGACCACTCCGTCGTCAACGTGGACGCCGACCGTCTCGAGCCCGAGATTCTGGAGCGGGTGGGTCCGCCCGACCGCGAGCAGGATCTCGTGACCCTCGACCGTCGCACCGTCGGACAGCTCGATCGCGTGCGCGTGGTCGCGTCCGCCACGTGCGCGGATCCGAGTCGCGCGGACGCCGGTGCGGACGTCAACCCCGTCGTGACGCAGCGCGGCGTCGAGCGCCGCCGAGCTGCGCGGATGGTCCCTGGGGTTGACCCGATCGTGGGGTGAGACGAGCACGGTCGGGACGCCGTAGCGGGCGAAGACCTGCGACATCTCGACCCCGGTCGGCCCTGCACCAAGGACGACCAGGCTCCCGGGCAGCTCGCGGGCCGACGTCGCCTCGCGGTTCGTCCAGGGCCGGATCTGATCGAGGCCCTCGATGTCGTCGGGGATCGTCGAGTTCGCGCCCACCGCGACGAGGATCGCCTTGGCCGCCAGTGACCGCTCCTCGCGGTCGCTGCGGACGACGACCCGGCCGGGGCCGTCGAGCCGGGCATCTCCCCGGATCACCTCCGCCCCCGCTGAGTCGAGGTCGTTGACGTGGCCGCTGTCATCGGGCCAGTCGCGCGGCCGCTCGCGGACGATCATCCAGTCGCGAAAGTCCGAAGCGCGCGGCCAGGGGAAGTCGCCGCCACGGGCGTGGACGGCGGCGGCGTGGAGCAGCGCCTTCGACGGCATGCACGCCCAGAACGGGCACGAGCCGCCGAACAGCTCGCGATCGACGATGGCCACCCGCGCGCCGCGGCCACGAGCGGCGTACGCGGCGGCCTGGCCGGCCTCGCCGGCGCCGATGATGACGAGATCGAACGTATCAGCCATGGCACTCACTCCGCGCAGCACGACAGCTTGGAGACGTCGCGGCTGAAGGCCTGGGCGCCGATCTTGAGCGCCTCGGCCATTGTCGGGTAGACGTGGATGAGCTCAAGGAAGTCGCTGATGGTCGCCTTGAAATGCATCGCCATCGCCGCCTCATGGATGATCTCGGGCGCCGACTCGCCGATGACGTGGACGCCGAGGATCCGCTCATCGATCGTCGAGGCGATCATCTTCACGAAGCCCTCTGGCCGGTGGATCGCCCCGGCCCGCGGCACATACCCGAGGGGGGTCGTCGCCGTCACCGCCGGGAGATGCCTGGCCCTGACCTCGGCCTCGGTCAGGCCGACGACGCCGATCGGGGGGTCGACGAAGATCGCGCGGGGGATGACCGAGCCGTCGAAGCGGCGGCCCGCATCGGCGAGCACGTTCTCGGCGACGATCCGGCCCTGGCGGGCGCCGACCGGGGTCGCCATCTGCGAGCCGTGCTGGCGGCCGATGACGTCGCCGGCGGCCCAGATGTGCGGCTGGTTCGTTCGGAGTTCGGCGTTGACTGTTACAAAGCCGTCGCCGTCCGCGGCGACGGCGGCGGCGGCCAGGTCGAGGTCCTCGGTGTTCGGCGTCCGCCCCGTCGCGACGAGGAGCCGCTCGGCTCGGATGATCCGGCCGGCGGCGGGCGTCTCGACGGCGACGGCCACCCCGCCGCCGTCGCTCGAGACGCGCTCCACGCGCGCGCTGGTGACGACCTCGATCCCTTCCGAGCGGAAGGCCTCAGCCAGGGTCTCGCCGAGCATCGGCTCGTAGCCCCGAAGCAGGCCGGAACGCGCGACGAGCGTGACGCGACTGCCGAGGCGGGCGAACAGCTGGGCCAGCTCGACCGCGACATAGCCGCCGCCGAGGACGACGAGCGACTCGGGGAGCTCGTCGAGGCGCCCTGCCTCGTCGGCCTCGAGGAGGTCGCTGGTCAGATAGGGCACAGAGTCGAGCCCGGCGATCGGCGGGACCTTCGGGCGGCTGCCCGTCGCGATCAGCAGCCGGTCGGCCTCGATGGTCCGGCCGTCGAGGGCGATCGTGTGCGGACCGGTGAGCCGCGCGTCGCCGCTCAGGACCTCGACGCCGCTGCCCTCGGCGACCGCGGCGTACTTCTTGGTGCGGTAGTCGCGAACGACGTCGTCCTTCTGGCGGACGAGCGCCGGGAAGTCGACCTCGACCTTGGCCGCCGCCAGGCCGTCGTAGCGGGGATGGGCGGCCTCCCACACGATGCGGGCCGCCTCGATGAGGTTCTTCGACGGCAGGCAGCCGCGGTTGGCGCACGTTCCTCCGAGCTTCCTCCGCTCGACCATGGCGCCCCGAGCGCCGAGCTCGTTCGCCTTGATCGCCGCCGCAAAGGCGGTTGAGCCCGAACCGAGGATCAGCAGGTCGTAGGGGTCAGGCATCGGCAGCGGGCCGCCGTCGCCGCTCGAAGGCGTTGTACTGGCCGGTGGCGCGGACGGCACGCGCCAGGGCAGAGCCCTCGACGTCGGCTCGAGCCCTAACGACCGCGCTGCGGCTGCCGAGATCGACCGCGGCGTCCGTGACGCCCGGCACGGACTCCAGGGCCTCGGTGACCCGGACGACGCAGTCATCGCAGGGCATCCCCCCGACGCCGAGGTCGATGTAGACAATCGGTTGCTCGTCGGTCATTCGTGACTCCCTATCGATGTCGTTGCGGGTAACCAGGCGGTCCAGCCGCCGATCCCGAGCAGCGCCGCCGCGGGCAGCGCGACCCCGGCGAGGCCGAGCGCGGCCGTGGAGCCCGCCGCCGCGAGGAGCGAGAGCCCGAGGCAGCAGACGACCCCGACCGCCGCGGCGCCAAACACGAAGAGGTCGTCCTTCATGCGATCTCGGAGTCAATCAGGCCGCCGCCCGCAGCGCCATCGGCACGTCATCGGCGGCCAGCCAGGCGGTGTAGGTGGCAGCGCCTTGTGTCTCGTCGAACTCGCCCTGCCAGACGACCAGGGCGCGGTTGAGCCAGGCGTAGCGGTCGTCATCGGTGTCGAACACCAGTGCCGACGCCATCCGCCAGCGGTGCGGCCGCTCGGGATCCGCGCCGCGCAACCCGAAGCCCTTGGCGTCCCAGCGGATGACGGCCCCGTCATCGGTGTGGATCTCGCCCCCCGGGTTGGTTCGGCACAGCTCGTCGACCGGGTTGGTGAACCCGGCGCGGAGGGCAAGGTATGCGCAATCCGCCGCGTAGAACGACCAGCGCAGGTCGCCAGACAGCAGCCTGCCCTCGCCGCGGCCGACGCCGCTGCCGATGAGCTCGCCCTCGCGGCCCTCCGGCGGCACGACCGGCATTGTCTCGTCGGTGTACCGCAGCTCCGCGGTAAAGAGCTGAATGGTCTCCATGTCGGTCTGCTCCAAGGTCCGTTCTTGATCTGGCTGCACCCTAGACCTTCAAGTACGGTTGAATGTCAAGCGGTCTATCATCGGGGCCATGCGCATTGGAGAACTCGCCCGCCGGACGGACCTCGCCCCCTCCGCCGTTCGCTACTACGAGCAGCTCGGGCTGCTACCCCCGCCAGGCCGGACGGCGTCGGGCTATCGGTCGTACGCCGATGACACCGTCGACCGCCTGACCTTTATCCGCTCCGCCCAGGCGGTCGGGCTGACCCTCGCCGAAGTAGGTCAGGTGCTGGGCGTCCGCGACGCCGGCGAGGCGCCGTGCCGGGTCGTGACCGAGCTTATCGACCGCCGCCACGCCGAGGTTCGGGCCCGGATCGCCGAGCTGCAGGCGCTGGAGCGGGAGCTGGCGCAGCTGCAGAAGCGGGCGGCGCGCCTTCAGGCGCGGGACTGCGACCCCTCAGGCATCTGCCACGTTATCCCGAAGCTGGCGCACGTCCCAAGCGCGCCGTCCGCGCGTTAAAGGTCCTCGGCGAGGGCGGGAGCCGGCCGTGTACTGAATCTGCTGGGCACGACCTCAAGCGAGATCTCGCTCCCCCACCCCACTCGATCGCGCGAGTGGCTGAAGATCGCGCTTCTAGAGTGCGCAACGTGCCACCAGGTCGTAGAGCGGACATCACCGATTCAACAGCGCTGCACCGAGTGCCGGCGCGCGATCAAGGGTGCACGAAGTCGCGAGGCTGTCAGACGCTTGCGGAGGGCGCAGCGTGAATGACCGCCCGAATGCGCCCGACCTGGGCCCGCTCGAAAGGAATCTGTCGCCACGCGGTACTTGCCGGTCGTGACCAGCGTCCTGGTCGTCGTCGCCGAACGGCGTTCTCACACAGCCGGCAGCTACTCGTACCGGTGCCGCTACCACCGGGCTGGATTCAAAACCAGGAGTCAGTCGCACCGCCATTCGCTCGCCGGCGAGTGATCATGTGCGCCACCGCAGCAGCCGCCCGTCTTACCGGCGAGGAACGGCTCGGGATCGGCCTGGAATCTCGAGAAGCAGCCTGGGCACTTGAATCGGAACACCCTGCCGCGGTAGGACGCCGTGACCCCCTCGCCCGCCGCAATGTCGTTGCCGCAGACGACGCAGACCGCCGCCGCCTGATCGCTGGAGTCGAGAACCACGAGTTCGGTTGCGATGGCCATCACGCCGCCTCCACGATGATCCGGCCCCGGAGCATGCCCATCTGGCACGTGAACTCATGCTCGCCGGGGTCGCCGGGCATGAACTCGAGCGGGACGACCGTCCCTGTCGGCAGCGGCGCCGACTTGCCGAAGTCGGCCAGGACGACCTGCTCGGAGCAGGCCGCGGTCTCCTCGCGGCGGAACAGCAGCCGGACGGGACGGCCGGCGGCGACGCGGATCGTGTCGGGGGTGTAGCCGCCCTTGACGAGGATCATCTGCTCCTGGAAGCCGTCCGAGACGGTCGCCGCCTTGACGCCCTCGGTCCGCTTGAACCAGAAGAACCAGGCGACACCGGCCGCGAGTGCCAAGCCAGCCACGGTAACGAGGATCTGATCGGGAGTCATGCGGGAACCTCCGACAGCCGGAACCGCTTCAGGCGGTTGGCGTTGCTGATGACGGTGACCGAGCTGAACGACATCGCCAGCGCGGCCAGGATCGGGCTGAGCAGCAGCCCGATGAACGGGTAGAGAACGCCGAGCGCGATCGGCAGGCCGAGGCCGTTGTAGACGAACGCGCCGAAGAGGTTCTGGTAGACGTTGCGCATCGTCGCCCGGCTGATCGCGATCGCCGACACGACGCCGCGCAGCGACCCGGAGATGAGCGTGACGTCCGACGCCTCGATCGCGACGGCGGTGCCCGTGCCGATTGCGAAGCCGACGTCGGACTGGGCCAGGGCCGGCGCGTCGTTGATGCCGTCGCCGACCATCGCCACGGTCCGGCCCTCGAGCTGGAGCTTTCGGACCTCGTGGGCCTTGTCCTGGGGCAGGACCTCGGCCAGAACGCGGTCGACGCCGACCCGGCGGGCGATCGCATCGGCCGTCCGGTGGTTGTCGCCGGTGATCATCACGACCTGGAGGCCGAGCCTGCGAAGCGCGGCGATCGCGGCCTCGGAGTCAGCCTTGACCGGATCCGCGATGGCCAGGACGCCGGCGGCACGATCGTCGAGCGCGACGAACACGGGCGTCTTGCCCTCGTCGGCAAGGCGAACGGCCTCGCCCTGCAGGGCCTCCGCCTTCGCGCCGCCCGCCTCGAGGAAGATCCGGTTGCCGACGAGGATCCGCTTCGACCCGAGCCAGGCACGGATGCCGTGGCCGGGAACGGCCTCGAACCGGGTGACGGCAATGCGCGTGACGCCCCGCTCGTCCGCCGCCTCGAGGATCGCCGCGGCGAGCGGGTGCTCCGAGTCGCGCTCGGCGGCGGCCGCAAGGGCCAGGACCGTGTCGGGCTCGAAGCCCTCGGCCGGGACGACGTCGGTGATCGCGGGCTTGCCGACGGTGATCGTGCCCGTCTTGTCGAGGACGATCGTGTCGATCTTCTTGGCGGCCTGCAGTGCGTCGCCGGAGCGAATGAGGATCCCGTGGCTGGCGGCGAGGCCGACGCCGGTCGTGAGCGACATCGGCGTCGCCATCCCGAGGGCGCACGGGCAGGCGATGATGAGCGTCGTGACGGCGACGATCGTCGCGTAGGTGAACGCCGGCGCCGGGCCGAAGTCGTACCAGATGACGAACCCCAGGATCGAAGCGATCACGACGGCCGGCGTGAAGTAGCCCGACACGACGTCGACGATCCGCTGGATCGGCACCTTCGAGGCCTGCGCGTCGCCGACCATTCGGACGATCGTCGCCAGCGCCGTGTCGGCCCCGACCTTGGTCGCCCGGAAGCGGAAGCTGCCGGTCGTGTTCATCGTCGCCCCGATGACCTCGTCGCCGGCGCCCTTGGCGACCGGCATCGACTCGCCGGTGATCATCGACTCGTCGACGGCCGATGCGCCCGCGACGACGACGCCGTCGACCGGGACCTTCGAGCCCGGCCGGACGACGACGATGTCGCCGACGACGACCTGATCGACCGCGACCTCGAGCTCTGCGCCGTCGCGCACGATCCGGGCGGTCTTGGGCTGGAGCCCGATGAGCTTCTCGATCGCCTCGCTCGTCCGGCCGCGGGCCTTGACCTCCATGGCCATGCCGAGCACGACGAGGGCGGTCACGACCACCGTCACGTCGTAGTAGACGTCGGTCATCGCCTCCGACGGGAAGAGTTGCGGGAACAGGAGCGCGACGGTCGAGTAGATCCAGGCGGTGCCGGTCCCGATGGCGATCAGCGTGTGCATGTTCGCCGAGCGGTGCTTCAGCGCCTCCCAGGCCCCGGTGAAGAACTGGTTGCCCGAGTAGACGATCACCGCGAGCGAGGCGACGCCCATCGCGACCCACAGCCACCACAGCGCCTCGCTCCCACGCGGGAAGACGTCCCGCAGCCCCGGGATCAGCCATGGGTAGGACAGGATCATCGTGGGCCCGCCGCCCGCGGCGCCGAACCACCACTTGCGCATGAGCGCGCGGTATTCGGCGTGGCGGTCTCCGGCGGGGGAGGTCGCGGCCTGGGAAGCGCTGCTCATACCGGGACCATGCCCGGCGTGGTCAATGGCAGCCGTGTGAGCTGTGCTGGTCATGTCGTTCGGTCTCGCTATCCGTGGAGTCGTGGCCGGCTCGCGCATCGAGCCCCACAGCCGAGCCTGGGTCCGTGGGCTGAGAGCCGGATGAGCCCGGGCTGAGATCATCGGTGTCATTCGTCCCGCCGGAGTGCGCCGCGTGCCCGCCGTGACCACCGCCACCGTGTCCGCCGTGGCCGTGGCCGCCAACGTGCATGAAGATCATGCCGCCGAACAGGCCCGCGTACAGGACGGTCGACAGGGGGACCACCCCGGCGGCGACGAGGGCTCCAGCGACGAGCGCGATCGTCAATCCGGGCAGCAGCCACCTGGGTCGCGTCGGTGACGTCGATGCGCCGCCGTCCGGGGCGGACTCCGGTGTGGCTCCGCTGACGGCGGCGGGATCGTGAGCGTGTGCGGTCATGGTCGACTGGCCTCCAGTGAGAGCGAGATGGATGAGTCCCGAGCTCGGCGCGCGGCCACGAACAGGCCGATCGCGAGAACCGCGATGCCGAGACCGAGCAGCTGCGCGGTCTTCAGGCCGAAGAGGACCGCCGGCTCGTCGCGCAGGAAGAAGAGCCCGAACCGGACCACGGCGAGTCCAAGGAGGTACGCAGCCGCAACCGACCCGTCGCCCAGGCGCCCCAGTCGCCGGCGGCCGACCCACAGTCCGACGAAGAGGAACCCGAGGAGGATCGCCTCGTAGGCCTGCGTCGGATGGAGCGGGATTCCCTGCGGCGCCATGGCGTCGGCGTTCCGGTAGATGACCGCCCACGGCAGGTCCGTCGCGACCCCGTACGAGTCGCCACCGATCAAGCAGCCCAGATGGCCGATCGCCTGGCCGATCGCGGCCGCGGGCGCTGCGACGTCGAATACGGCCAGCAGCGGCAGACCCCGCCGGCGCGCGAAGACGACCAGTGCGAGGAGGGTGCCGATCAGGCCGCCGTAGAACGACAGCCCGCCCATCCAGACCATGAGGATGTGCGTCGGATGCTCGGCGAGTGTGCCGAGCTCGTTCTGGATGACATACAGGAGGCGCCCGCCGACGAGAGCCGCGACGGCGACCCAGACGACGGCGTCGGAGACGACGTGCGGCCCGATGCCGCGCCGTCGTCCCTCGCGTTGGGCGAGCCAGATCGCCACCGCCGCGGCGCCGACGAGGATCAGCCCGTACCAGCGCACGGGGATCCCGAGCAGGTTGAATGCGACGGGATCGATGTCGATGACGAACGGCATCGCGGCTCCTAGGTCGGCTCGGGGGAGCGGCCATACGCCCACATGCAGCCGGCGACCCACGCGATCAGGGCCGCGCCAGCGGCGGCGATCGCCGCGGTGACGTCAAGGGCCAGGACGGCGAGCAGGGCGATGAGCGGGAGCGAGCAGATCCACAGGACGAACGCCGTCCCGAGCGGGGTCTCGAGACGCGAGACTCGTTCGCGGAGCCTCCTGAGCCATGACGGTGCGCGTTTCGCGACAAGCTCGATCCGACCCCGGTAACGGCCCATGCCGCAGGTGAAGCGGACCTCGCCGGGCGGCTGGGCGGGCAGCTCGATCGTGGTCGGCCCGGCCGCCGCGAGGCGGCGCTCGATGTGGGGCGACGAGAAGACGACGCGCTCGGAGCAGGCGTCGGCATCCTCACGCCGGAACACGAGGCGGAGCGGGACGTACGCGCGCGCGACGATCGTGCTCGGGTGATAGCCCCGGTCCACGCGGACGTCGACGACCTGGTGCCCCGCCGGGTCGAGGCGCGCACGGGCACCCTGCTCGAGCATGGCTACGTCCAACCGCCCAGCAGAAGCACCAGCACGACGATGAGCAGCACGAGCGCCCCCGCCACCAATGGGTGAGCGACGACGGTCGTCATCGCCGACATGCCCGCCATCGTCATTGCGCCGCCCGCGAGCAGCAGGTCCGCAACCAACAGGATGGCGGCGACGAGGAGCAGGATCAGCAACAGGTCCGGCATGCTCGGAGTTCAGCCCTCAGACCTGAGGCTCCGATGAGGATTCCCTAACGCTCGGCTGAGAAAGCGTGGCCGAGGACTGCGGCCCCGGCGGGGCCAGGGACCCCATTTCTCATGCCCGGGCAAGCGCTGCCTCAGGTGCTTCTCAGCAGGGACCGGGATGGTCCGCGCCGTCCCCTGTTTCCAGCGCGACCACGCCGCCCCGCCCCGGGCGTGGCGCGCATCTGGTCGCGGGTGTCCGCGAGGAGGATCGAGTTGCCTGAGCCATCCAGACGTCCGGTGCTGCGACCAACGCCCGTGCTGTTGCGACGCCTGGCCCCGCTCGCCGCGGTCACCGTCGCGGCGATCACCGTGCTGTCACTCGTGGCGGCGACGAGCCACGCCACGCCACCGTCCAACCCGAGCCCCTTGCCGCCGGAGGCATTCCGGCCTGTCGGGCCACTGAACGGCGCGGAGGCGCGGGCGACATCGAGTCCGACGCCGCCGGCTCCCACGGGCGAGATCCTGCCGCGACTGCTCGTCCGCCGGACGCCGACGTCGGAGCCGACCGCTCCTGAGGGTCCCGAGCATGTCGTCCGGACCGGCGACACGCTGTGGCAGATCGCGGCCTGGCATCGGGCCGATCTCGACCTGATCCTCCAGTGGAACCCCGACCTCGACCCGCGCCGGATCGTCGCCGGCCAGCGGGTGCTCGTCCCGGGCGGTCGGCCGATGCCCACACCAGCACCAACCCCCAAGGCGAGCACGCAACGCGACACCTCGCCCAGATCCGCCACTCACCTCTGGCCGTTGCCGGTCCGGGGCACGATCACGACGCGTTTCTCTGCGGCCCACCCGGGCATCGACGTCGCCGCTCGAGCGGGCACGCCGGTGCGCGCCATCGGCGCCGGGGTCGTGACCTGGGCCGGTTGGAAGACGAACGGTGGCGGCTACGTCGTCGTGATCCGGCACCCCGACGGGATGGTCTCGACGTACAACCACAACCGTGTGGTCACCGTTCGGGTGGGCCAGGAGGTCGCCCGGGGTGAGCAGATCGCGGCGGTGGGCGCGACCGGCTGGGCGACCGGTCCGCATCTCGACCTGCGGATCAGGATGGGCGGGGAGCTCATCGATCCACTCCGGCTTGACTGGGCGCGGTAGGCGCCCCGGCGATCACTCGCCAGAGACCAGGAACAGCCCGAGGATCAGCAGGCCAAACAGCCAGATCGCCGCAAAGAGCCCGCCGACCGCGAGCACGAGAGCGGGCGGCCCGATGGCCCCGTTGAGGACGGTGACTGCAAGCAAGCCGCCGATGGCCGCGGTCCAGACAAGCATGAGCATGCCGACCTCGCGCCGGCTGAGTGGCCGTGGGTCGCGCGGAGGAGGGCGGCCTGGCGGCTGGCGGGTCGGCGGCTGGGGGGCCGGCGGCTGCTCGCGCGCGGTTGGCGGTTCGCTCATACCGTGAGCAGGATCGCAAATCCGAGTGCGAGGACGACGATCGCCAGGACCAGCTTGGTCCCGCCTGCATGCTCGAGATGCCAGCGGTTGACGACACGGATGAGGCCTGGCCGGCTGGCGAGGACGAGGAGCGCGACGAGCGGTGTGATGTAGGCGAGGTTGTAGAGCGCGAGTCCGCCGAGGCCGGCGGCGACCGTGCCGCTTGCGCCGAGCAGCGCGACGACGCCCAGGTACACCGCGCCGCTGCACGGCACGGTGCACAAGCCGATCAGCACCCCGCCCCCGAACAGGGCGATCGGCGAGCTCGTTCGCGCCCACGAGCGCATCCGGCCGTGCAGCGCGTGCGGCGCCTCGAGCTTCCACGAGGCATCCGGGAGGATGACGTCCCGGATCATCCACAGTCCGAGGCCGATCGCAACCAGCGCTGCGATCCGGCTCGGCAGGTGGTTGCCGCCGAAGTTGGTGAGGCTCTCGACGGCGGTCATGAGCCCGAGCCCGAGCAGGAAGTACGTCACGAGGACGCCCGCCACGAAGATGCTTCCGAGGCCGAGCACCGTCCGGCTCGCCGCGCGCGTGTCGGGCACCCCACCGGCGCGCGCGGTCGGGAGCGACTGCTGGGCGGCCAGCCCGAGGGCGAACGTCGCGAACAGGATCAGGACGCCGAAGGCGCACGGGTTGAAGCCGTCCAGAATGCCCGCCCCGATGACGACCGGGACGCTCAGCTCGGCAAGCCCCGGGTGGTTCGCCATGCTCGCCGGGCGGGCGACGGCGATCGCCGCGGCCGAGGCGGCCACGACGACGCCGACGATGAGCAGGAGCAGGCGCGGCCGGATGAAGGCGGACGGTCGCGTCGCCGCCGGCATCAGGCGGTGACCGTGAGCTTGCCCTGCATCGACGGGTTCTCCTTACCGCCGCAGCAAATGTCGCAGTACCAGTCGTACGTGCCGGCTGTTCCGGGTGCCGTGAACTCGAACACCTGGCTGCTCAGCGGCCCGACCTTCCAATCGATGTCGAGGGCGTCGATCGCAAACTGGTGCCAGCCGCCGCCGTCGCTGTGCATCGAGGTGTCCATGCTGGTCAACTCGACCCTCACGGTCTGGCCCGCCTTGACGGTCAGGGCCGGCGGATCGAAGCCGCCCATGCTGGCGCGGACCTGGATGGCCGCCGCATCCGTGGCGCCGGGACCCTGAAGCCGCGTCACGACGAGGCCGATTGCGACTCCGCCGACGAGGAGGACGAGCCCGGCGAAGATGGCGAGCCGGACGGGCCGGGTCCGCGACGGCGGTTCGGCCCTTCGCGCCTCAGGGCGCGGGGGTGGTCCACCCTGACGTGTCGGGGTCCGCGTCGTGGCGAAACGAGCGGTGCGAGATCGTCGGCTCATGGCGGGGTCGGTCCTCCGATGGGGGTGCGGGATGATCCATGCCTCGCGCGCGGTTGGCGCCGCGTGGCCCGAGCCGGCGCGCTGCGGCCGAGCGCGGTTCGAAGCAGCTCGTCGACCTCGCCGCGCGTCGCGGCGGCGGGCAGGCAGTCGTCGAGCTCGATCTCGACGAGCCGCACGAGGAGCGAGTCGAGCGACCCACGGGCTGCCAGGAGCTGTTGGGCGACCTCGGCAAAGGGCCGGCGGGCCGCGATCATGCCGCCGAGTGCGGCGACCTGGCCGCCGGCACGCTGGACGTGCCTGACGGCGGCACCTCGAGCCGGGTCGCTCGACCCGCTCACGGTGACACGAAGGCGGCGCCGGTCATTCCGGATGCCGCGTGGCCGGGGAGGGAGCAGATGAACGTATGCGTGCCGGGTTCGTCGAAGATCAGGGTGATGGACCGCGTCTCGCCCGGCTCGAGGATCGCTTCGACGCCTTCGAGGCCCGGCATGTGGAGCGACGGGAAGTTCAGGTCGTGGCGCTCGGTGCCGCGGTTCGTCAGGCGGACGGTGAGCGGCACTCCAACCCGCGCATCGATCCGATTCGGTGTGAACCGCAGGTCCTCGAGGACGATCTCCGCGGATCGCGACCCGGCGGACTGACCCGCACACCCCGCAGCGAGGCCAATGACGGCAAGGCCGGCGACAAGCGCCCCGAGGTTCTTCGAGACGACGATTGGCTTCATCGGGGAATCGAGCCTCCCAGCGTGCCTTCGAACGCTGGGTGGGCGGGCTGAAGCACCGGTGAGTCGGAGGTGAGAGCGGGCTGAGAAGCTCGGTTCGACTCGTGAGGGACCCGGTCTGCAACGGAGGACGCGACTGGCAGTCCATGTACTATGGGTGTGTAGTAGTCCCTCCCTTCCGGCTCGCTTTGAGGTCTCTGGGTGCCCGACGAACTGGCGGTCAGCCTGCTCCTTGCCCTGCCGCTGGCCGGCTTCGTCGTCACGGCCCTCGTGGGTCGCCGAATGACGGCGCGGCCCTGGGCCGTCGCGGTCCCGCTCGTCGTCGTCACGTGGCTCGACGCGCTGATCGTGATCGCCCGCGCGCTCGGCGGCGCCTACGGTGAAGAGGGCCTGACCTTCGCGCTCTGGCGCTGGATTCCCGCGGGCGCGCTCCAAATCGACGTCAACCTCGTGGTCGACCAGTTGACGGCCGTCCTCCTGTTCGTCGTGACCACGGTGGGCATGCTCGTCCACGTCTACTCGATCGGCTACATGGCCCATGACCCCGGCCGCTGGCGGTTCTTCGCCTACCTGAACCTCTTCATGTTCTCGATGCTCCTGCTGGTCCTGGCGGGCAACTTCGCACTGCTCTTCGCCGGCTGGGAGCTCGTCGGGCTGTCGAGCTACCTGCTGATCGGCTTCTGGTACCGGCGTCGTTCGGCTGCTCTGGCGGCGAAGAAGGCCTTCATCGTCAACCGCGTCGGCGACGTCGGGTTCGCGCTCGGGATCTTCGCCATCTGGACGACGGTCGGCACGCTCGACATCGGGCCGGCGGTCGACGGGATCGCCGACAAGGCGGCGAGCGGCGAGCTCGCGCCCTGGATGGTCACCGGGATCGCACTGCTGGTCTTTGCCGGCGCCGTCGGCAAGAGCGCCCAGTTCCCGCTCCACGTCTGGCTGCCCGACGCGATGGAGGGCCCGACGCCGGTGTCGGCCCTCATCCATGCCGCGACGATGGTTAACGCCGGCGTCTACCTCGTCGCGCGCACGAATAGCCTATTCGCCGCGGCGCCCGACGCGATGCTCGTCGTCGCCTCGATCGGGATCTTCACCGCGATCCTCGCCGCCTCGATCGCGCTGACCCAGACGGACATCAAGCGCGTCCTCGCCTACTCGACCCTCAGCCAGCTCGGCTACATGTTCGCGGCGCTCGGCGTCGGCGCCTGGGTCGCCGCGGTGTTCCACCTGCTCGCCCAGGGCTTCACGAAGGGGCTCCTCTTCCTCGGCTCCGGCTCGGTCATCCACGCCGTCGAGGACGAGCAGGACATGCGCCGGATGGGCGGCCTCGCCAGGAAGATCCCGATCACCTACGCGACGATGCTGATCGGCGCCCTCGCCATGGCCGGCATCCCGCCGCTCGTGCCGTTCTTCAGCAAGGACGAGATCCTGGGCGAGGCCTTCAAGAACGGCTTCGTCGTGGTCTGGGCGATCGGCTTGCTCGTCGCCGGCATGACCGCCTTCTACATGTTCCGGCTGATCGGCCTCACGTTCTGGGGCCCGAGCCGGGTCGATCCGGCGGTTGAGTCCAACGTCCACGAATCGCCGCGATCGATGACCGTCCCGCTCGTCCTCCTCGCCGCTGGGACGGTCGTGATCGGCGTCCTCGTCGGCATCCCACCCGAGAGCGGCCTCATCGCCCGCTGGCTCGACCCGGTCTTCGAAGCGGCCATCGCGCTCGGACCCCACACGGAGAGCGCGTATCGGCTCTTCGGGATCGACGGCGTCCTCGTTCTGGCGTCGGTCGGCATCGCGAGCTTCGGGCTCGTGGCGGCTTGGCGGCTGTTTGGCGTTGAGCTCTTGCCGCTCGGGCTGCGCCATGCGCCCGATCCCGCGTCCGTCGACGCCGTGGTCCGTCGGAGCGCCCTGTCGCGATTCCTCTACCGCGCTTCGCTGAACAAGTGGTGGTTCGACGACATCAACGACCTGCTGTTTGTCCGGATCGGTGGCCACGTGGCGAGGGGCGCGAAGGGGTTCGACGAGCGCGTCGTCGACGGGGTCGTCAACGGTCTCGGCCGGCTGACGGTCGGCGCCGGCGACCGGTTGAGGGTCATTCAGACGGGCCGCGTCCAGAACTATGCGCTCGGGATCGCGATCGGCCTGATCGCGATGGTCGGCGGCTATATCCTCATCGTG
Source organism: Chloroflexota bacterium (assembly GCA_012026785.1). Taxonomy (GTDB): domain Bacteria; phylum Chloroflexota; class Limnocylindria; order Limnocylindrales; family CSP1-4; genus UBA5189. The sequence continues at coordinate 20,010 of VEOW01000236.1, read as the reverse complement.
GGCCGATAAGTGGCGCGGCGGCGATCCAGTTCCAGCGCTACGAAACCCCGGCGCCGGCACCAGCCCCTCGTCGCAACCTCGCAGCGGCAGGCTGCTCCCGTCAGTGCACGCGCCGGGGGTGCCAGCCGGGCGTCGGAGGCGGCCGAGCCTGAGGCGCTCGTCGTCACCTACTGGTTCGACTCGGGGGATGGCGGCGAGCCCTACGACGCCAAGGTCCGGCTCACCGGTCGGCGGGTCGGTATTCGCGGCACGCCCAGGCCGGGCGACAGCTTCATCAGGGACGAGACCATCGAGGGCGTCGTGCCGGGCACGGGGCCCGTCTCGCTCACGGCCTGGGTGTACGGCCTCGAGCACGGCGAATGGGAGGTCGACGCCCGGTTGATCCCTACCTCCCCGGGCGGACGGTCGGCCAACCCGCGGACGGTCGCCCTCCCCCCGATCCAGCCCGCGACGTGGTCGTGGCGTCGCTGGTCGGTGTCGACGGCGCCCGTCGCCCCGATCAAGACGCGCTGGGCACTCACGGCCCCCTTGGCCCGGCAGCCTGCCGTGGTCCCCGGCGTGTACACCGCCCTGGCGGTCGTCGGCTTCGTCGTGGCCCTCGCGCTCCAAGCCGCGATCCTGGGTCGCGCGGGCATGCCGTTCGAACCCCCACTCGCGGCGTCGGTGGTGGCGCTCGTCGCAGGGCTCATCGGGGCCAAGGCCTGGTACGCCGTCCTCCACCCCGACGAATCCCTGATCAAGGGCGGCTGGGCGGTCGACGGCTTCCTCGTCGTCGCCCCGCTCGTGGCCGCCATTACGCTGGTCGCCTGGGATCAGCCGATCGGTCGGGTGCTCGATGCGACCACCCCTGGCATCTTCTTCGCCGTGGCCCTCGGGCGGGTCGGTTGCTTCGTCACCGGCTGTTGCGCCGGCCGCTGTACGGCGTCACGGTGGGGCATCTGGTCGTCCGACCGCCGGGTCGGCGCCCGCCGAATCCCCACCCAGCTCATCGAGTCCGCTGCCGGTCTCGCCCTGGCTGTCGCGTCCCTCGCCATCGTCCTCGCCAACGCGGTTCCGATCGGCGGCGCCCTCTTCGTCGCCGCGTTCGCGGCCTACGCGCTGATCCGTCAGGTCCTGCTGCGCCTGCGGGCAGAGCGCCGGCGATCGCCGCGGAGCCTGCCCGCGACGGCCGTGGCGGCGGGCCTCGTGGCCATCACGGTCGCGGTGTTGGCAATCGTGCAGGCGACCTGATGCGGTCACGGCCGGCAGAAGTCGGACCGTCCGTTCGGACCATCGCCCGCCATGTCAATGGCGATCGCTCTCGGCCCCGACCCAAGCGTGACGCCCAGCGCGGGATGTCGCAGTCGGTCGGTCGAGCCCGGTTCAGGCGCGGCTCACCCTGACCTCAGCTCGGGCTCAGGCCCGCATAGGAGGCTGGATCCACACGGGATCAGGGGCCGACCAGGGCAATGCGGAGAGGAACGGTGAAATGACCCCCAGGGCTGCCTTCGACGATGCCGGTCCGGTGGTCGGATCGCTGCGCACGCTGGCCCTCGACCTCCGATGGTCGTGGCGTCCAGAGATCCGGGCGCTGTTCCGGGCGATCGACCCCGATCGCCGCCTGACGGGCGCCGACGATCCGTGGACCATCCTCCGGCTCGCGCCGGTCGAGCGCGTCGAGGAACTGGCGGCCGATCCAGCGTTCGGGGCGACGATCGAACGGCTGTCGGCCGAGCGAGCGGCCTACCTCGCCGATATCGGGTGGTACGGACGAACCCATGGCCGGTCGCGCGAGCCACTGGTCGGCTACTTCAGTGCCGAGGTCGGCCTTGACGAGGCGCTGCCCCTCTACTCGGGCGGGCTCGGGGTCCTCGCCGGCGAGCACCTGAAGTCGGCAAGCTCGCTCGGGGTGCCGTTGGTCGGGGTGAGCCTCCTCTACGCCGAGGGCTATTTCCGCCAGCAGCTCGACGCGTCGGGCTGGCAGCACGAGTACTACCCACCGAACCGCTTCGACCTCCTGCCGATCACGCGGGTCCGGGACGCCGCCGGCCGGCCGCTCCTCGTCGGCTGCCCGCTGCCAGGGCGGACGCTCAACCTCGCCGTCTGGCGGGTCGAGGTCGGGCGGGTCAGCCTCTACCTCCTCGATGCGAACGTGCCGGCCAACGGTCCCGCCGACCGCGGCATCACCGCCCAGCTCTACGGTGGCGACCGGGAGATGCGCCTCCAACAGGAGATGGCGCTCGGCATCGGCGGCTGGCGGGCGCTCGTCGCGCTCGGAATTCGTCCGCCGGTGTGCCACCTCAACGAGGGCCATGCGGCGTTTGCCGTGCTCGAGCGGGCGCGCGACTGGATGACCGAGCACCGCGCGGGCTTTGAGGTCGCCCGCGTGGCGACCGCCGGCGGCAACGTGTTCACGACCCACACCCCAGTTGCCGCCGGCTGCGACGCATTCGAGCCGGACCTCGTCCGCCGCTATCTTTCGCCCTACGCCACCGAGCTCGGCCTCACGGCCGACGAGCTACTGGACCTCGGCCGGCCGCACCCCGGCGACCGCTCGGCGCCGCTCGAGATGGCGGTCCTCGCGCTGCGGTTCTCGGGCTCCGCCAACGGCGTCAGCCGGCTCCACGGCGCGGTCAGCCGCCGGCTCTTCGCGGGGCTCTTCCCGCGCTGGCCGGAAGGCGAGGTCCCGATCGACGCGGTGACGAACGGCGTCCACGTCGCGACGTGGGTGTCCGACGCGATGCGCGACGTCTGGCAGCTCTGCTACGGCGAGGCCTGCTGGGACCAACCCGACCTCGAGGACTGGGCGCGCCTCGACGGCGTCACCGACGAGGCGCTCTGGGCGGCTCGCACGCGCGAGCGAGGCCGCCTCGTGGAGTGGGCGCGTGGGCGCCTCGTCGTCCACCTCGCCCAGCGCGGCGCGGCCACCGAACGGGTCGCCGCGGCGCGGACGGTTCTCGACCCGGACGCCCTGACGATCGGCTTCGCCCGCCGCTTCGCGGAATACAAGCGTCCGACCCTCCTCCTCAGCCAGCCCGAGCGTCTGCGCCGCCTGCTGACCGATCCCGACCGTCCGGTCCAGCTCGTGATCGCCGGCAAGGCCCATCCGCGCGACGACGCCGGCAAGGCGCTCATCGCCGAGGTCGTCCGGTTCGCCGACGACCCCGCGGTCCGGCGCCGGGTCGTGTTCCTGGAGGACTACGATCTCGAGCACGCCGCCCATCTGGTCGCGGGCGTCGATCTCTGGCTGAACACGCCCCGTTACCCGATGGAGGCGAGCGGCACGAGCGGGATGAAGGTGCTCGTCAACGGCGGGCTCAACCTGTCCGAGCTTGACGGCTGGTGGGCCGAGGCGTACGAGCCGGCCGTCGGCTGGGCGCTGTCCGACGCCGCCGGCGGCCATCCCCCCGACGCGGCCGAGGCCGACCGGCTCTTCGACCTGCTCGAAACCGAGATCGTGCCGGCCTTCTACGATCGCGACGCGGGTGGCCTGCCGCGATCCTGGCTCACCAGGGTGCGGTCCTCGATGACCCGCCTCACGCCGCGCTTCAGCTCGAACCGGATGGTGGCCGAGTACGTCGAGCGTCACTACCTGCCGGCGGCGTCGCGCGCCCAAGCGCTCGGCGACCGAGACGGGGCTGCGGCCGTCGAGCAGTCCGCGGACCGCCGGCGACTGCGCGACGCCTGGCCCGCGATCGCGTTCGGGCCCACGGCCGTTCGCGGCGCCGGGAGTCGCGGGCGGGTCGTCGTCCCGATCCGGCACGGGGCGCTCCGCCCCGTGGACGTGGCGGTCCAGCTCTATCGGGAGCCCGGCCCGGACGAGGAAGGGCCGACCGCCGTGCCAATGCAGGCCGGGCGGCGCAACGCTGCCGGCTGGATCGAGTACCGCGCGCCGCTGAACGAGCTCGCGGCGGACCTCGACGCGTACACGGCGCGGGTCGTGCCACGGATGACGTTCGAGGCAGGTCCACTAGCCCTGCCGCTCATCGCCTGGCAGCGATGAGCGCCGAACCGCGAAGAGAGCCCGCCGGCGTGCGGGTGAGCGTCCGCACCCGCTGGGACGACTGCGACCGCTACGGCCACGTCAACAACGCCGCCTACCTCGCCTTGATGCGGGCCGCGCACGACGCGGCGGGCCAGCCGGCGGGCGAGCTGCGAGCGGTCGAGATCGCTTACCGCGAGCCGGTCGTGCCGGACGACATCGTCAACGTCGACGTCGTCGTCGTCGAGCAGACCGCCTCGCGGCGCCGCATCGGGTACACGATCGGCGTCGATCACCGGACGGCAGCCGAGCTCCGCGCGCTGTGGCAGCTCGGCGGCCGGCGGCTCGAGGCCAACCTGCCGGCGGTCGATCGGGACGTCGCCGGCCGCGCGTTCCGCGTCAGCCATACCGTCCGCAGCCACGAGCTCGGGCCGAACGACAGCGCTCGCCCGCAGGCCATCCTCCAGTGGCTCGAGCAGGCCGTCTTTCGGGCCGCCGATCGTGCGGGCTGGCCTCGCCGGCGGATGGAGGCCGAAGACTTCGTCACCTTCGTCGTGGGCCACCATCTCGTCCTGGGGGCACCGGCCCGCGAGGACGACGAGCTCGCGGTCACGAGCCGTCTCATCGAGCTGCGCCGTGTGTCGGGTACGTGGCACCATGAGGTTCGCCGGGCCGATGGGTCGCTCGTCGCGGCCGACCGGGCGCGGGGCGCCTTCCTCGATCTCGAGGGCCGGATCCGGACGGCCCCGCCGGGCCTTCTCGAGGACCTCCTGCGCGGTGAGCCGGTCGACTGAGGGCGCCACCACGGATTTGATTCATCGCCTCCTCGCGTACGCCGCCGTGGCCGCCGTCGCGGGCGGCGTGATCTGGTCGGCCGTGCTGGTGCGCTCGGGGCGAACTGGCGGTCCGAGGTTCGAGCAGTTCCAGGCCGCGGCGACGAGCCTGGTCATCGTCGGCGCGGCGAGCGGGCTGTTCATGCTCGCGTCCGGATCACGACCGGCCGATGGCCTCCACCTCCTCTACGCAGTCATCGCTATCGCGCTCATCCCCCTGGCCCGCTCGTTCCTGGGACGGGCCCGGGGCCGGGGCGCCGGCGCGCTCCTGCTGGTGGCCTTCCTGGTGCTCGGTGCGGTCGTGTATCGCCTCTTCACGACGGGCTGAGGGCAGGTCGTGGGTCGGCCGGACGAGCCGCTCCTCTACGAAGTCGCTGCCCGGCCCTGGCGCGGCGAGGCCCGGCGGGTCGAGTGCGCCGGTTTCGGGCTCATCCTCGACTTCATCGCGAACCGCACCGAAGTCCGACGCCCCATGGCTCCGCGATGACCCGACTGTCACGCCGCGGACAGCGACGCGCAGCGTGCGGCCGAGCCGGATGGCTACACCACGATCGCCGTCCCCGGAACGGACCGCCGGACCGCCCACTGCCGGATCACTTGTCGGAAGGTTGTCTCGAGCTCGGTGCAGGGATATCCGGCGAGCGGCGGGGTGACACCCATCCCTCATATCCGTAGTACGCGTACAGATCGAAGAAGTACCCGGGGTCCTTCGCGACCAGGTCCGGGTCGTAGCGCGGGGTATCGGCCACGTGCTCGCGGGTGGGGCTGATGTAGACCTCGTCAGCGGTGATCCGCGTGATCGCCTCGATGGGGATGAACGACTTTGTCTCGCCGAGGCCCAGGAAGCCACCGGACCCGACCTCCATGAACCGGACCTTCTGTTCTACATCGTCGATCAGGAGGTGTTCGATCTTGCCGATATCCCGGCCGTCCTTGTCCTTGACCATTCGCCCCCGGATGTCCTCGGCGGAAGCGGAGACGGTCCGGTCGATGTCGTGCAGCCTGCTGAGCGACGGTACATTCGCGGCGTCATCCCGGTGAACCGGGGTCTTCTTGACCGTCATGGGCGCAACCTCCTGGTCATGTGATGGCCGGGTCTTTCGTCGCTGGAATCACGCTCCCGGCTCGGAGTCGGACGGACCCCGCCGACGTAGATCATTCTGGGGACGGTCGTTGCGTCCGTCACCTGCCGGATCGTGCGGCCACACCGTGAGACGGATGTGATGCGAACCTGAAGAGCGGCTGAGTAACAGGCAGCGTGGACGCGGTCGTTTACCCTCAGTAGGGCCGTGCATCTGCCGAATCCCTCGGAGCCGATCGATAACGTGGCGGTACGCGCGCTCTGCGACGCGCGCTCCGGAAAGGTCGCTCGCCAGGCGCCCGGCCGGCCAGGTCCTTCACACCCGGGGCCGCGTCCATGTCCCGGCCGGCAAGGAGTGTAGGCGAGGCTGTAGCGGAGGTCCGATGCTCGACACGGTGCTGACGGTCTGGTTCCTGCTCACTGCGGCGTCGACCGCCTATGTCGCCTACGACCTGCTTGCACGTACCCCGGCGATGGGCGTCATGAAGCTGGGCTGGACGCTCGTCCTGCTGTACACCGGGCCGGTTGGGCTCGCGCTGTACCTTGCGTCGTGTCGGAAGCCCGGCGCGCAGGACCACCAGACGTTCGTCGCGCCGCGCTGGAAGCAGGCCCTCGGCTCAACGATCCACTGCCTGGCCGGCGACGCGACCGGCATCATCGTGGCCGGAGCGATCACCACCGCCATCGGCTTCCCGATGGGCGTCGACCTCGTCTTCGAGTATGCGGCGGGGTTCACCTTCGGCCTGCTGATCTTCCAGGCGCTCTTCAGGAAGGCGATGCGCGGCGGAAGCTATCTTGCGGCGGTCCGCGCCACGGTCCTGCCCGAGTGGCTGTCGATGAATGCTCTGATGGCCGGCATGATCCCGGTCATGGTGCTGCTAATGAGCCGCGACATGGGCGCGATGGAACCAACCAGCATTCGCTTCTGGGGCGTGATGTCGCTGGCCACGATCGTCGGCGGCTTGCTCGCCTACCCGGTCAACTGGTGGCTGGTCGCGACAGGGCTCAAGCACGGCATGGGCTCATCGCGCGCGCTCGGGAAGGGCGGCCACGATCCGGCGCAGCAGCCTGAGGTCCCCACGGCCTCCGCCGTGGCGCAGGTCGCCATCACAAGCATCACCCTTGCCATGCTGTTGGTCGGCCTGGCAGTCGCCGCCGTCCTGGGTGACCTCTCGATGCGTGCGCCCCGATGAAGCGGCCGACGGACCGGCGCCTCAGGGTGGGCGACGTTCGAGCAGTTCACCGCCTTCCGACCTCCTCGCCGGCCATGCGTCCCGGCGACGTCGGCCGCGCCGCTGGTTTGCCGCCGATCACGTGCGCGAGCGAGCGGGGCGGACAGGAGCCGGTCAGCCCGCGGGATAGGCGACCGGATGGCCGCCGAGGCGCACGATCGATGCGAGATCCGCGAGCCCGATGACCGTCGGGTCGTAGTCGATCATGAGCAGGCGACCGTCCTTCGCGGCCGTCGCGCCGAGGATGCCGGGATGAGCCTCGAGCAGGCGCTCGAAGCGCCGGTCGTCCGTCCGGGCGTCGGCGGCGATCGGAAGGTGGACGCGGAGCAGCCGCGTTCGTTTTGCGCTGTTTGTCATGGCCGTCCTCCTCGCCTACCCGGGGCCCGCGGCCCCCGCCGGCTCCCGAGTGCCCACGAACCGGCGCCGGATCCCGAGCGCGGCGTCGGTCTTCGCGATCGAGCGGGCGCCGTCGGACTCGAGGCCGGTCATCGCCCGGATCGCGTCGATCGTCTCGGGGATGACGATCGCCTCGTTCGGGACGTGGTAGACGAGATAGATCTCGCCGCCGTCGGGTCGCACCGCGATTGCGTCCTCCCACAGCGCGACCTCCCAGAGGTCGGCCCGCGGCCGGCCCAGGTCACGCATCAGCTCGACGATCGAGTTCTGGCCGACGATCCCCTCGTCGGCCCGCACGAACGCGACCCGCGACGCGTCCCCGAGGACGTCGCGGACCTCGTCGACGCTCGTGGGACGGGTCGTCTCGACCATCGTGAAGTGGACGTGGCCGAGATCGAACGGCCCTTTGGCGGCCATCGTCACGACGTCGAGGTCGGGCACGATCGTCTGGAGGTCGGGGCCCTGGTGGCTCGGCGTCGACGTCTCAGGGACGACGGTGTTGAGCGGGGCGTTGAGATGGCTCTCCCAGGGATCCGTGCCGCGCCGGAACAGGACCGCCCTGGTCGTCCGCACGAGCCCGGCCCGGTGGAGCGAACCAACGACCCGGCCGAGGGCGGTCGTGTTGCATGACACGACCCGCAGCAGGTCGCGTCCGAGCGCGTCCGCGTAGTTGAGCGAGGCGACGAACGAGAAGCCCGTGAGCTCGTGTTTCTCGCCACCCTGGAAGATCGCCTTGCGGCCGGCCGCCAAGTAGCGCTCCTTGTTCAGGCTCGCGACCTTCTTCGGCGTGGCGTCGACGACAATGTCGCTGTCTGCGATCAGGTCGTCGAGCGTGCCGAGCGGCGCGAGGCCGGCAGATCGCATCGCGCCGGTTGCCTCGTCGGTCGCGCCGTAGAGCAAGATCCCGAGCTCGACCGCGGTCCGGACGCGGTAGTCGGTCGCGATGTCGGCCACGCCGGCGAGGGTCATATCGTCCTGTGTCCGGACGGCATCGGCGAGGCGCTTGCCGATCACGCCGTAGCCGTTGACGGCGACCCGGATCGGGGAGGTCATCTGTTCGTCTCCTGGTCTGTGCTGGTGTCCGCGACCGAAGACTGGCAGGCGCGCCTGATAGGCAGCTGAGCGTGGCATGAGAAGCGCCCGCCCAGGGGTCTGGGCCCGCGGTCGGTCCCGTCAGCGACGTCGCACGAGCCTGCCGGCGGTCCAGCCGACAAGCGCGCCGGCCAGCGCCGCGGCGGGAATCCCGAGTCGCAGCCGTGGTCGCCTCGCCGGCTTGGCCGGGTCGCCGACGGGCCCTTCGGTAGGCTGTGCCGGGGCGGCAGCGACTGCTCCACCGGCCAGCGCTTCGTCGCTCCCAACGGGAGCATCCTCCCCGCGCGCGCCGCCCGCGGTCGCGAATCGCACGGCTCCGCCATCGGCCATGGCCGGACCGAGCGCGGACGCCATCGGCGTCGCTCCCGCCCCGGCCACCTCTCGCTCCAACTCCACGCGGGGCAGGAGTCTGCCGAGCCAGCCCGGGATGCGCCAGTTCCAGTCGCCAAGCAGTCGCATCGTCGCCGGCACGAGCACCATCCGGACGATGGTCGCGTCGATGAGGACCGCCGCCGCCAGGGCGAAACCGAGCTCCTTGATCACGAGGATCGGCGAGAGCGTGAAGGCGGCGAAGACGACGATCATGATCAGGGCGGCCCCGGTGATCACTCCGCCCGTTCGCTCGAGGCCGAGCGCGACGGCATCGACGTTGCCGTGACCGCGGTCGTGGAGCTCGCGGATCCGGCTGAGCAGGAACACCTCGTAGTCCATCGACAGCCCGAACAGGACGGCGAACAGCAGCACCGGGGTGATCCAGTTGATCGCCCCGATCGAGGTGAAGTCGAGGACGCGCTCGGCATAGCCGCGCTGGAAGGCGAGCACGAGGAGCCCGTAGGCGGCGCCGACCGAGAGCAGGTTCATGATCACCGCCTTGAGCGGGATCAGGATCGAGCGGAAGAGGATCAGCAGGAGCAGGAACGTCGCCGCGAGGATGATCCCGACGACGATCGGGAAGCGGGCGTAGAGCGCGTCGACGGCGTCGAGCTCGATCGCGGTGGTGCCGCCGACGAGGACGGTGGCGTCCTGCAGGCCCGGGATCGACGGGATCGTCGCGCCGCGCAGCTCGCGGATGGCGTCGCGCGCCGCCTCCGATCCGGGGTCGTCGCGGAGGAGCCCCAGGACGACAGTGACGTCGCCCCCTCGGTCGAGGTTGACGAGCCGGCCGAGGGCGGGGCGCAGCTCGGCCGGGACCGACGCGAAGTCGTCTGCGTAGAGTGCCTGGTACTGCTCGAGCGAGAGCCGCGGGTCGACCGTCGTGATGCTCACGGCGCGGTCGAAGCTCGGGCTCGCCTCGATCGCCCGGCTGAGCGCACCGACGGCAGCGACCGTCTCGGGTCGCTCGATACCGCTCGGCGAGCGGATCGCGATCTGGACCGGCGACGTCACGCCGGGACCGAACTCTCGGGCCATGACCTCCGAGCCGAGCCGACTCTGGGCGTCGCGGCCGAGCAGCCCCACCCCGAGTGATCCGGTCTCGAGACCCGCGGTCGGCCAGGCGAGCAGGGCCACGACCGCGAGCCCCGCGACGAGGAACCGGACCGGCCGACGCATGACGGCGTGCGCCCAGCTCGCCCAGAATCCGCCCCGGTGGCCACGGGCCACGAGCCGGCTGAGCCAGCGCGGCCACTCGATTCGGTCGCCCAGGACGGCGAGGAGCGCCGGCAGGAGCGTCAGCGCCGCCGCGACCGCGACGAGCGCGACGAGGACCCCGCCGATGCCGATCGAGATGACGGTCGGCTCGTCCGATGCGAGCAACGCCAGCAGTCCGATCGCGACCGTGAACCCGGAGAAGGCGACCGCCTTGCCAGCGTGACGCACGGTCTCGACAACCGCGTCCTCAGGCGCCCGGCCCGCGCGCCGTTCGGCCCGGAAGCGGGTGAGCATGAACAGCGAGTAGTCGATCCCGAGGCCGAGCCCGAGCATCGTCGCGATGTTCTCGAGGAAGACCGAGAGGTCCATCACCTGGCCGCCGACGAAGGCGAGGGCGAGCGCGACGAGGATGCTCACGAGCCCCATCACGAGCGGCAGTCCGGCGGCCATGAGCCCCCCGAAGACGAGGACGAGGATCGCGAGCGCGATCGGCAGCCCGACGCTCTCGGCGGTCGCGATGCTCTCCTGGCTCGCGGTCGTCAGGTCGGCGTGGACCGCCTCGGTCCCGGTCACATACGCCTCCATCCAGGTCGGCTTCCCGGCACCCGCGACCGCGTCGATGATCCGGCGCGAGGAGCTCATCCCATCCGAGTGGTTCGTCGAGCGCAGGTTCAGGATCATGTACGTCGTCCGGCCGTCCTGACTGACGAACGAGCGGTCGCCAGTCGAGAAGAAGCCCTCGACGCCGCTGATCAGGCCCGTCGCCTCGGCCGCGCGCATGACGGACTGGGCGGCCTCTTGGTAGGCGGGGTCGTCGACCGTCCGCGACTCGCTCGTGATGACGAGCTGCTGCTCGTACGGGCTCCGCTGGCTGAACTCGGCCGCCACGACGTCTGCCGCGGCTTGTGAATCGCCGGTGTTACCGGTCACGAACTCGCGCTCGAACACCTCACCGAGCCGCGGCGCGAGGGCCAGCCCGAAGGCGAGGACGACGAGCCAGGCGACGAGGACGATCCGGCGGCGGCGCGCCGCCAGCCGCCCGAGACTCGTGAAGAAGCGATCCATTGGGAGACCTCCAGGTGGGTGTTCAGGACGTGGTCATCGGGGCGGCCGGGACCGCGGTGTGGGCGGTCTGGGTCCGGTCGGCGGGCGCGAGCAGCCCGTGGAGCTCGAAGTCGAGGAGCTCCTCGGCGAGGGCCCGCAGGCCGTCGGCTCGCCCGTCCTCGACGATCGTCCGCGTGACGGTGTGGAGGAGGAGGCCGACGATCGCCCGGGCGACGGTCGTCGTGGCGATTGACCGGAGGAGGCCGGCGCTTGCGCCGGCCTCGAGGTAGGCGACCGACACCGCCTCGGCGTCACGCAGCAGCTCGGACCGAACTTCGGAGCTGCGGCCCACGGGTGGACCGCCGAGGAGCAGCCCGGCCACGCCCCGGCTGGCGGCGCATGTCTCGAAGATCTCCGTGTAGAGGTCGGCGAATTGGTCTCGAAGGGCGTTCGCCGACGTCACACTCGTCCACGCGAGACCAGCCGACGCCTCGCGGATCTGCCGGGCGAGGCGCTCGAGCACGGCGACGTACAGCCCTTCCTTGCTCTTGAAGTAGAGATAGACCGTGCCCTGCGCGACCCCGGCCTCGCGGGCGATCTCGCTCACCCGGGCGGCATGGAACCCGTGGCGCGCGAACACGCGAGCGGCCGCCGCCGTCAGTCGCTGCTCGTCGATCCTGCGTGCCATCTGCTTCGGCTCCCACGTGACTGATCCGTCAGTCACAACCGTCCGACGGTGCCGTGAGTTGGGCCTGATGCCGGGCTGAGAGTTCCATGAGACCTCACTCGCATCGTCTCGACTACGCGCCTGTAGTAGCATTCCCGTGCGGAGGTCCTCATGTCGATGGAGCATCATCGCCACGCGTCCACGGCTGCCCAGCACGATCGCGGTGGCCGACCGGAGACCCGCGTGCCGGACCGTCCCGTGGCCGCCCGCAGCCGCGAGGCCCTCGTCGATCCGATCGTCGTTCCGAACACGCTCTGGACTTCGACCGACCCCGCCGCCTACACCGGAAGTCGCGCCCCGGAGGCGACCCACCTGCGTGAGTTCGAGGCGTCCGGCGCGGGTCGACGCGACGATGCCCGCTGGTCGGGGGCCCTCGAGCTCATCCCGACGAAGGCCGACTACGTCCTCGACCTGCTGCGGGCCAACAGCCTGTGGCCGCTCCTGTCCGGCCTCGCCTGCTGCGCGATCGAGATGATGTCGGCGGCTTGCAGCTGCAACGACATGGACCGCTTCGGGATGTTCCCGTTCCGTGCCAGCCCGCGCCAGGCGGACGTGCTGATCGTGGCCGGCACGCTGACCACCAAGATGGCCGGCCCACTCGTCCGGCTCTGGGAGCAGATGCCGGAGCCCAAGTGGAGCGTCGCGATGGGCGACTGCACCTGCTCCGGCGGCCGCTACAAGCGGAGCTATTCGACGATCCAAGGGATCGATCGGATCATGCCCGTCGACGTCTACGTCCCGGGCTGTCCGCCACGCCCCGAGGGCCTCATCTACGGGATGATGAAGCTCCAGCAGCTGATCAAGGACCGTCGCGGACACTGGCCGGAGCGGGCGATCGGACCGACGGTGCCTGCCGGAATCTGAGCGAGTTCGGTGGCCACGATACCGGAGGGCCGCCGCCCGAGGCCGCCGTTCTCACGTCTGGCTCACGCTCGGCTCAGGGCCGGTTCACCCAGCCCGACCAGGCTATGGGTGGCGGGCAGCCAGCCGCACTGGCCGAGCCCGCCGAAGGAATGAACACAATGACTCTCTCGATCGTCGTCGTCGGGGCCGGGCCCGCGGGCGCCACCGCCGCCCGGCGCCTCGCGGGCCGCGGCGCGCGGGTGACGTTGCTTGAGGCGCGTCGCCTGCCGCGCCCCAAGCTCTGCGGCGGCGGGCTGACGCCCAAGGCCCAGCGACTCGTTCCGCTCCGAGCACTCGAGACCGTCGAGCGTCGCGTCCACAGGCTCGAGCTGCGGGGCGGGCTCCTCCCCGCCCTCCGGCTCGACGAGCCGCAAGCGGAGATCGCGATGGTCGAGCGAGCCCGCTTCGACCTTGCCCTGACCGAGGCCGCGGCAAACGCGGGGGCCGAGGTTCGCGACGGCGAGCGCGGCGACGGCGTCGCGGAGGATGCCTCGGGCGTCACGCTGACGACCCGGCGGGGGCGCCTGCGAGCGGACCTCGTCGTCGCCGCGGACGGCGACTCGAGCGGAATCGCCCGGCGGCTCGGGCTCGGAGGCCCGGCGGCCCGCCATGCCCTGGCGCTCGAGGTCGATCTGCCCCTCGGCACCGCGCCGCCGGTCGACACCGCCATCCTGTCGTTCGGGGTTCGGGGCGGCTATGCCTGGTACTTCCCGAAGGGCGATCACGCGAACGTCGGGGCCGGCTCCTACCGTGAGACCGATCCGCGAGTGCTCAGGGCGGCCCTCGACCGGTTCGCCCGCGGCCTCGGCCTCGACCTCACGGACGGCCGGATCGCGGGCCACTGGATCCCGCAGGGCCTGCGCGCCGGGCCCCTCGCCTCGTCGCGCGTGGTCCTCGCCGGCGACGCCGCCGCGACGGCCGATCCCCTGTTCGGCGAGGGGATCGCGTACGCGATCATCTCGGCCGTCGCCGCCTCCGACGCGATCGTCGAGCTGGAGGCCGGCCGGGCGACGGACCTTCGCCCGTACGATCGCCGCCTGCGCACGCTCCTCGGCCCCGCCCTCCGCCGGCTCGAACTCGCGGCGCGCGCGGCCGAACCGTCGATGACGCTCGCGCTGGGAACGATCCGCCTGAGCCGGGGGGTGCGCGAGGTCGCGATCGACGTGATCGCCGGGCGGCGGCCCCCGTTCGCCGTCGACGCCCACTGCGAGCTCGCCTGCACCTGCGGGATCGACCACGATCCGCCGGACGGCGCGGCCTGCGCTCCGCCGTGCCCCCACCAGCTGCCCAATGCGGACGCCGTGGTCACGTGCCACGCCGGGCCCGGGTCTCAGCTCGCTTGCGGGTCTGGCTCATCACCGTTTCAGCGTCGCGAAGTCCAATTGGCCGCGTGAACAACCGCCGCCTCTCGCCCGATCAGTCGCCGGCCCCGCCCGCGGTCCAGCGGTTGGCCGCCGCGTTACAGCTCCTCGCGACGCGGATGCGGGCCGCGGCGACCGTGCGCCGGACGTCGCCGCCCGGTAGCGAGCGGCATCGGCGGGCGGACGAGGAGGTCGCCTACCTCAACGAGCTGTACGTTCGACTTCAGCGGCGCATGGAGATCCCGTCCGAGATCTGGCGCCTGGACGGCGGACACTCCCGCGGCCGGCGGCGACCGGCGCAGCCGCGCTCGTGACGCCGACCGCGGAACGTCGTCCGGTGGCGCGCGACCAGACGTGGCTCGCCCGTGTCGCGGGCGGCGTCCTCTTGGCCGACGGGCTGAGACGGATCGCCGGTCGGACGTTGGCAGGCCGACCGACGGGCCGCACGAAGCGGCGGGCGGGGATCTCCGACCAGCTGTTGCCCGGCGCCGAAGCCTTGCTCGGGCTGACCCTCCTCGTTCGCGTCCCCATTCAGCCCGAGTCGCTCTACCGAGCGGTCGCGCCGGTCTACGACCTGCTGAGCCCGATCTGGCGGTTGTGGCTCTACCGTGACCCGCTCAGAGCGTTCGAGGGCGAGTTCGCCGCGGCCCTGCCGCCCGGCGGCGACGTTCTGGACCTTGGCTGCGGGACGGCGGCCGTCCTCGAACGACTTCTCGCGCTCGACGTCAGCTTCGGCACCTACACCGGCGTCGATCTCTCGCCCGCCATGCTCGCCCGAGCCCGGACCAAGTTCGACCGGGTGCCGGGCGTCACGTTCGAGCAACTCGACCTGCGCGCCGATCCCCTCCCCGAGGGCCCGTTCGATCTCGTCGTGTCGGCCTGGGCGCTCGAGCACCTGCCCGAGCCGGTCGGCGTCGTCGAGGCGGCCATGGCTCGCGTTCGACCCGGGGGACGGCTCGTCCTCTTCTTCGAGCTCGACGGCCGTGGGCCGCGCGCGTGGACGCTTCGACGGCTGTGGCGGTTCTTCGGCGTCCGCCTCGTTCCGGAGCGCGAGGCGCGGAGCTGGTCGGGGCTCGTCTCGCTCCGCCGCTTCGGCGGCCTCGGGCCGGATGTCGCCCTCGCCGTGCTGGCCCCCGAGCCGACCACGACCACCTCGTAACGAGCGGGCCCCTTCGCGGATGACGAACTCGTGGGCGCTCGCCCGCCTCGTCCGATCTCGATGCCTATGTTCCGATCGGTGTCCCCGTTACGTGCCCAGCCGCACGCATCGTCGCTGAGAGCCGGTTGGGGTCGGTCACGGCGGGGTCGTAGACGACGTAGGCAATCCCGCTGGCCGGATTGAAGCTCGCCTCGAGAACGCCGCCGAGGCGCCGAAGATCGCGCTCCAGGCCGTGCGTCCCGCGACAGCACGAGGCGCCGCCGACCGGGAGCCAGACCCTGCCCGCGGGCGCCGCCTGGATTGGCCCGTCGACTGCTCCCATGCGAGTGACGATCGCGCGCATAGCTGAGCGGGTAGTGAAGACGAGCTGGATCGCCGGTCAGAACACGTTCACCGTCCCGAGATCCGCCCGGGGTGCGCCGGTGCCGTTCGGCGCCGACCTCGAGGCTAGTCCTCCGGCCGGGCCCCTCGGCGCGAGCGCCGTCCCCGGCACGGCAGGGCGCTCGACCCCACTGCTCGCTCAGCCTCGCGGCTGTCGGACGATCGCGAAGCCGGCCTCCGCCCAGGCAATCATCCCGCCGTCGAGTTCCAGCACAGCCGTGTAGCCGAGGTCGACGAGGGTGCGCGCCGCCTCCGTGCTCATCGCGCCGCTGCGGCAGTAGAGAACGATCCTGGCGCCGGGCCCACCCGGCAGCTCCGAGCGACGGGCCGCAATCTGATCGAACGGGATGAACGCGTCGGTACCATCGATTTCGCCCTCGTAGGGAACGTGCACGTTGACCAGGATGAAGTCCTTGCCGGTGAGCATCTCGGCCAGCCGGCCGGGCGCGACGCTCGTGTACGTGCCGCCAGGCGCATAGACCGTCATGGCCCCGGACGCGGCCGGCGACGCGCCCCCACCCGCCCCGGCGGTCTGCGAGGGCGTCGAGGATCCAGTGCACGCCGTGGTGACGAGCACGATCGCGACCAAGCCCGCGGCGGCGCGAACGAGCCTTAGAGGCCGCGGCCGGCGGGTGGAGCCGCCCGCCCTGCCGGCCAGCGGATCGGGCGGCAACGGGACACTCACCGCTTCGTCCCGTTCGGACCCTGTTCGAGGCGGGGCTCCTCGTGACGCCCGTGCTCGTCATCCGAGCGCGGCGCGCGGTCCTCGCGCACGGCGGCTCGGATGAGCCACCAGACCAGGGCCGCAAAGACGCCGACCGTCATGACGACCAGCCAGAAGACCCACCAGGCGACCGGCAGGTCGGGGGTCGGAACCTCGAGCACGGTCATCGCCTCCTTCGGATCCGTCGCAGGCTCACAGCCAGAAGAACACCACGTAGAGCGCGAACCACGCGGCCGCGACGAACAGCCAGAAGCGGACGCCGGCCTCGACGAGCCAGTGGTTCTCCGCGCTGAAGCGGCCCCGCCGTCCGGACGACCAGATGGCGGCGAGGAACAGGAGCCCCACGACGATGTGGATCGCGTGGAAGAGCGTGGTCGCGAGGTAGGCGCCCCCGAAGCGGCTGGCGGGCGCGAGGCTCGAGCTCGCCCAGTCGGCGACGACGAGTATGAGCGCGACGAGGCCGAGCTCGAGCGCCGTTCTCAGCCGGCCGATCATCGCCCGCGCATCGTTCGCCGCGATCGCGCGCAGGCCACCGGCAGCAGCGACCGCGCTCGCCGCGAAGACGAGCGTGATCAGGGTTCCGAGCGGGAGGTTGAGCTCCGCCGGATGGCCGGTCCCGGCGACGAGGAAGCGGACCGAGAACAGGGTCAGGAAGCCAATCGACTCGGCCAGAATGACCAGCCAGAAACCGCCGCGGTACATCCGGAGGCGCCGGGCATCGAGTGGCGGGAGGGCTGCTGCGGACACCGCGCTCGGGACGGACCGCTGCGCGCCAGTCGCACTCACGTCCCGCTCCCCTCGGCCGGCTCGGGCTCGATCGACCGGCCGAACAGCGGCGCCTCGGGTTCCACGCGCCCGTAGCCGTAGAAGTCGGCGGTCACGACCGGCTCGGCATCGAAGTTCTCGCGGGGCGGCGGAGATGAGGTCCGCCACTCGAGGGTCTTGCCGGCCCAGGGATCGGCCGCGGCGCGCGCACCGAACCGCCACGACCAGGCGAGGTTGACGAGCGGGATCAGGAAGCCAATCCCGAACAGGAACCCGCCAATCGAGGTCAGCGTGTTGAAGTCCTGCAGGTAGGGCAGGTAGCTGGCCACCCGCCGGTTCATGCCCTCGATCCCGCTCAGGAACATCGGCAGGAACGTCAGGTTGAACGCCACGAGCAGCCACCAGGCGCTGATCGAGGCCCAACGCTCGCTGTACATCCGCCCCGAGAACTTCGGGAACCAGTAGTGGAGCCCGGCCAGCCAGGCGAAGATCATCCCGCCCACGATCGTGTAGTGGAAGTGGCCGACGACGAAGAACGTGTCGGTCAGCTGGAGATCGGACGGCACATCGGCGAGGAAGATCCCGGTCGCTCCGCCGACGAGGAAGTTGAGCATGCTGAACAGGACGAACAGCATCGGCGCCGCCAGCCGGATCCGGCCCTGCCACAGCGTCCCGATCGCGACGAGGTACATGAAGCCGGTCGGGATCGAGATCAGCTCGGTCGTCGTCATGAACGGCAGGAGTCGAACCTCGCCCACCGTCGCGAACATGTGGTGGACCCACACGGCGCTGGAGAGGAACGTGATGCCGAGGAAGCCGGCCAGCGCCCAGCGGTAGCCGAACAGCGTCTTGCGGGCGAAGACGGGGATGACCTCGAGCCAGATCCCCCAGGCCGCGAGCATGATGATGTAGACCTCGGGGTGGCCGAACAGCCAGAACAGGTCCTGCCACAGCTGCGGCAACCCAGTGGCGCCGAAGAAGTCGGTCGGCACCAGTCGATCGAGCAGGCCCAGGAGCATCGCCACCGTCACCACCGGCAGCCACATCAGGCTGAGCAGGGCCGTGAACAGCATCGCCCAGCTGAACATCGGCAGGCGACCCCAGGTGAGGCCGGGGGCACGCAGGTAGACGGTCGTCGCGATGACATTGATCGCGGTCAGCAGCGACGAGAATCCGAGCGTCAGGATCCCCAGGTAGTAGAGCGTTTGGCCGGGCGGGCTGGCGGCGGCAAGCGGCGCATACCCGGTCCAGCCGGTCTGGAAGCCGCCCAGGAGGGGGCTGGCGAGCAACGCTGCGACGCCGGGCAGGACGAACCACCAGCTCACCCCGTTCAGCGACGGAAAGGTCATGTCCTCGGCGCCGAGCAGGAGCGGCACGAAGTAGTTCCCGAAGCCACCGACGATCGCGACGACCGCCACGGCGAAGATCATCAACGCCCCATGTACGCCGACGAACGAGTTGTAGTCCTGGGCCGTTCCGAACACGTCGACGGCCGGCGTGAACAGCTCGAGTCGGATGGCCATCGCCAGCAGCCCGGCGACGAGGAAGGCGGCCGCGGCCGCCCACAGGTACTGGATGCCGATGACCTTGTGATCGGTGCTGAAGCGCAGGTAGCGCGCGACTCCTGCCCCTTCGTCCCACGTCGAGGGTCCCCCGAACCACGGCCGGACCCAGGCCTCCCAGGCGCCGCCACCGAGCACCCAGCCGCCGACGCCCGCGAGGTAGCCGATCGTGATCGCGCGCTCGCCGGTCGGGCTCTCGCCCAGGAGAACCGCGGTCGCGAGGGAGCCGAGGCCGTACCCGGCAAGGCCCCACAGGAGCGCCCGCACCAGCGGTCCGAGCAGAGCCAACCACGCGACCCGGGCTCTCGTCAGCTCGGAGCTCGTCACGGCCATCTCGGCCTCATGATCTCGTCGCGACCGATCGGGGCGATCACGGCGCCATCGTCTCGCCTGGCGCCATCGACATCGGAGGCATGGTCGGCGAGGTCGTCGGGGGCGTCGTGGCGGCCGGCTGGGTGCAGGCCGCGACGACCACGAGGAGCGCGGCGAGGGCGGCGAGGCGAGTTCGGTGCGTCACGAAGACCTCCTGTCGTTCGATCGATCCAGATGGTTAGGCGCTCATCGGTTAGGGCGCCATGCTCATCCCCGGCATCGGGCCCATCGACATGCCCGGCTCCATCGACATGCCGGGCTCCGTCGACATGCCCGGCATCGGGCCCATCGTCTCGCCGGGGGTTTGCTGGTCCGCCACCCAGGCCGCGAAGTCGGCCTCCGACAGGATTCGGACGACCGACCGCATCTCGGCGTGGCCGATGCCGCAGAGCTCGGCACACTGGGCCCGAACGCGAGGATCGAGCTCGGTCGAGGCGATCGTGGTCGGCGTGATCGTCAGAACCATCGTCTGGCCCGGGACGACGTCCTTCTTGAGCCCGAACGCCGGGACCCAGAACGAGTGAATGACATCGGCCGACGTGAGCCTGAGCTCCGCCGCAACACCCACCGGGAGCGCGAGCTCGGCGGCCGCCTGGATCCCGTACGCCGGATAGCGGTAGCTCCAGCCCCACTGGCGGCCGGTGACCTCGACGACCAGCGGGCCCTGCGCCCGCGCCTCGGCTTCGAGGCGCGCAAGGTCGCCGAGACCCACGGCGCCCGGGTAGATGATGAACAGGACGTTGAGCGCGGTCGTGAGCGTCAGCCAGCCGATCGTGAAAGCGCGCCCCCCGCGGTGCTGGTCCGGCGCGTCGACAGGCTGCTCGGCG
>VEOW01000054.1 GCA_012026785.1 Chloroflexota bacterium | reverse complement strand
CTGTGGTCCTCCCAGCTGACGTCAGAAATCCGCTGGAAGCCTAGGCGGTGGCCATTGCCGTCATGGCCCTCGATTTACACCACGTCCCGGGACACTACTGGCACGGATTGACGTCCATCACCACATCGCCCCACCCAGCTGGGTTGCGGCCCTGCATCGCCGGGTTGCTGGGCCACTGCTCGGGTGGTCGGTGGAGCGGTCGTTACGGGACATGGATCGCGCCGGGGTCAAGACTGCGATTGTCTCGATAACCACACCTGGAGTTGGGGCGAGCGCGGACGGGCTCGGCGGCCATGTGGCTCGAGCCTGCAATGAGTACGCGGCGTCACTGGTGGCGGACTTTCCCGGGCGCTTCGGGTTCTTCGCCGCGGTGCCCTTGCCCGACATCGACGATAGCCTTGCCGAGATCGAGTACGCCTTCGAGCATCTGGGAGCTGATGGCGTGTGCCTGTTCACCAGCTACGACACCCAGTGGCTCGGACATGCCGC
Source organism: Chloroflexota bacterium (assembly GCA_012026785.1). Lineage (GTDB taxonomy): Bacteria > Chloroflexota > Limnocylindria > Limnocylindrales > CSP1-4 > UBA5189. The sequence continues at coordinate 42,680 of VEOW01000054.1, read as the reverse complement.
GTTTGATCCAGTGTTGGCTGAGCTGGATCGTCGAGCGGCGGTGGTGTACACGCACCCGACCGCCTCCCCTTCCTGCCGATCAGTGCTCCCGGGGATCAAGGACGCGATCATCGAATATGGTGCCGACACGACGCGGGCGATCGCCAATCTCATCATCTCGAGAATCCCAGATCGCTTTCCGAACGTCGCCTGGATCTTCTCCCACGGCGGTGGCGTTCTCCCCATGGTCCACGAGCGACTACTCAGGGTCGTCGAAAGCGAACATGGCCTGAGTCGGCGATCCACGGAGGCTCAACTCAAACAGTTCTTCTACGACATCGCCCAAGTTGCGAATCCCATCGCCATGTCTGCGCTGTCGCGAATGACACAGCCGTCACAGTTGCTTTGGGGGACGGACTTTCCGTACCGGAGCGCCGAAGAGTATGTGCATCAGCTTTCTGATGCTGGCTTCAGTAGCAGCGATCAACGACTCATAGAAACCAAGAATGCGCTGCGACTCCTGCCGCACAGCGGTGATCCGAGTCGGCGACGACCTGCGTTGTGTTCCTAGTGTGTCCCTTACCGGCTGCTCTCCGCGTGCGCTCCTGCCGCGACTGCCAGCCCGCGTCTGACCTGAGGAGATAGCACGAGGACGAGCAGAGTCCCGAGCACCAAAATGGCGCCAAGGAAGGGTGCGGGGTAGTCCAACGCCTCGATGGTGAGGCCCCACACTGCCCCGCCCAGGCCAAGCCCGAGTGGATAGCCAAGTGAGAAGGTCGCCATGGCAGCACCAAGACGTTGTGGATCCGCTCGGTCAATCGCGATGGCTGTCGCGATCGTCGGCGTCGCGCTCGAACCTATCGCGAACAGGCAAGCGGCAAGCAGGAGATCGGCCACCGAGCGAGCCGTCGTAGCCACTCCCATCGCGATGATGCCCATCGCGAGCCCAAACACAAGGACATGGAGTCTCGGAAGCCGGTCCGTGATGCGGCGGGCAAATAGCCTCGCGGCGATGAGTACTCCCCCCATCACGGGGTAGTAGAGCGTCAGTTCCGACACAGGGATGCCTCGCTCAGCAGCGAAGACGGGCGGAAAGACAACGAAGAGCGTTTGGACACTGACCCAGACGAATCCCACCGACATTGGCAAGACAGCCGCGCGGTCGACGAGGCCCCTGAGGAAGCCTGAATCCGACCTTCGAGGCGAGGCCTGCGTCTCATGCTCGAATGGTCCGATCGTGAGAAGGATTGCGGCGATACAGCCAATCGATGCGGAGGCCACGAACGGGCCAGCGAACCCGAACCCAGCCAGGAGGATGAGGCCGCAGGCAGGGGCGAGCATTTGGGCCAGGTTCGACATCAGGTTGTACATTCCTGACGCCTCTGCCCGACGGGAAAGCGGAGCAAGCTCAGCAAGAGCGGAGTTCCCTGCCGTGTTGAATGCCGCCCAGGCCGCGCCGTGGAGTGACCGGGCGAGGAACACACCCGGGAGACCCGGCCCTAAGAACAGGAAGCCCGCAGCGCCAAGCCCGACGGCACCCAGCCTGAACGTCGAGTGTGTGCCCCTCGTATCAATCAGGTGTCCGATGAACGGACGGATTACGATCGAGGGCACGGTGAAGGCGAGAAGGAGTGCTCCTACGAGCGCCGCGTCCCCTCCCTGATCCAGAACGTAGATCGGGAGAATCGGCTGGACGATGCCATTGTTCGAGAATCCGAGGAAGACGGTGGCCAGCAGAGCAAGGTACGGTAGCTGGTACAGCCGTACTCCTTCTGGACTAGACGGGGTGGCCACGGCGCGCCTGCGTGTTCCGTTGCCAGGCGCCGCGCACGTTCGAGCCGTCACCGCATCGTCGAATGCATGGGCCGACGATGAGCCGTCTGCTCGTGCGCAGTCGACTTCCAGACAGCCCGACGCTGCTGGGTAGAGTCAAGGGGACGTCGCCTGACTGTGATATCGACCGGCCGGCAGGAGCTCCGACGTGGCTAGGTCCGCCACCGATTAGGCTAGGACGCGGATGTGGTCAGCAGCGCCTCGAATTCAGGGGCATTCTCGAGGACCTTCATCTCCACGCCGCCTTCGGGCCCAATCGCCGAGTCGAGATTCGGCCACGCTACCACCATTCGAACCGGAGTCGATCCGGTGTTCACGTGTTGATAGGTGACGCCGTACTCACGGATCGGGATCGCGATCAGGTCTTCGGCCTCCCAGGAATGACGCTCGCCGTCGACCTCCGTGTAACCCTCGCCTTCGAGGACGAGGTGGACGATTCCTCCCTGGCAGAACAGCTTCCCGCTTCGCGAGCCAACAGGGATCTCCAGCTCGTGAAAGTACAGCGCCTGCGTGCTTGGTGTATCGAGACGCGGGTGTAGGTACCAGCGCTGCACGCCCATCGGCGAGATCTCGGCCTGGCACTCATCTCGTGTGATGAGGTTCTTGCTGGAGGCGCGGCGGGCTCGCTCCACCTCCGCTCGCTCAAAAACCTCTTCGAACAGCGTTCGTGCCATCCTATGCCACCTCTCCCTGTCGGTCCTCTGCCTGGAGCCGCTGCCAATCGGGACGTTCGGTTACCTGATCGAACATCGATCCGATCGCATCTTGGAACGGGATATAGATGAACGCCGCCCACATGCTCACTTCATCGGTCGGGAAGTGCTCATGCTCGACGCCCCCCGGAAGCACCGGCATGACCATCAGGTCACCGGCCTTCCAGTCAATCCGTGTTCCGTTGAACACGGAGTACCCTCGTCCCTTTGTCACATACAGAACGAGCCCGCCCTGATGCGTGTGGCGTCCCGAACCCGCGGAAACGTCCTTGATGAAGAGCAGCCATTCGGGGACCGCGGCATCGGAATTAAGGTGGAGGTAGTACCTGCTGTAGCCTTGGCGTGAGTTTCGGAAGCTCCGACCCTTGCCCTTGACCACAATCTGCCCGGACTCAGAGAGCTCCCGCCGCTGCCGCATGAAGTCTGAGAACACGTCATATGGGTGCGGCGTGACATGGGGCCTGCCAGCTCCCAGACCTTGTCTGGCGTCTGTCATATCGTCCTCCTGTGATTTCCCGCCCACCCCAATGGGGATGGCCGGCCCGCTCCAATATTCAGTGCCGGGTACTGCCCGATGCTGCCCTTGTCTGCATCAGTATGTTGCCTCTCCTCGCCACCGAAGTGATCGACGCTCGAGATAGCCTGCAAACCACATCACCGCGTAGCCCATGAGCATGGTGAAGAAGATCCCGGCCATGAGGCGAGGCATATTGAACGTCGCTCCGGCACGAATGAGGAACAGACCAAGGTTTGACACCAGCAACAGAAGTTCTGCGACGATTGCCCCTCGGACTGCACGGCCTACGCCGAGCCTGAGCCCGTTTAGGATGAAAGGCATCGTCGACGGGAGCATGACGTGGCGGGCGATCTGGATGCGCGATGCCTCGAACGAGCGAGCGGTTTCGACGAGGTCTTCGCGAACCTGCCTCACGCCAGCCTCGGTGTTTATGAGAATGACGAAGAACGCGAATAACACAACGAGTGTCACCTTGCCCGTGAAACCAAGCCCAGTGTAGATCCCTATGATGGGCACGAGCATCGTAATCGGGGCGGCATAGGCTGCATTCACGAGCGGTGTCAGAGTGTTGTCGGCCCATGAAACGTTTGCAATGACAAGGCCAAGTGTCACGCCCAGGACTGCTGCGATCGAGAATCCAACGGCTCCAACCCAGAGGGTTCCTATGGCCGCCTGGACCAAGCCCCCATCGACGATCGATTCGACGAGTGCGGGAAACACCTTCGAAGGCGGCGGCAGTGCGAACTGGCCAGGTTGCGAGCCATACCACTCCCACGCCGTGAACAGGGCAGCCGTCGAGGCGATCCGGATAATTGCGAACCGCACGTCGACCCCGGGAATACGCATCACACGGCCCTCCTCTCGGTGGTCCGCATCGCCCCAGCTCCCCAGGGTGTAATGTGTCGCTCCAAAGTGCGGATGATCGAAGAGCCGGCGACTCCGACGAGAGCGATAATCAGCGCGATGGCAAAGTAGCGATCGAGTTCACGCTGCAGGGCAAGATCGGCGAGCAGCCCGCCCGTCCCTCCCAACACCCATAGCTCAGCAATGACCATCCCCTTGATGGCGAATCCATACCCGAGTCGAATCCCCGCGAACATGAACGGTACAACTGACGGAAGAGCAATCTTCACGATGACTTGCCGTCGCGATGCCCCGAATGACCGAGCTGTTTCGATGAGGCTAGGACTTACGTCGCGCATTCCTGTAGCCACGTTCACAATGACATACAGCGCAGAGAACGCGAAGACGATCCCGACGCGGTACTCAAATCCAACGCCCAATAGAATTATCATCAGCGGAAGGAGGGCTTCTTTGGACGTCACGTACCAGGCATTGATGTAGTGGCCGAGAACTGCTTCGCCAGATCGCGAGCCGCCGAGGATGAGGCCCACCGGGATCCCGATGACGACGGCGAGGGCGAACCCAACCAGGAGTTGCTGAAGGCTCGCGGCCATGACGATCAAGTCACCTTCGACCACAAGGCGGACGAAACCCAGAATCGTGTCGGTGAACGTCGGGAAGTAGAATGGCCCTCGTATCAAGCCGAATGTCTGCCAGGCGACAACAATGATCCCCCACACCACGCCGCGCTGTATCCACTTGTAGCGCCAGAGTCTCCCCGCGGTTCCTAGCGCGCTTGCGGAAGCCCCCCGACGGGTCTGACTGAGTGCCCGGGCATCAACCATGAGTTGCCGCAGTTGGATGATCGACCGCCCCAATTGTCGGCCGGAATTCTTGCGCTGTGCGGACCTGATTCCAGATGTGTGCCTTGAGTTCCCCGAACTCGGGAGCTGCGCGCATGTGATCCATGCGCGGTCGCGGGAGGTCTACCCTCACCTCCTCGATGATCTTGGCAGGTCGCTGTGACATGATCAGGATCCGGTCCGCAAGGAAAACGGCCTCTTCCATGTCATGGGTCACGAAGACGACGGTCCGCTTGTGACGCTGGACGATCGTCTCAAGCTCGTCTTGCATGAGCAACTTCGTCTGGGCGTCCAGAGACCCAAATGGCTCGTCCATGAACAAGATCTCAGGGTCGATCGCCAGCGCCCGGGCCAGGCCGACACGCTGCTGCATTCCGCCGGACAGCTGCCTAGGGTAGTAGTTCTCGAATCCTCCCAGCCCCATCGCTGCCAGCAAACGCCGCGCACGCCCATCACGCTCTTGCGAGCCAACTCCGTGCAGCTCAAGCCCAAAAGCAACGTTCTGAAGCGCCGTGCGCCAGGGAAACAGGTTGAAGCTCTGGAAGACCATTCCCCGGTCCCCGGCGGGCCCCTGAACTGTCGCGCCGTCGATCGTGACCCGCCCTTCATCCGCCGGAATGAGACCGTTCATGATCCGGAGCAGCGTCGACTTCCCGCAGCCGCTTGGGCCAATGAGGACGACGAACTCCCCGCGCGCGATGGAGGTCTCGACCTGGTCGAGGACCGTGACTAATGCCTGCCCCTTTAGCGCGGCCGGGAAACGCTTCGTTATCCCGTGAACCTGGATGTAGGGTGGAGCGGCAGGGCGAGCGTCTCGTTCCTCCATCAAACCCCAAATGACGCTCGAGCGGCGGCCATCGCTCGGTCGTCCACGGTATCCTCGTAGCTCGGCGCCTGCTCGAAAAGTTCTTCTTTGGTGCCGAGACTGGCCATGAAGTCGTGTTGCGCGCTCGTGATCCGGCCGTCGGTTGGCCAGAAACCGTGCTCCGTCGCTAGCGACCAGGTTTCGCGAAGGACCTCCTCTGCGGGGGGATTCTCGAGCCCCTCCTGACAGGCTTCGTTGTAGGCCTCAAAGCTCTCTCCGAACGCGCGGGCAGCGGCCATCATCGACTGGCATACCGCTGTCGCTACATCGAGGTTGGCATCTAGCCACGCCTCGCTTGCAGTCAAGGTCAGCGCGAGGTAGTTCGGCGTATCCTCGTAGAGATTTGCCAGGATCTCAAGCTCGGGTACTTCCGCCTTGGCGGCGTTGAACTGGAACTGACGCATCACGGCCGCTTGAACGTCCCCGTTCGTAAGTGCCGAAACCCGCTGCCCGGACGACTCAAGAAGCTGCGCGTTAGTCAGGGTCGGCACTGCGACATCGATCCCATTCGCCTCGAAGATGGCCTGCAGCGCGACGCTCGCAGCGCCTCCCGGCGAGTCCACGGCTACCAAGTTGCTCGGCGTGAGGAGATCTTGAACGCTCGCCACCGGAGGCCGCGCTGCGAGCACAACCTCATCGACCTTCTGGTACGGCATGAACACCTTGAACGGTAGACCCTGATTGACGAGCGAGAGCGCGGACAGATACGAACCGGTCACAATGTCGGCCTGGCCGCTGACTAGTGCCTGCGTGGCGACAGCTCCGGAATCAAAGGAAATGAAGTTGTCCTTAGTCATCTTGAGGCCATAGGGCTCTCCGTACAGGATCGGTCCCATGTCCCTAAGGATCCAAGGAGCCCCCAGGCCAGACGCCGAAGCAATTCGCGGCGCCGTGAGGACAGGAGGTGCGGCCGACTGCCCTGGAGTCGGCGACGTCCCAGGGGGTGTAGGACCAAGGGTCGCGGTGGCAGCAGGTGTCCCTCCGCACGCTGCGAGGATGCTGCTCAGGCCGCCGCCGGCCACCACAATCCCACCCAGGGCACCCGTGCGGATCAGGAACTGCCGTCGACCAAGCCGGTTCATGCTGCGCTCCCCTCTGTCCGAGGTTCCTCCGAGAGTTCCTCCCTGACGACAGGAAGAGGAACGTGGCGCCATCATAGCGTGCCTTGTAAGTCATGGCAACGGCCTTGCATACATCTTGTGGCAGATCGATCGCCTTGGCGCGCGGCTAGCGCCGGCGTCCGGCATCGATCTGGTCGGAGTGCGGACGAGCCGGTGAAACGCCGACCGCCAGCCGCTTCCCCCGACCGCCCCACCCCTCGGCGTCGCCCAGCTCAATGGTCGCCAGCCGTCCGCGCAGCGGGCATTTTCGATTGGTGGCCGCGTTCGACGGGAAGGTTTACGCTCTTGCAGTGAAGCGACCGCGAGACGTTTCGAGGTTCCTGCCGAAATCTCTTCGTCAACTCACGAATGGGAGAGACCTAGAGACCAAAGATAGCGACGCTCTCTGTCTCGTGACTGTCGATGCCAGCGGCTGGCCCCACATCGCTCTACTGTCGGTCGGAGAGGTGCTGTCCACTTCGGAGTCCAGCCTTCGATTGGCGCTATGGCCGAGATCGACCACTACCTCCAACCTGGATCGCACTGGTCGCGCTCTAATGATCCATATCGCGGACGGGATCGCGTATTACATCCGATTGGCAGGTCACCGAATCGATGACCGCGAAGGGAATGATGGCGGTGTCGCCTGTTTCGACATGCAGGTCAGCGAGGTCAGAGGCGATGAAGTGGCGTATGCCGAAGTCCTCTCGGGAATCAGGTACCGACTGAAGGACCCACCTCGCGTTGTCGAACGCTGGCGACGCGTTCTCGCACGGCTAGCGCAGGGATAGCTGGTCGCCGAAGCTAGGCCGTTCGACGGGCCGCCCTCGGGTTCAAAGGGCAGCCCCCTCCAGATTGTGTACAATCGCGGTCAATATGGTTTCCACTGAGCGGGGATGCTTCGCCCGGATAGGGACGGCGGCTACCTGACTCTTCGGCCGTCGCGAGAGCGGAGGGGCAGCGCATTGAGTTCATTTCCTTACAGTGATCTTCGTGAGTGGATCGACCAAGCGCGTGGAATGGGCGCCCTCAGAGATGTGGCCGGGGTGGCGCAGGAGGGGGAGATCGGCCTCATCACCGAAATGCTTCACCACACGGACGACTCGCCCGCGGTTCTGTTCGATGACATCCCGAGCCTACAAAAAGGTGCGAGGATCTTGGTCAACGCAAACGGCAATCGGGAGAGACTCGCCCTGACCCTCGGCCTTTCAGTAGACATTGATCGATCGAGCCTCATGGAGCGGTTCCTCGAGATGACGGAGACCGATCGCTCCATCAAGCCCCAAGTCGCCGGTGATGGCCCAGTCCTCGAGAATTCAATGTACGGCGACGATATCGATATCTCTCGGTTTCCAGCTCCCCATTGGCACCCGGGCGACGGAGGTCCATACATCGGTACAGGCGTTGCCGTTGTGATGAAGGATCCCGATTCCGGGTGGATCAACGTTGGGACCTATCGTGCCATGGTCCAAGACGAGCGCAGCGTCGGTGTCTTCATTATTCCCGGAAAGCACGGGGCGCTCATTCGAGATACCTACTTCAAGCGCCGGGAGCCATGTCCGATCGCAGTCATTTGCGGGATGGATCCCCTCATGTTCGTCACCTCTACGCTCGAGGCACCATACGGGTTCTCCGAGTACGACTGGGTTGGTGGCATCCGCGGCGAGCCGTATCCAGTCGTGAGCGCTCCAGTTACTGGCCTTCCAATCCCCGCCACCGCCGAGCTCGTCCTCGAGGGCTATCTGACCCACGACAGGCGCGCCCCCGAAGGTCCATTCGGGGAGTGGACGGGCTACTACGTCAATGAGCGCGCTGACCAGCCGGTGCTCGACATCCAGGGAGTCCACTACCGTACGGACCCGATCGTGCTCGGCGTGCCACCGAATCGTCCCCCATGCGAACCTCACCGCTTCCGTGAGTACCTTCGCTCAGCGCTCCTGCTGCGTGGTCTTCGCGGTGCGGGCGTCCCCGGAGTCGTCGACGCAAACTGTTTCGCGCTGGGCGGCAACCGACTGTTTAACGTCGTCTCTATTCAACAGAAGTATGCCGGTCATGCTCGGCAGGCCCTTCACGTCGCTGCGATGTGCCAAGCCGGAGCGTACATGGGCCGGATCGTCGTGGTGGTTGACGACGATATCGATGTCACCGATCTGGACGATGTCATGTGGGCTATCCTCACGCGCGCCGATCCAGAGCGCTCAATGGATATTGTCCGCCGCGCATATGGGGGCGGCATGGATTCAGCGATGCACCCGGATGACAGGGTCTTCAATTCCCGCCTGCTGATCGACGCCTGCCGGCCCTGGGAATGGCGGGATCGCTTTCCCCCGACCTCGGGTTCTGACGCGAACACAAAACGTGAGACGCGGCGGAAATGGGGCTGGATCTTGGAGGCGCAAACCCCATCCGCGTAGGCATACCCCTGGAGGCGCTCGCCCGCTTGCGGGGGGACCTTAGGCCCGCAGATTGAGGCGACGTCTACCAACGAAAGGGTGATCTCCTGCGCTCGGGTCTGCCGTCGACTCGTGGCGCGACATGGTCGGCCGGCACGAGATCGATACCACCTCGCCCTTGTATCGGACGTCATGCAACATCGGACAGCCGATGCACCTGTCTATGTCCGCGTCGCCGACAAGCGGGCACATGATTCGACCATTCGGCGATTCCAGCCAATCAGCCGAGTTCCGGCTGTACCAAGGAAATCGCATGCCGACTCCTTCCCGCGAACTGACAAGACACGGCAAGCGTGAGTGGCTGGCCCGAATGTCACAAAGGCCATTCGGCCTACGGCGGCGGCCCATCTGACCCGCGCATCGGCCCTCTCGTCTCGGACGCCCCCAAAGCGCCACTAACTCGAGGTTGGCACTGCTCCGCTGTAACGCTCGCAGGCCGCCAGCCAGCGAGCACTGCGGTCGCGAGCCGCTTGGTCGACCTCTGGCGGGATGATCACGAACGGCGGTCGAAGCGGACCGGGTTCAACGTAGCCGGCATGGGCGATGGCGACCTTCGCCAGCGTCTCACGCCACGAGAGCGATGGGAGCTGCTCTCGCGGTGGGTACAGATCGAGCGTGACGTCCGCCCCCTCGTCGAGTCGCCCGGCCAGCACGGCGTCCCGCAGCCGAAGAAGCGGATCGGGTCCCATCCAGCAGTCGTAGGACCAGAAGCCCGCGGCCCCGAGGGAGTGGTATCCGTGGAACTGCCATGCCGCGACGAACGTCCGAATCCGACCCTGCGTGGCCCGCAGCAGCGCGACGAAATCCCGCGTCTCGCGGTGGGCGTCTTTCATCGCCACGATGTTCGGGAGCTCGGCCAGTTCCGTCATCGCGCGGACTGGCAGGGTCACGTGGTGGAGCGTCGGGTTGTGGTAGATCATGACCGCGAGGTCGGAGAACTCGACCGCGAGGTCCCGGTAGAAGCGCACGGCATTCTCGACGGTGCTCGGGAAGTAGAAGGGCACCCCGACAAGCAAACCGTCGGCACCCGCCTCGCGTGCGACTTGCGCTTTGCGAAATGCCTCACGGGTATTCAAAGCCGTGCAGCCGATGAATAGTGGCACGCGATGCCGCACCGCCTGCACCGTGGCGCGGGCGAGCGTGGCGTATTCATCATCTAACAGAGTATGGAACTCGCCAAACGAACCGGTCGTCGCGAGGACGTCGATGCCGTCCGAAATGATTCGATCCACGCCTCGCGCCAAACGGTCAACATCCACCGTTGCCGTAGCGTGGATCGAGGCGGCATCGTCGGTCGCGAAGGCCGGCATCATCGCCATGATGCCGCCTAGGTCGGTCCGACTGATCCTCACGGGTCGTATGGCCTTAGAAGAAGGTCGTCAGGGACCGGGCGAGGATGAACTGATCCAGGAGCACATCGCGCCGCCGAATCTGCCAACGGCCCTCGTCCCGGACGAGGAGGTCGCGGCGCGTCCCGACAAATGTTGTCTCGTCGATGTGGAAGCGCGCTTGGAAGACGAGGAAGTTCGAGCTCACGTGGACCTCGCCCTCGAGTCCGTCTACCCGGATGTTGGAGATCAGTCGACGTGTGACCGAGGGTGGCTTCTCGGCATGAGCCAGCGCGGTCTCGAGGAGGCGCCGAACCCGTACCCGCATGAACTCCTTGTCATCCGTGTACACGATCTCGGTGTGGTCAGCATCGGGTCCCGACGGCCTCGCCCGGTTGAGGAGCTTCTCGTGGATCGAGAGGGTGTACAACCCATTGTCCGCGATAAGCTCCACCCACTCCTCGAGCCGGCGCGCGTCAAGCAGCTGGGCCTCCTCGAAGTAGAACTGCTCGACCTCCCAGTGGAGGCGCTGCCGATCGGCGACGTCAATCGCCATGGCCGATCCGCTGGTCGTCGAGAACGAGCTGGGCCCAGAACTGGTAGAAGCGGCGTTGGCTGTGCTCCGTGAAGCGCGGCCCGATGACGCCCGGTAAACCTTCCACGTCCCACGTTTCCTGGCCGGGCCACTTGCCCTCGACATCGATTGCCATCCCCAAGTGGAATGGATATCGGCGAGCCACGGTCGTCCTAGTCGACTCGGTGACCCGTTCGAAATTCTCGGCGTCGTCCTGAGCGAACAGCCCGCTACCGAGGTGCCCCTCGCGCCCGAGGTTCTCCCAGGACTTCTGTTTGATGATTTCAGGAGCGTCGCGCTCGACGTAGAACCACTGCCAGACGTCGGTCTGCAGCGGACCGACCGGGCAGAGGATGAACAACGTGCGGCCATTCAGGGCGCCACCGCGACCGAAGAACGGGAAGTTCGGGAAGACGTTGGCGTGGCTGTACGAGTAAGGCTTGGCCCTCACACCCTTGAGCCGCTTGAGGACACGCTGGTAGCGCTCGCGGACCCAGTCGACCGCCTCTGGTCCAAGGGCCTCCGCTGCCTTCAGCTCCCGTTCATAACCGCCAGGACCGGTTTCGACGCCGCCGATTCCGTGCCCTGGAGCGAGAGAGATTTCAAACGGTCCATTGGGGCTCTGCCCGCCTTCGAACCCGGTCTTTCGATCGCGCAGGCCGAGCTTGTAAAGCGATCCATGCGTGTGCAAGGTGTGGTAGTGATCGCCAACGTTGTTCTCGGCGATGATCTTCCAATTGCAGTGGACGGTGTAGCCCTGCCGTGAGGTATAGGGGACGAGACCGCCCATATCCTCCGCGACGAGCATGTTGTCGAGATACCAGCGCATCTCACCGAGGTACTCCTCGAGGGTCCAGCTCGCCGGATCCCAGCTGCCGAAGATCAAGCCACCGTACGTCTGGAGTCCAGGCACCTCGATCAGGCCCCAAGCGTTCTTGTCGAGTTGGTCGTAGTACGCCTCGGTCAGGAATGGGACCCCGGTCAGCTTACCTTCGAGGTCATAGGACCAGCCGTGGTAGCTACAGGTGAAGGTCCGGGTGTTGCCGCGGTCGAAGAGGCAAACGGCATTACCGCGATGGCGGCAGGTATTCAGGAAGGCGTGGACCTTCCCATTGCTGTCTCGACACAGGATGATCGCGTCCTCGCCCATCCGGCTCGTGACGAAATCGCCTGGATTGGGGATCTGGGACTCATGGCCAAGGAACAGCCAGCAGCGCGCGAAGATCCGCTCCATCTCGAGAGCGTGGATCTCCTCGTCGCTGTAGATCCGCCGGTCCACGAAACCGCGGGCCGTGTCGATCACGATCGAGTGAGTATCGGCCTGAGCGGCGCGCGATCTCGGCTGCGGCCGCTGAATAAGATCAGCCATGGCCGGTGGGCGCGGTGGCGGGCTGGGCGATTCGCCGATGACCCCACAGGTCACGCTTGTCGTAGCGCCGGACCTCCCAGGTCGCGTCGTCGATATCGCGTCCCCCGAACCCGTACTCGATCCCGAACTTCGACGGCGTCTCAAGGTAGAACGAGACCATCAGATCGTTGGGATGCTTGCCCAACGTTTCGAGCATGGGGACGCCGTGCTGCTCGCACAGATCCATCGCCGTGCCGAGATCGTCGAGGCTGAGCGCCTCGAGCATGATGTGGATAATTCGCCGCGGCCCCGGGATTTGGTCGGCTGGGGCGATCGCGAGGGAGTGGTGACGGGGGTTGCAGTGAAAGAACGCGAGCTTGCCTGAGCCGTAGTCGCTCAGCTTCAGGCCGAGGACGTCGATGTAGAACCGCTCGCAGGCGTCCCGGTCGGGGACGCGCAGGACCACGTGCCCCAGGCCCTGCTCCGACGCCTTGAAGCCGACCATCGGTCGGGCCGGCACGAAAGGTTCGTGTACGCGATCAAGCGGCCCGTAGAAGATCTCCATGGCGTAGCCGGCTGGGTCCTCGAACCGGACCAGGTCGCGGACCTTGCGGACCTCGATCTGCTCTGTCGTTCCTGGTGTCACCTCCACCCCCGCTGCCCGGAGACGCTCCGTCATTGCGACCAATTCGGCCGGGCCCTTTACCTGCCATCCGATGTACGAGATGTCATCGGAGTCTCCCGGATGAACGAGGATGCGATGGTGATACTCGTCCATCCGCAGGTAGAGCGTGCCGTCATCGCCGCGCGCGGAGACCGCGAGCCCAACGACCTTGGTCGCCACAAGCTCCCAGCGCTCGAGGTCGGTCACGGCGAAGCCGACATATCCGAGTTGCGTGATCAAGACACTTCCTCCAACGGCGGGACCGCGCTCCAGGCGCGCAGCGAGCCCGATCCCACGCGATGATTCGCCGCTGCCTCCGCTACGGCGTCCAATCCTCCGCGGCCGCGATGATCGCCGCCTGATCGTAGTCGTTGTATTCGTCGACGAAGTCGTTCGTGTGGAAGGCATTGAGGTCGATCGGCGCCTCGAGTCCGCTCGGGTTGCCCGGCGAGAGCAGGACATCCATGGTGTTCTGGAGCCCCTCCGCGTTGATGTAGCCGAAGTTGTTCCGGTCCGCGGGCGGAGGCCCGGGCTCGTGCTGAGCGAGAGTAGCGGCGAGCTGGGCCGCAACAAGGTCGGCATCGGTCTGCTCGGGCGCTGCAGCCATGACGATCTGGACCGTCGCCTCGGGGTTCGTCAGTCCGAACAGCGTGCCCTTTGCGATCGCGCGTCCAAGCCCGGCGACGACTTCCGGCTGGTTCTCGATGAGGTCGTTGCTGGCGATGATGATCAGCGAGCTGATGAGCTCGCTCTCGTCACACGAGATGCAGACGAGCTCGTCGCCCTGCGACGCCACCGCCTCCTTTACGGCGACGAGGCTGAGGAAGGTCACCCGGAACGCTCCGACCTTGCCGCTGCTCAAGGCCTCCGCCTGAACGGCGGGGTCCTCGCCGAGGGGCACGATGTTGTAGTCCGTGCCTTCGGTGAGGCCGACCTTCTGCAGGGCGACGCGGAGCCCCGGGACTTCTCCACCAGCGAGGTCCTTGACACCGATGTCCGAGCCACGGAGGTCGTCCATCGAATCGAAACCGCTCGACTTGAGCGCCCACGTGTCGTTGAGATGGCCGGTCGCCTCGCCGTTCATGTTGTAGGTGTTCTTGAATGTCGGGCTCTGGGCGAAGCCGAGCATTGCGTTGTCGGTGATGGTGATCGCGACGTCGGCGTTCCCGGCGATCACCTGCTGGACCGCGAAGGAGCTACCTTCTGACGGTTCCCAGCGAATATCGATGCCTTCCTCGGCGAAGTACCCGTTCTGCTCGGCGATCATCTGGGCGAAGAACGCCGGGCCTCGAACGAACGGGAGCAGGGCGCGAACCGTGACCACCGGCTTCGTGGTCGGCGCCTCGGTGGCGACAGGCGTGGCCTGCCCGCCTCCCGTCGGCCCGGGGGTGGTGGCCGGCGTGGTCGTACATGCCTGGGCGAACAACACGACCGAGGCCGTCATGGCGAGGATCACTCGCGACAGCCGGAACGCGCGCATCTTCTGTCTCCTCCTCGCAGACTCCCCGCACCGGGGAGGATCACACTATGGGTGCTCGTCTGCGCTTGTCAACATTCTGTACTCGATCCACATCTCACTGCAACCGCTCGATCGGTGCTTTGGATACATTTTCGGCGACGATCCGAAAACCTTTAGGCTCGCCACCACACGACCCGCCGGTCGATGAGCGCGACGATGCCGTAGAGCACCATGCCGAGTGCGCCGATGAGGACGAGCAGAGCCCACACGGAGTCGGCCTTCATCGCAAAGCTGAACTCCACGAGGCGACGGCCCAGGCCCGCCGTCGACGTGATGAACTCGCCGACAAGGGCGCCGATGAGCGCGAGGGTGGCAGAGGTACGGAGGCCGGCGAAGACGTACGGTAGGGCCGCGGGCAGCGACAGCATCAGGAAGGTCTGTCGGCGCGAGGCCGCCAGCGAAGTCATGAGTCGTAGGCTGTTCGCCGGCACCCGCTCGAGCCCTTCGATGGTGTTGACCAGGACGACGAAGAAGGAGATCGTGAAGGCGAGGCCGATCTTCGACGATATTCCGGGCCCGAGCCAGATGATCAGGACGGGCGCAAGTGCGACCGATGGGATCACCTGGAACACGACAACGTACGGGTAGACGATCCGGCGCAGACGTCGGAAGGTGCTGAGGACGACACCCAGGAAGATGGCCACGACGGCGGCGAGGAGATAGCCGACGATCGTCTCGGTCGTTGTCGCGACCAGGTCACCGAGGAACCACGGTGCGCGCACGACGTCCATGATTTCGGTCGCGATGCTTGCGGGTGGCGGCAGTACCAGCGGCGATATCAGTCGGAGCTGGCTGGACAGGGTCCAGGCAAGCAGGAATGTGATGAGGACACCGAGCGACACGATCGGCTCCACCCAACGTCGCTGCAGTGGATCCAGGCCCGGCTTGTCGTCGTTACTGCCAGGGACGGTTCCCGGTGCCCTCGCATTGGCTTGGCCTTCGATGGAGGACTCGACGGTCGGGTCGACCGCGCTCACGCCCGCCACCAGACCACCCGTCGGCTGATCAGGATCATGATCCCGTAGAGCAACAGTCCGAGTGCCCCGATCACGGCAGTCGTCGCCCAGACGAGGGGCTGCTGGGCATTCGCGCTGAAGGTCACCAGGAGTTTGCCGAGGCCCTCGCGAGCGGTCACGTATTCACCAACGACCGCGCCGATCAGTGCGAGGGTCGCGGCCGACCGCAGCCCGGCGAAGATGTACGGAAGCGCCACAGGGACGGTCAGCATGGTGAACACCTGGCGTCGCGAGGCCGCCAGCGATCGCATCAGCCGGACGGCGTTGGCGGGAACCCCTTCGATGCCCTTCATCGTGTTCACGAGTACCGGGAAGAATGCGATGGCTGCCGATAAGGCGATCTTCGACTCGAATCCGAAGCCGAGCCAGATCACGAGCACCGGTGCAAGGGCGACTTTCGGGAGCACCTGGAAGACGACGATATATGGCTGAGCGATCCGCTCGACGAAGCGGGACTGGGAGAGGGCAACCGCCAGGAGGATCCCGGCCACGGCCGCGAGCGCGAACCCGACGATCGTCTCGAAGGCGGTTGCGAAGAGGTGGCCGTAGAAGAAGCTCGAGGTCACCAGCGTGATGAACCCTTCGGCCACCGCGAGCGGGGCCGGTAGCAGCAGCGAGGAGACAGCGCGAGATGCATTTGCCCAGTACCACAAGACGAGGAGCCCGGCCAGCGTCCCGATCGTCAGGAGGGCGTCGACGGCCCGGGGCGAGAGCAGTCGTGAGGAGGTTGTCATCTCGGGAGCGAATCCGTTCCCGTCAGCAGCCATCGCCGCGCCTCAGTGCGAGAGCCCGAGGAGATCCCGGATGTGGTAGAGCGTCTCGTGATAGGGGCGCTCGCGCATGCTCTCGACCGTCCTCGGCCGCGGCAGCGGGACCTGCACGTCCTCGAGGACTCGACCGGGTTGGGTGCCCATCACGATCACCCGATCGGAGAGGAAGACGGCCTCTCCGATGTTGTGGGTGACGAAGACGACGGTCTTTCGCGTGGCGTCCCAGATCCGCAGCAACTCGATGTTGAGACGCTCGCGGGTGAACTCGTCAAGCGCGCCAAAGGGCTCGTCCATCAAGACGATCGACGGATCGGCAACGAGGACACGGCAGAGGGCGGTTCTCTGCTCCATCCCGCCGGACAGCTCCTGTGGATACGCGTGCTCGAAGGCTCCAAGGCCCGCGAGCCGAAGGAGCTCACGCGCCCGTTCCAGGTACGCCGCGCGGTTCAGCCCGAAGACGTCGACGGGCAGGAGGACATTCTCGAGCACATTCCGCCAGCGGAAGAGCTCGGGGGTCTGGAACATGACTCCGACCGAGCGGCGAGGTGCGGTCACTGGCTGACCATCAATGACCACGCGGCCACCGGATGGCTGGGTGAGCCCCGCAATGGCCATGAGCATCGTGGATTTGCCGCAGCCACTCGGGCCCACGAGTGAGACGAACTCGCCGGCCGCGACCGAGAAGGACACATCCTTCACCGCGACGATCGACGCCGCCCCCCTGCGGCTCGGGTATACCTTGCCGACACCTTCGACCTGGATCGCGCCCAGAGCCGATGAGGAACTCGCCTTGACAGCATGAGCCATGGATTGCGTCGCCATCGAGCCGTTGCTGGCCACCATCCGAATGATTGTGCCGCTGGAGGTCGACAGGCTGCAGCCGCGGGAGGGCGAGCCAGAGCCCGTCCTCAGCGTCGATACTGCCCGAAGGTCAGCGAGTAGACGTTCCCATCCGGAGCACGGAAATGCTGCCACGCGTTGACGGCCGGATCGCCGAGAAGTGGCCCCAGGAGCTCCACGTTGGCAGCTTCGAGCTCCGCACGCGCTGCCACGATATTCGGCACGAGCAGGCCGGGTACGGGCGCCGTCGTGAACCGAGCGTGACCGTGCTCGTGGCCGTGCTCCGGTCCGAGGACCTCGATCTTCCCTGTGTCTGGGAGGCGGAAGTTGGTGAACCCGGGCTCATCATGGTCGGCCCGTAGACCGAGGACCTCCCGGAAGAATCTGACCGTCTCTGCATGGCGGTCGGTGTAGGTCCCAACGACGACGATGCCCCTGATGTCCACCGGTACCTCCACCAATTCGCCGCGCCTGGGAGACTTCGACGCATCCTCCCAGTCCGTCGAACGTCGACACTATGGCATACTATGCTATCCGCCGCCAGTCATTTTGTACTCATGTTTGCGGCTCAAGGAACGAGGGCATGGCTGCGATCCGCACCGAGGCGTCCTATCAGGTTTTCGAGCCGGCCCTCGGCAGGAAGCTGGCAGACGTGCCGGAAACGGGCGCCTCGGGGATCGACGCAGCGGTGGCGGCGGCGACCGCCGCGGCACCGGAGTGGCGCGCCCTCGGGCCACTCGCGCGCGCCGAGCGGGTCCGAGCCTTCGCGGACGCTGTGCGGGCGCATCTCGACGAGCTCGCTCTGTTGGATAGCCGTAACGGTGGGTTCCGACTCACGTCGGCGCGGAACGGCGTCATCAAGGGAAGCCAAGCCCTCGACTTCTTCGCCGGGCTGGCCCCGACCATCGGCGGTACGACGATCCCGGCGAGCACGGATCACCTGCACTACACGGTAAGGGAGCCATTCGGGGTCGTTGGCGTCATCACCGCGTTCAATCATCCGACGCTGTTCGCGACCGCTCGAACCGCGGCCGCCCTCGTGGCCGGCAACTGCGTTCTGTTGAAGCCGGCAGAGCAGACGCCGCTGTCGGCGGTCCGCCTCGGTGAACTCGCGCGTGAGCATTTCCCCGCCGGCGTCTTCAACGTGGTGCCCGGACGGGCCGAGACAGGTTCTGCCCTGGTCGCGCATCCGCTCGTTCGTCGAATCGGCTTCACCGGCAGCGTCAACACCGCCCTGCGTATCCAGGAGCTCGCCGCCCAGAGCGGGACCGTCAAGCGTCTTTCGTTTCAGCTCGGCGGCAAGAACCCGCTCATCGTGCTCCCCGATGCAGATCTCGACCGCGCGGTCGACGGCGCCGTCGAGGGCATGAACCTCGGGAACGTGGTTGGGCAATCATGCGGCTCGACGTCCCGGGCGTTTGTCCATCGGTCCGTTCACGATGAATTCGTCGAGCGCGTCGCCGCCCGCTTCGGCGACCTTGCGTTCGGTTGGCCCCAGGACGAAGCGGCCGGCCTCGGCCCCCTCATCTCGGCGGCGCATCGACAGCGCGTTGAACGCCATGTCGAGGTCGGACACCAGGAGGGTGCGCGCCTCGTCACAGGTGGTCATCGCGGTGATCCACCCTTCGACTCCGGCTACTACTACCGGCCCACCTTGTTCGACCGGGTCGACGGCTCGATGCAACTCGGGCGCGACGAGATCTTCGGGCCCGTTCTGTCGGTGATCGAGTGGGACGACGAGGCCGACATGCTGAGGGCAGTGAATGATGTCCGATTCGGGCTCACAGCGTCGATCTTCACCCGGGACCTCGTGATGGCCCATCGGCTCGCCGCCCTCGTCGAGTCGGGTTACGTCTGGATCAACACGGTGGAGCGACGCTGGATCGGAGTCCCGTTTGGGGGGTTCAAGGACAGCGGCACGAGCACCGAGTACTCGGCCGATGAGCTGCAGGCCTACTCGCTCATCAAGAGCATCAACGTGTCGCTCCGATGAGGTCGATCACATTGAACCCGCCTGCAATTCCTTGCGTCCCGTCGAGTACATTGCACGACGAGGCACTCGAGGGAGGTCAGTAGATGGCGTGTTCGAACGTAGCGGCGCGACGGCGGTCAAGATGAAGACCGAGACATTCGACAGCGGCCAGCTCAAGGCTCTTGCCGACGAGCTCAGGCCGCAGGCTGAGACCGTGCAGGAGTTGATCCTCGCGGTCGTCCGGCGAGCGGTGCTCTCCGGAGTCGTCGAGCCCGGCGTAAAGCTTCGACAGGAGGACCTGGCAGCCATCTTCGGGACGAGTCGGATCCCTGTTCGGGAGGCACTCCGCGTCCTCGAGCACGAGGGCCTCGTTCGGTCTGAGCCGCATCGGGGGTTCGCCGTAACCGCCCTCGATGCGGATCAGGTCGAGGAGATCTACGAACTGCGAATCGTGCTCGAGGCACATGCGATTCGACAGGCCATCCCACTACTGACCGAGGGCGACCTGGCCGAGCTCGACCAGCTCCACGCGGAAATGGGGCGTGCCACGGATCCCGAGGACCAACTCGAAAAGCGAGAGCGGTTCTACATGCGGCTGTACTCGGTCACGGCTCGTCCGCGGCTCGTTGGCCTGATCGCACGGCTCCACCAGGAAGTCGCTCGCTCACTCCGCTGGAAGCTCGTCCAGCACTCACCGGTTCACCACGACAGCTTCTACGATGCTGTGCGACGGGGCGATGCCGACGCAGCGGTCGCGGAGTTGACGCAGCATTACCGGAAGGTCGCTGCGCTGATCCGGCGATTCCTCCGACAGGCAGAGCACGCGAAAGATGCCCCGATCGCAGCCACGACGGAGCGGCCACGGGGAGACGGGTCGACTCCCGGGCAGTAGCCTGACGCGGCTGGGTCGGGCGCCTGACCCGGATGACTTAGCTGACGATCTCGGCCATGAGACCGGGATCGAGCACCGAACGGTTCCAGGCGCAGCGCACCTCTGCCCCCCGACTTGCCAACCGCAGCCACTCGCAGCCGTCGCAGTGGTCCACGTCGATGTCACCCCGGATCGGACACTGTATCCGACCCCGACACGGTGGCCTGACCCGTGCGACTCGTCGCGATCGCACCAAACGTCGGCATTGCATTGGACGCCTCCCGCCTCGGTGAGATGATGACAAAGATCGTGCGCGACGCGGGTCGCACTCGCGAGCCAAATGACCCTGATCAGCCTGGCCACAAGGACCTAATTGCCGGCCGACCGCGGAACGGTCCTTGTATACGTCCGACTGTCTCTTGTGTTCAGCTGCAGTGTGACTGACACCACAAATACCTAACTTGGTAAGATTTCGCCGCCGCTTGCTCGTAGCCGCCGGGGCGAGCCCGGAGACGAAAACCTGTGGCCCGTTGGATCACTGCTTCACGGGGATGCCATGACGGTCGAGGAGGTTTCTTTCCATAGCCGGGGCTTGGCGCTCGCAGGCACGCTGAAGCTGCCTGCGCGACCGCGGCCGGTTCCGGCCGTGGTCCAGGGTCCAGGATGGCTTGGCCTTCGTGGAGCGAAGCTGTACGAGCCATATCATCAGGCCCTTCTTGCCGCCGGCATCGCCGTCCTGGTGTTCGACTATCGCGGCTTTGGTGGCTCGGCTGGCGATGCCAGCTATCTGGATCCGATGGCACAGGTCGAGGACTGGCGGGCCGCCAACTCCTTTCTCGAAACGCGGCCTGAGATCGACTCACAACGAATTGGCGCGTTCGGCTCTGGCGGTACAGGCGGCGGCAATGCCGTCTGCGTCGCGGCGCTCGACTCGCGGGTCAAGGCCGTGGTGAGCCAGGTGCCGATCGCGGACGGGCGGGAATGGCTCAGGCGGATGCGCCGTGAGCATGAATGGCTGGATTTCCTCCAGCAGGTCGAGGATGACCGCCGACAACGCGCCGCGACCGGCGAGTCACGCCTCGTCTCCGTGCGCGAGGAGATCATGGTGCCTACGCCCGAGCGACGGACGACGACTGTCAAGGCGGACGTCGATGGCCGCGTTCCGACAGACGTGCAGCTCGCGAGCGCAGAGGCAATCATGGCGTATCGGCCGCTCGACCTTGTCGATCGGATCGCTCCACGCGCGCTGATGCTCATCTGCGTGGAGAAAGATGCGACAACGCCCGAGGATCATGCCGCCGCGTTGTACGAACGCGCTGGGTCACCAAAGCGACTCGTGATCCAGACCGGCACGACTCACTATGCCGCCTACGCTGACTACCGGGACCTCGTCAGCCCGCTGATCGTCGAGTGGTTTCAGCGCTACCTGGACGTCGGGGAGGTCATCGTTCGCGAGGACGATGCATCGGCGGTCACGCTCCGCCTATCCCGACCCGCAAGCTCCGAGACCTCGGCCATCGCATGACGACCTACGACCTCGTCATCCGAGGGGGAACGCTCGTTACCGCATCTGGACGAACGCTCGCGGACCTCGCCATCATCGACACTCGCATTGCCGCGCTTCTCGAATCGGGTGCGGACGCCAGCGCGAAGCGAACCATCGACGCGACCGGGCGGCACGTCCTGCCGGGGGCGATCGACGTCCACTCCCACCATCGCGAGCCGGGCTTCACGCACAAGGAGGACATCGTCACGGCGACATCGGCCGCAGCGGCCGGGGGCGTGACGACCTCCTTTGCCATGCCAAACGTCCAGCCACCGCCGAACACCCTCGAGCGACTGGACGGGATGCTGGCGCTTTACGACCAGCGCTCGATCATTGACTGGAACGTCAACGCGGCCGCGACGATACCCGATCAGTTCCCGAGCATGGCCAGTCGTGGGATTGCCGCATTCAAGGTCTTCATGGTCGTCGACACAGGCCGTGACTACCCTCATATGCCCGGGATCGGCGTCCACGACCACGGCGAGCTGCTCGGGATCTTCGAGGCGGTTGGGGAGACCGGGCTGCCGTTGATGGTCCATCCCCATGACCAGGGCCTGATGAGCCACATCGAACAGGGGTATTGGCAGCGCGGCGAACGCGACGCGCGCGCGTACGCGCGGGCCTACAGTGCGTACGACGGGATCATCTGGGACACAGCCGTCGCCGTCCTGCTGCGTATCCAGCAGGCGACGGGCACGCCGCTCCACCTGCTGCACACTCAGTCGAGTGGGGTCATTGAGCAGCTGCGGCGGGCAAAGGCGGCAGGGCAGCGGGTGACCGCGGAGGTAAACCCCTGGGCTCTGTTCCTTGGGAATGACTGGGCGACGATCGAGCGGCTCGGCTCGTACGCGCTCAGCTACTACGTGCCCGAGCACAATACCGAGCCGCTATGGACAGCCCTCAACGATGGAACGATCGACCTCGTCTCGACGGACCATGCACCCCACACGCGCGACGAGAAGGAGCCGGGGTGGACCGATGGTTGGAAGGCCCATACCGGCACGCCGTCCACGCAGTTCTACGTGCCACTGCTGCTCGACGCTGTGCACCGCGGGCTGATCTCAATCGAGCGCGTGGTCGAGCTCGTCGCCACGGCGCCGGCGCGCGTCTTCGGCCTCGCCAGGAAGGGCCGCCTCGAGGTCGGCTGCGACGCCGATATCGCGATCGTCGACCTCGAAGCCGATTTCGAGATCAGCGATGACATCGTCCTCAGCAAGATCGGCTGGACGCCATACGCAGGGAGCCGCGTACGCGGCGTCGTCGAGACCACGATCGTCCGTGGCCAGGTCGTCTACCAAGACGGACACGTCGTCGGCCAGCCCGGGTGGGGCCGCCAGGCGCGCCCGGAGGGCATCGGAAAGCGCGAGCAGCCACCCACGAGCAGCAAGGAGTAGGACGTCGATGCCCACCCGTTTCGGGCTCCTCGTGCCGCATTTCGGCGAGGACGCTGACCAGGATCTGCTGATCGAGGGTGCCCAGCTGGCCGACCGCCTCGGCTTCGACTCTCTATGGGTGCGCGACCATCTCGTCTTCCACCCCCACGGCATGGAGGGGACAGATCGAACGTTCATCGAGCCGTTCATCACGCTGACGCTATTGGCCGCAAAGACGGACCGGATTGGCCTTGGGGCAGCGACGATCATCCCCTTCCGGCACCCCATCCTCATGGCCTACAGTGTCGCGTCGCTGTCGTGGGCCACTCGGCGCCCGTTCGACCTCGGGATCGGCTCTGGCACCTTCCAGCACGAGTTCGACGTGATCGGACAGGGCGATCTCAAGCGGCCGGAGCTGATGCGCGAACAGACCTTGATCGCGCGGCGCCTGTGGACAGGGGAGACGGTCGACTGGCACTCGGAGACCTATGACTTTACCGACGTCGACCTTCAGCCTCAGCCGCTGTTCCCGGTTCCGGTCTGGTGGGGTGGTGCCACACCTGCGTCCGCCCGGCTCGCCGTCGACTTCTGCGAGGGATGGCTGCCCGGTCGGATCACCTTTCCGACCTATGAGGCGCGGGTAGCGAAGATCCGGGAGATGTGCGCGGAGCAGGGTAAACCGATGATCATGACCGGCGCTGTGCCGGTGACGAGCATCGGCGATTCTGCCCAGGCTGCCCTCGACCGCCTGAACGTCCCCGGCTTGATCAAGAACGCCAACGCCCAGAAGTTCTGGCTCAAGCCGCAGGGTGGCGAGTTCACGAGGATCGACGAGCTGGATGGCTCGATCCTTACCGGAACCCCGGAGGACATCATCCGTGGGGTTCGGCGTTACCAGCAGATCGGCTGCGATCTTCTCGTCTTCGACTTCCGGATGCGCTTCCCAGATTGGTTGGAGCAGATCGAGATGCTTGCCGGGGATGTTCTGCCGAAGGTGTCTCAGGACGAGGCGGTCCTTACGTAGCGCACGGGCGTGGGTGGCTCACGAACCATCACGATCGAGCAGGCAGTGGGATCTCGAATGACTCGGCGCCCGGGACGTCCGTCACTTCCCAGAACGGCTCGCCGTACGGTCGCGTCGCATCGATGGCCATGACCGTTCCGACGCCGGGCTTCGGCGTCGAGGGATCGAGCGCCTGGCCGACCATGCCCGGGATGATCAGCACGTCCCGATCTGCCTGGACACGGAACGTCATCGCCCACTGAAGCTGCGCAGGGTCGCGGACGTCGATGTCATCCTCGACGACCACGACGAGCTTGGGACGGATCCGCTCAGTCGTCAGGGCGGCCATCATGACGTCACGCGCCTGGGAAGCGAAGGTCGGCTTGATCGAGACCGCGATGTGCTTGCCCGCGCTGCCCTCGATGGCATAGACGTCGCGCACGCCAGGGCAAAGCTGCCGAATTCGATCGCGGATGATGGGTTCATACGTCAGGTCGCGGATGACGTGGTTGTCCGTCTGCGGCCGACCGGTCAGCCCGGCCAGGTAGACCGGGTTCTGTCGATGCGTGATCGCCTTCAGGCGGAACACGGGGCGCTGGCCCGCCGGGCTGTAATAGCCAGGAACCTCGCCGAACGGACCTTCCAGGCGACGCTCACCGGCAACGAGCTCGCCTTCGATGACGATCTCGCTCTCCGCGGGCACGAGAACGTCGCTGGTCTCGCACTTGACGACGTCGAGCGGACGGCCCATCCAGCCACCGGCGATCGTGTATTCGTCGAGGTAGATGTTGCCCTTGAAGCCCGAGGCCATCGTCGTGTACGGATCCACGCCGAGGGCAACGGCCATCGGCAGCGACTCGCCGCGAGCCTCGAATTCCTGGAAGTAGACGCCCAGGTGCTGGGGCGGCACGCTGAGGATGCCAGCATGCTTGCCATCGTGGATCTGCATCCGACTGATCGATACGTTGGTCCCGAACTCGGGGTGGGCCGCGATGGTCAGTCCCATCGTGATGAAGCGTCCGTTGTCGAGCCGGTTGTGGCTGCAGATCGGGAGCAAGCCGAAGTCGGCGTCGTCCCCCAGGAGGACGACTTCCTTGCATGGCCCATCCTCGACGACCTGCGGCGCGATCGGGTTTCGGAGCCCGTTCATGAACTTGTCCGGGTACTCGGCGTCGGTCGTGTCGAAACCCCAGATGGCCCGGCGCCGGACCCCGTACACGGCTCCCACGGCCGGGATGCCCGAACCCGTGACGTGATCGAACCACAGGGCAGGTCCCTTCAGGTCCGAAGTCCGCCGCATCCCGGCGGCGACTTCGAAGTCGGGAGACACCTCGCGTGTCACGTGCACGAGGTCGTTCTTGTCTTCGAGCAGACGGAGAAAGCTTCGGAAATCGGTGGGCATCGTCAGTCTCCTCCGCCGTCAGACGAGGCGGCAGCCGTGGCGACCGCGCCGAGGACCTCCTCATACGTGCCGCAGCGACAGATGTTCCCGCTCAGGTAATCCTTCGCTTCTGCGGCGCTGGGTCGAGGATTCTCGGCCAGCAGGCCCTTGACGGCCATGATCATTCCTGCCGTGCAATAGCCGCACTGGAATGCCTGATGTTCGAGGAATGCCTCCTGGACCGGGTCGAGCGCACCGTTGCGGCCCAGCCCTTCGATGGTCGTCACCACACGACCGTCGACATCCGCCGCCAGGACGAGACAGGAGCTCACGGGTCGGCCGTCGACGAGGACCGTGCAGGAGCCGCAGACGCCGACGCCGCAACCCTCTACGGTGCCCCGAAGGCCGAGGTCCTCGCGGAGCAGATCGATCAAAGTGCTGTTCGTAGCGACCTCGAGCTCGAGCTCCCGCTCGTTGATCTGGACCCCGACCTTCATGCGCGAGCCTCCGGCTGCTGGTCGACGGCTGCGAGCACGCGCTCCGGCGAGATCGGCAGCTCGCGGACTCGAGCTCCACCGAGGGCGGCCGCCACCGCATTGCCGATCGCCGGTGCGACCGGCGAGATGACCGACTCGCCGACCCCCCGAGCACCGAAGGGGCCGTCCTCGCTCGGGTGTTCCACGAGGATCGAGTGGAACTCGAGCGGATGATCCTCGAGCGAGGGCATGCCGTAATCCAGGAAGCTCGAGTTCGTTGGCTGACCGGCGTCGTACACGACCTCCTCGAACAGTGCCGAGCCGAGCGCCGTGAGCATCGAGCCCTCGTTCTGAAGGTGGCACTGCGCGGGGTTGATGGCCTTACCGACGTCGGCCGATGTGGCAATTCGAAGGACACGGGCCTTACCGGTCTCGAGATCGACCTCGACCTCGGCCGCTGCGGCCGAGTAGAACCATGTCGCGGAGGCTTTGCCCTTGCCGGTCAGCGGGTCGAGACCACCCCGGGTCTGGAAGACGCTGTCTCCGAAGAGGCTTCCGGCTGGCGATCCGAAATGGCGCCGGATGATTTCGGCGAATGTCAGGCTCCGGTCCCGGGAGCCCCGGACGAACACACTGCCCTC
This sequence comes from Chloroflexota bacterium, assembly GCA_012026785.1. Taxonomy (GTDB): domain Bacteria; phylum Chloroflexota; class Limnocylindria; order Limnocylindrales; family CSP1-4; genus UBA5189. The sequence continues at coordinate 16,192 of VEOW01000054.1, read as the reverse complement.
GTCGACGTCGAGGTCCGTCACGGCTGCCTCGAGCTGCGACGCAGCGAGACTCATGAGCTGCTGACGGATCTTCGCCGCGGCGTCGGTTGCTGCGCGGCCCACGCTGAACGTCGTCCGGCTGGAGATCGTTGACTGGTCGAACGGCGTAACGTCCGTATCGGGCAGGCTGACGGTCACCCTGGAGACGGGGATCGAGAGCGTCTCGGCGATGACCTGCGCGAGCGCCGTCGTGGAGCCCTGGCCGATCTCTACGCTGCTCGTGAGGAGATGGACGGAGCCGTCGGCATTGAGGCGAACGGAGGCTGCGGAGTTCGACGGCGTCGACGTGCTCTTGATCGCACAGGCAACGCCGCGTCCGATCGCGAATCCCGGGCGGGCCTCCGGGACCGGGGAACCCCAATCGCCCGCCTCGGCCACCGCCTCGAGCGCCTCGTCAAGTCCCGGGTTCCGAAGCACGTCTCCAGTCACGAACGTGTCGCCGTCGCGGATGAGATTGCGCCGCCGCAGTTCCAATGGGTCGATCGCGAGGCGCGCGGCGATGTCATCCATCTGCGACTCGTAGGCCCAGACGACTTGCGGAACGCCGAAGCCGCGGTAGGCGACGGCCGGCGCCTTGTTCGTGTACACGCAGTACGACGTGAGGCTCTGGTGCTCGATGCGATACGGACCGCCCGCGAGGTAGCCACCCTTCTTGGATGCCCTTGGGCCGGTGTCCGCGTAGGCGCCGGTGTCATAGAACGCCCGGACCTCGCGCGCGACGATCGTCCCGTCGTTCCGGACTCCTGTGCGGATGTGTACGGTGCAGGCATGGCGCGCTGCCGTGGCGAACACTTCCTCTCGAGTGAGAACGAGGCGCACCGGACGTCCGGCCTTGCGCGCGATCGCCGCGACGAGGGGCTCGATCTTCGCGTACACCTTCGAGCCATAGGCGCCGCCAACGTACGGCACGACGACGCGAACCTGGTTCTCCGTGAGACCGAAGATCTCAGCGAGCTGCAAGCGCACGATCGATGGGCTCTGCGTCGAGCTGATGACGTTCAGGTGCCCGCGATGATCCCAGCTCGCCACGGCGGCATGGGGCTCGAGGTTACCGTGGTGGATCGGCGGGACCCGGTACGTGTCCTCGAACACGTGGTCGGCGCTCGCAAATCCCGCATCGAGGTCGCCCTGCTCCACGTGATAGCCCGAACAGACGTTGAGACTCCCGCGGAAGCGCTCGGCGGGCCATCCGACGAACATCGGTGCTCGTGGCCGCTCGACCGGGTGGAGTACCGGCGCGTCGTCGGCAGCGGCCGCCTCGGGGTCCATGACGGTTTCGAGGGGCTCGTACTCCACGTCGATGAACTCGAGCGCAGCCTCGGCCGCCTCGGGCGTATCGGCCGCGACGGCCGCGACCGGATCACCCACGAACCGGACTCGGTCGATCGCGACGATGGGTTGGTCGCGCAGGGCCACGCCGAATGCGTGGTCGAGGTTCGTGAGGTCAGCCGCCGTCAGGACCACCACGCCGGGTCGTGCCGCTGCGGCTGTCGCATCCACGGCCAGGACGCGCGCATGGGGATATGGGCTGCGCAGGACCTTGGCGTGGAGCATGCCAGGCAACTGCGTATCGACCGTGTACTGGACCTGGCCAGTGACCTTCAGCGGTCCGTCCGCTCGAGCGACGCTCGTTCCGATGGCGGTCAAGCTGACACCTCCGTGACGGACCCGAGCAGGGATCGCCTGACGAGCACCTGGACGAGCCGTCGCTTGTACTCGGGCGATCCGCGGACGTCGCCGATCGGGTCGACCGCCGAAGCGGCCCGCCCCGCGATCTCGTCGATGAGATCAGGGGTCAGGACCTTGCCCGTCGCGAGCTCCTCGCCCTCGGCGACTCGAACCGGAGTCGAGGAGACTGCTCCGACGACGACCCGAAGGTCCCTGCAGGCCGTGCCCTCGAGCCCGAGGCTGACGGCGACGCCGACGCACGGCCGATCTTCGGCGGACCGGGTCGTGAACTTCAGGTATTGCATTCGTCGACCAGCGGTCGGCGGCGGGACGAGGATGTCGGTTACAAGCTCGCCTGGTTCCAGGGTTGTCTGATAGCCGGAGACGAGGAAGGTCTCAAGAGGCTCCTCGCGTTCACCGCTCACCGAACGAATCCGCACACGTGCTCCGAGCGCGATGAGCATCGCTGGCGGATCCGATTGGTAGTCTGCGTGGGCGAGGTTCCCACCGAGCGTGGCGAGGTTGCGGATCCTCACGTTGGCGACGACGTGGCAGGCCTCGGCGAGAGCGGGAAACCAGGTTCGCACGGCTTGGTGCTGTTCGACCTCACGGATGGTCGTGAGGGCGCCGATTCGAAGGCCCGTCTCCGAGCTCCAATCGATGCCCTGGAGCGCGGGGATCCGCTTGAGATTGACGAGCCGCTCGGGTCGCAGCAGCGCATGCTTCATGAGCACGACGAGCGCCGTTCCTCCGGCCAGCGGCCGCGCTTCCTCGTCGTCGGCAAGCCGATCCAGGGCATCCTCGAGCGTTCGCGGCTGGAGGAGCTCGAACGGCTGCATCAGCGAACCCCACCGCTGCTGCCCGCCGTCGCGCCGGTGGCCGCCGCCGCCGCCTCACGTTCTCGAAGAGCACGCCAAACCCGCTCCGGTGTGAACGGCGGTTGATGGAGCCGAACGCCCAGCGCAGCATGAAGAGCGTTGGCGACGGCCGCGGACATCGAGCTCAGCGAGCCGTCGCCGTGGCCTTTCGCTCCATAGGGTCCGATCCCGTCCTGGCCCTCGACGAGGATGCCCGCCACCGTATCCGGGAGGTCACCGAAGCCTGGGACGCGATAGCCGAGGAGCGAGCCGTTCAGGAGCTGTTGGCCCTCGTAGATGAGCTCCTCGCGCAGCGCGACCCCGAGTCCCATGATCGCCGAGCCCAGGTCCTGGCCCTCCGCCATCGCCGGGTTGATTGCCAGTCCCACGTCGCCAAGCGTGACCAGGCGCCGCAGGCGCCAGTCGCCCGTCTCGCCGTCGGCGTCCACCTCGACGCCCGCGAGGGGCAACTCCCAGAACGGCGGCAGCAGGCCCCAGTCGCCCACTGGCCTGATGTGCCCCCGGCCGATGATCTCCATGTCCCGCTGGCGGAAGTAGCGGCCGATGACGTCGCCCCAGCCCATGCGCTCGTCGGTGTCTGCCAGTCGGACGCCCGTCGGCTCAAGCGTGACGAGCTCGGGCGGTGCCTCCCAGATGTCCTGGGCCATCTCCTGGAGCTGCGCCTTCGCGTCGCGGCAGGCGAGCAGGACGGTCGTGCCCTCCATCGTCGTGGTCCTGTCAGCGCCAGTTGATCGAGCGAACGGCGTGACCGCGGTGTCGGACTGGACGACACGGACTCTGGCGAGGTCGACACCGAACTCCTCGGCGGCGATCTGGGCGAGCACGGTCCGACTGCCTTGACCGAGCTCGGCGCTCCCGCTCAGCACTGTCAGCGAACCGTCGCCATGGACCCGCACCTCACTCCGACCGACGGGAGCCGCGCCGGCATCGATGGCGTTGATGGCCATGCCAAGGCCGCGGCCGCGCGGCCGCGGGGTTCCCCAATCGAGGGCCTCGGCCACGAGGGACACGTCGCCCGCCGCGTCGGCGGTCATCGGCCGCTTGCCCGGATAGAACACCGTTCCGGGAGGAGCCAGGTTTCGAAGGCGGATCTCCAGCGGATCAATCCCAAGGCGCTCGGCCAGCTCGTCGAGCTGCACTTCGGAGGCGAGAGTGGCGTGGAAACCGCCGAAGCCCCGGTACGAGCTTGCCGGAGCGGTATTGGTGTACGCCGCACGAGACTCCAGATCCACCGCCTCGAGGGCGTAGGGGCCAACGAGGCGAGCGGCCGTCTTGGCCGAGACGAGCAGGCTGTTCTCCGCGTACGCGCCGCTGTTCAGGAGACACCGGGCCTGGCGAGCGATCAGCCGGCCCGTCGCGTCCGCCGCGGTGCGAAGTTGGATGCGAGCGTCATCAGAGCGGGTCGTCAGGACCGTCTCCTCGACGGTCAGTTCGAGGCGGACCGGGCGCCGGACATGCCACGAGCAGACAGCGGTGAGCGGCTCGATCTTGGTGTACGACTTGGAGCCGAAGCCGCCACCAACGAATGGCGTGATGACGCGGACTCGACTCAACGGCAGACCGAAGACGTCGACGAGGTCCCTGCGAACCATGTACGTGTGCTGCCCGCACGAGTACACGGTCAGCATGTCGTCCTGGTAGTCCGCGACGGCCACATATGGCTCCAGGGGATAGGCAAACGCCATCGGGTAGTAGTACTCACCCTCAACCACGATGTCGGCCCGCGCGAACGCACTGTCCACGTCGCCCCACTTCAGGAGATCGTGGCTCAGCAGGTTCGATCGTTCGGCGATCGCCTCGAGGTTGACGTGACCCGGTGATGCACCGGTTTCGTACTGCTCCTCGTGGATCAAGGGCGCCCCATCAGCGAGAGCCGTCTCGGCCGTCATCACCGGCTCGAGCTCCTCGTACTGGATGTCGATCAGCTCGAGCGCGTGCTGCGCCTGGGGTTCTGTCTCGGCGATCGCCACTGCGACGGGCTCGCCGACGTAGCGCACTTTCTCGACCGCGAGGATCCAGTGATCTCGAACGGCATGGCCGTATCGCGGGCTCGCGAGAGCACGAAGGTGCTCCCCGAGGAGGATGCCCACGACACCGGGGGCAGATCGGGCGGGAGCGGCATCGATCGAGCGGATCCGGGCATGCGCGACCGGGCTCCTCAGGACCTTTGCGTACGTCATCCCCGGAACGCGGACGTCGGCCGTGTAGACCGCCTGCCCGGTCACCTTTGACGGACCGTCCGTCCGAGGGACGGAGTGGCCCACCACGCGGAACCCGGGCTTCGGCTCATGTCGCTGCGACTCGCGCCAACTTCGGACGAGCGCTCCCGCATCGGGCGCCCCGGCCTCGGGGCCATCCTCTGACCCGAGCAGCCGCCGGCCGAGGCGGGCGACGTGAACCTCGATGAGGTGCCGCTTGTAATCGGCCGAGCCCTCTTCGTCGTCCACGAGCTCGGCCTCGTTCGCGAGCAACGCCGCAGCCGACAGCAGACGGTCTTCGAGATCGTCCACCGAGCCGATCAGCAGTGCTTCGGCGCTGGGGCTACGGCGTGGAACCGGGCTCGCGGCGCCGACGACGAGGCGCGCGGCATCGACGCGGCTTCCGGCATCGTTCAGGTCAAGGCGGAAGGCGATGCCCAGCATCGGCCGCTCGTGGAGCTGGACCTTGTGATAGGCGATGCGCTGCGTGGCGGCTAGAAGCGGGATAGCGATCTCGCGCAGGATCTCACCGCGCTCCAGGATCGTCTCGTAGGGCTCGGCGATCAGATCGCCGATGGGCAGCACTCGGTCGCCGCTTGGGCCCGCCGAGGCGACCTCGGCGTCCAGGGCCATCAGGAGTGTCGCCGGGTCCGAATGGGGCTCGGCGAACGCAAGGTTCCCACCAAGCGTGCCCGTCGCGCGAACCCTGGGATTGGCGATCCGGGACTCGAGATCGGCCAGTTCCGGCAGCCGGGCTCGCACGAGCGGCGATCGGGCGATCGCGCGATGGGTAACCAGCGCGCCGATCAGGAGGCGGTTCGACTGGACACCCAGGCCCGTCAGCCCGGGAACAGTCTTCAGATCGACGAGCGTCTCGAACCGCAGCCCACCCTGCTTCATCGCCAGGAGGAGCTCAGTGCCGCCGGCGTACAGCGTGGCGTCCGGATCGGCGACGATCAACTGCGCCGCTTCAGCCACCGATGCTGGCTGGAGGATCTTGAAGGGATAGGGGTAGCTGGGCACGTTAGCCGTCTCGGACGCGCAGCACCGCTGCAACGATGGGCACGTAGCCGGTGCATCGGCAGATGTTTCCGGCGAGCGCCTCGAACACGTTCTCGCCGCTGTCGCCGTCCTGCTCGTCGGCAAGGTAGGCGTGCGCCGCGAGGAGCATGCCACCAGTGCAGTAGCCGCACTGGAAGGCGTTGTCCTCGATGAACGCGCGCTGCAGCGGATCGAGCGCGCCGTCCGTATGGGCGAGCCCTTCCACCGTGAGGACCTCGCGGCCCCGGGCCTCGTAGGCAAGGTAGGTGCACGAGCTGACCGGAAGCCCGTCGACGAGGACGGTGCAGGCGCCACAGACCTGGACGTCGCAGGAGATCTTGGTGCCCGTCAGCCGAAGGCGCTCCCGGAGCACATACGCGAGTGACTCGCTTGGGTCGGCATCAATGCTCACCCGGCGACCGTTGATCGTCATCGTGAGCATCTCGGCTGGCGCGGTGGGACTCAATGGTCCGGTCCGCTCGTGGGCGCGCTGAGCCGCGCCGAGAGGTTGCGGACGAACACGTCGAAGATCTGATCGGCTCGCCGTCGCATCGGCACCGCGCCGAGCGTTGCCAGCCGTCCGAGGACCTCGATCCGCGACGTCAGTTCGAGGACAGATCCCCCGTCAGTAGCTACGACTGAGGCCGCAACCTCACCACGGACCCGGGCCTGCCCGCGCTTGTCGTTGCCGGCGACGTTGGCCGTCATCCGACGATCCTGCGTGTCCTCGCCGACCTCGATGGTCACCGGCACCTCGACTTTGAACGGGCCCAGCTTGTCCTCGATGGTCGCGGCGTATGTCGCACCCTCTCCCTGTCGCTCGAACTCACGGATGTTCGGAAGGCAAGCCGCAACGGTTTCCGGCACGCGCACGATTTCCCACACGGTGTCGGTGGGCTGGTCGAGCGTGACCGACTTGGCAATCTCAAGCAGCACCCTGCACCCCCTCCAATCCCGGCCGTGGCATTCGCGCGACAGGACGGCCATGCCCCGGCGCGGCGACCACGCCCGCCTCCGTCAGCAGCGGTTGACCGCGAAGCCACGACCGCCACGCCCGGCCGCGCAAGTTGCGGCCTTCGAAGATGCTGTAACCAGCCGGGTTCACCAGCTCCGCGGCTCGCACAGTCCACGACGCGTCCGGGTCCCAGATCAGGATGTCGGCGTCGGCACCGACCTGGAGCGTCCCCTTCCGCGGGTACATTCCGAACAGCCGCGCGGGGCTGGCGGTGACCGCATCGACGAAACGCTCGAGACTCAGGCGGCCTGCCACGACGCCTTCGGAGTACAGGAGGTTCACCATCAACTCGACAATCGGGGTCCCGAACGGCGCCTTTCGGAAGTCGTCCCGGGCAGCGTCCTTGTCCTCCCGCCGGTTCGCCGAGTGATCGCTACCGACCACCTCGACCTCGCCACGGGCAACGGCCTGCCACAGCACCTCCGCGTCGGCCTTAGTCCGGAGCGGGGGAGCCACCTTCGCGAGGGGGCCCCATTCCAGGACAGCATCATTCGTCAGCGTCAGGTACTGCGGGCATGTCTCGGCATGGACCGGTAGCCCGCGCGCGCGCGCGGCGACGATCTCGGCGACACTCTCCCGGGCACTGGTATGGACGATGTAGACGGGGCAGCCGGTCAGCTCGCACAGGAGCATCGTTCGGTGAACCGTCTCGGCCTCGGCGAGATTCGGTCGCGAGGCGAGGTAGTGTTCGTAGCCAACCTTGCCGGCTGTTCCGAGCTCGTCCTCGAGGAAGTCCGTGATCTCGCCGTTCTCGCAGTGGAACAGGGCGAGGCCGCCGTGGCGCTCGATGAGTCGCATCGCCGCGAGACGATCACGATCGTCCGTCGTCCGACCCTGCGACGTTCGGCGATAGGCGTAGTGAAACTTGAATGAGGTCACCCCCATGGCGATCGCCTCGGGGATCTGTTCGATCAGGGCCGGCTCGGGGCGCACCCCGCAATGCGCGCTGAAATCCGTGATCGAGAGCTGACTCGCCATCTCGAAGTAGGCGCCCAAGAACTCGGGCAGCGGCTGTCCGGCATTGCCCCAGACGAAGGTGATGACGGTCGTGACGCCACCCGCTGCGGCACTCCGCGTGGCGGAAGTCGGATCATCCGCCTTGACGGCCATCTGCGCCCAACCCGTGTTGGTATGGAAGTGCGCATCAATCGCGCCGGGCATGACGATCTTGCCTGTGGCGTCGACGCCGCTGGCTGCAGCCTGCGGCCCGCCGTCCTCCCAAATTCCGGCGACCACGCCGCCGCGGACGCCCACGTCGGCTCGACGAACGGCACCATCCGTGACGACGGTCCCACCGCGAACGAGCAGATCCAGCGGCAGCGCGTCGGTCATTCCTTACCTGCTCGGCGCACAAGGCTAACGCTGAGGTCGCTGACTGGTCGGGCGACCGTGACGTCGGGCGTGAGGCTGGTGTGTCCATCAACCTCTGGCCCGCCCTTCGGGCGGACAAGCTGCCCATAGCCGGGTTCAGCGGTGACCTCGCCGTCCTCGAAGATCACCCGACCTCGAAGGACGGTCATGACGGGCACGCCCTTCACTGCCCGGCCCTCGAGATTCGTCCAGCCGCACTTGTAGTAGCTCTCGGCGGCGCGGATGACCATCTCGCGGTCCATGTCGATGACCACGAGGTCCGCATCGGCGCCAGGAGTGATGGCGCCCTTCCTTGGATAAAGGTCGAGCAGCTTCGCAGGGGCGGTGGAACAGAGCTCGACGACGCGCTCGAGGGTGAAGGCGCCCCTGTTCACCTCGGTAAGGAACAGTGAGAGGTAATGCTGGATGATGGGACTGCCGCCGGGTGTGGCGTACATGTCGGTCCAGCCCTGTTCCTTCTCGGCCAGGGTATGCGGGGAATGGTCCGTGCCGATCACGTCCGCGATGCCATTCAGCGTGGCTTCACGAATCGCGGCCGCATGGTGATCTGGGATCCACATGCCCAGTACGTAGGGCCCGAGCTTCTCGAGGTTGTTCCAGGAGTTGGCCACGAAAAGGGCGTGCGGATTCACCTCCGCCGTGACCTGGCGGCCTTCCGCCTTTGCCTGCGCGATCATTCGGACCCCACCGATCGTGCTGAGGTGGAGGATGTGGAGGCGGACACCCGTCTCCCGTTGGAGCAGCAGCATCGTCGAGACGCCTGAGTCGACCACGAGTCCCTCGCCCTCGCGCCAAGCGCGCGCATAGGATCGGTAGTCGCGTCCCCAGGTCTGCCAAGCGCGCTGCACGAACAGCTCGTAGATCGACTGGTCGTGACAATGGACGAAGAGCGGGCGACCGGTGGCAGCGACCTGCTCGCAGATCTGCAGGAGGGTGGCGTGATCAGCCACCGCGACGCCTGGCATGTGGGGGTAGTCGCGACCCACGTCAGCCATCATGAACACCTTGAAGGCGGTCGCGCCCGCCGCGGCCAGGCCGTGGATCTCCTCGGGAATCGTGGCGGCGGCGTTGTGGCCGAAGTCAACGATTGACTTCGTGGCCGCATTGGCGAAATGCGCCGTGAGCCGCTCGGCCGTGGTCGTCGGCGGCTGGACATTCGGCATGTCGAGAACCGTCGTTACCCCGCCCGCGGCCGCAGCCCGCGTTCCCGATGTGTAGTCCTCCTTGTCGGTGAAGCCCGGGTCTCGCAGATGCACGTGGGAGTCGATCAGCCCGGGAACGACGACCTGGTCAACGGCGTCGACGCGCCGATCGGCGGGCGGTTCGTTCTCGGGCGCTGCGATCTCTGCAATTCGGCCATCCCGCACCACGATCGCACCGTCCCGCCACCCCTCCGGTGTGAGGATCCTCCGGGAGCGGACGATGAGCTCGGCGGCTCGGCTGTTCATCCCTGGTCCTCCCGTGCGTTGATGGGTGCGGCAGTCAGGTAGCGGTCGTACCAATTGACGAGCTCGCGGGCCAGCACCTCGTAGTTGTCGGTGTACGAGCGGTAATGCGTGGTGCCGGTCTGGCGGATCAGCCGCTTGGGCGGGCCGGCAGCCTCGTACAGGCGTAACGCATGGTCTTCGGGGGTCACCGAGTCGTCGGCGACGCTGGTCAGCAGTAGCGCCCGGGGCGACAGACGAGGCACGTGGTCAAGTGGTCGGTACCGCATCAGCGCTGCCGCGCTCTGGAGGTGAAATTGGGGCTCCATGCGGGTATCGACATCGCCCTTGTTCGTGTACGCCTGCCGCTCCGGAGTGGCAACCATGATGTCGGTCCGAGGATTGACAAGCTCGCTGTCGCCCGTCGAAACCCATGAGCGGGCATCGTCCCCAACGCGCTCGACATACTCGACCCACTCGTACTCGCGCCGCATCCGGCGAAGCCAGTCGCGGCCATCGGCGACGACCGATTGCACCGCGACGCAGCGGATACGCTCATCCTGGGCGGCAGCGATGATGACGTTTCCCCCGCCTATCCCACCGATCCCATATGCACCGATGCGATCAGGGTCGAGGTCGTCGCGAGTGCCAACAAACGTAACTGCGTTCCAGATGTCCTCGACCATTCGATCGGGCAGGATCCAACCGCGTTCGCCCTCACTCTGACCGTAACCGCGATAGTCGAAGACCAGCAGGGCGTAGCCCGCTTCCGTGAAGGCGCGGTGCCACGGCTCGTATGTCTTGGCATCAGCCAGCCCGAGCCAGCCGGGTGCCTGAACGATGACCGGCTGCCGACCCGCCACCGCGTCCGGCATTCGAAGCAGTCCGGCGAGCCGTTGCCCGTAGCTGTAGAACTCGACGCGCTCTTCCCGCATCTCCGCCCTACCCCCCGACGGAGCCGACAGCAGCACCCCTCCGCAGCCGTGGCAGCACTTCCTCGCCAAGGAACGCGATGTGGTCGAGCCAACCATCAAAGCGGAACCGCAGGTCGTAGACAAGGTGCTCGAGCCCGGCGTCGTGATAGCGCTCGCTCGCGTCGACGATGTCGTCTGCGGTGCCGGCGATCAGGGCCCCATCGAGATCCTCTGGCGCCGTCCAGCCGCCGGAATCGGGCAACTCCCACTTGGAGCTGATGGCCTGCTGCATCATCTCCCGCCAATTGACGGACTCGAGGGCCTCGTCCTTCGTCCTTCCGGGACTCACGATTGGGATCGCTCCCGCAACGGGTCGCTGCACGCGGCCGTACTCAGCGGACAGCATCTCGAGGCGCTCCACCCGCTTCCTGAAGGTCTTCAGGGTGATCCGTCCGGGCATCCAGCCGTCGCAGTACTCAACGGCCTTGCGGACCGACAGGACCGAGTTCCCGCAGTACCAGATTGGAATAGTCCCGTCAGCCGGCGAGGGATGAATGTCAACGTTCTCGAACCGGTAGAACTGCCCCTCGTAGGTGACCGACTCGCCGGTCCACAGGCGCCGCATGACATCGACCTGCTCTCGCAGCAGGTCGGCGCGCTTGACGTCGCCGAGCCCGACCGCGGCGAATTCGTGGTCGAACGTGCCGATGCCCCAGCCTGCGATCACCCGGCCAGGGCCGGCCATTCGCTCGAGCGAGCTGAGCGAGAGTGCAGTGTGGATGGGATGGCGATACGGAATGAGGGAGCCCGTCCCGAGGACCAACCGGTTCGTCGCCCCCGCGATGGCTGCCAAGGTGACGAAGGGCTCGACGTGCGTTCGGTCCTGCCCCTCCATGCCATGTGGATGGAACACGAGGTGGTCGCGGACCCAGACGGAGTCGAATCCGAGTTGCTCGGCCAGTCGAGCACCCTCCAGGAGGTTCTCACGCGAGGCATGTGCGCCGAAGTGGGGGAGCAACAGGCCATATCGTCGAATTTGCCCTGCCAATCCCATCTCCTCCCTCGGACTCACCGAACCGATCCCACGAGCTGGCCGCGTCCTTCCGGGGCGCGGTATCCGAGCGCCTTCGACAACGCCTCGCCGGCATCGAGCAGGAGAGGCACGATCCGCTGCTCCAGGTCCACGCCGATCCGCGCCTCCGGTCCAGAAACGGACAGGCTTCCGGCCACCCGGCCGTCATCTCCGAAGATCGGCACGGAGGCGGCTCCGACGCCCGTCACGCTCTCCTCGAAGCTCGTTGCGTAGCCGAGTCGATGGACCTCGGCCAATCGGGCCTGGAGTTCGATCGGATCGGTGATCGTGTTCGGACCAATCTTCGTGAGGGGCTGCGCCAGATAGCGTTCGACCTCCTCGGACGGCAGGAACGCGAGCATGGCTCTGCCCGATGCGCCGGCATGGAGTGGAATGCGACGCCCTACCCCAACGCGGCGCCGTAGCTCGTGGAGGCCCTCCGCCTCAACAACGACCACCTGCTCCCCGCCGACGCGGACCTGCCCGGTAACCGTCTCCTCGGTCGCGTCTCGAAGCGCACGGGCGATCTCCTGTGCGGCTTGGGCGAACTCCGTCCCACTCAGGACGGCCCGGCCGAGACCCAGGCAGGCCCAACCCAGCCGGTACTCGGACTTGCCGTTGATGTGCTGAACCAGATCGTACGTGCTCAGCGTGGTGAGCAGGCGATGGACCGTTGGCGCGCTCATCCCCAGCCTGCGCCCGATCTCGCGGACGCCCAATGGGCCCGGCTCGCGGGCCAGCAGGAGGAGGATCTGGAGCGCCTTGTCGACCGAGCTCATGTTCTGCATCTCAAAACGGCATTCCGCATCATGGAGCAGCTGGACATTATCCCGTCGACCGAACCGTGTCAACCTCGTAGGCGAGGCAAGACGTTTTCTCCGAGCGCCGCGAGGCATTCATCCAAGTCGGCGAATCGCGCTCGAAGGTCGAACACAAGATGCTCCACCCCGGCATCGAGGTATCCATGGACGCCCTCCAGGATGTCAGCTGGTGTCCCGGCCAGGATCGCCCCATCGAGGTCCTTCGGCGAGGTCCAACCGCCCGACGCCGGGGTATCGAACTGACCTTCCGCGAACTCGAAGGCCATCATCTCTTGCCACGGAACTGAAGCCATTCCGATCTCCCAGGATGGCCCCGGGCTCACCAGGGGGATGACGCCGATCGTGGGTGTTTCGCGACCGCGATCATCTGAAAGCTGCCGAAGGAGGTGAACCCGGTTTCGGAAATCCGCGATCGTGATACGCCCGGGCATCCAGCCCTCTGCAAAGTCAACGGCGCGACGGACCGAAGCCTCGGACTCCCCGCAGTACCAGATGGGAATACCTCCGACTCGGGTTGGGACCGGACGAATGTCGACATCTGCAAATGAGTAGTGCGTGCCTGCTTAGCTGACGGACCCGCCCGCCCAAAGCTCACGGATGATCTGCACTTGTTCCCGTAGCATTTGACCGCGTTTGATGTCGCCTAGGCCAAGTGCGGCGAACTCTTCGTCTCGCAGCCCCGCTCCGAAACCTGCGATGACACGGCCCGCGCCGGCAATCGTCTCCAGGGAACCCAACGACAACGCCGTGCGAATCGGGTGGCGATACGGAATGAGGCAAGCGGTTCCAAGGATGAGATGGTCGGTGACACCTGCCACGGCCGCAAGCGTCACCATCGGCTCCAAGAATGTCCGATCCTGATCGTCGAATGGGCGGGGTTGGTAGACGATGTGATCCCGAACCCACACCGAGTCGAAGCCGAGGTGCTCGGCGGTCATCGCCGTGCGGAGAAGCGTATCGCGGCTGGCGTACTCACCGAACTGCGGGAGCAGCACGCCGAAGCTCGGCTTCACCGATGACCTCCCGGCCGAATTGAGTGCCTGAATCCTCCCGACTCCCCGGTCAATCTCGCGTCCTCACCTGCCGCGAGAGCGCTACAGGTCAGTGTGCGACAGCGCTGGCCGCTCTGGTGGTCGGGGCTCGTTCGAGTTCAAGCGTCGAGCGGCCTCTGAGCTCAACAACGTTCGCGATTCCGTGCGAACTCATCAACTCGAGAAGACCCCTGTTGATCTGCTGGGCAACACTCCAACCTTCGTACACGAGTCCCGTCAACAGCTCGACTGCGGAGGCTCCCGCCGCAATGGCCTCGAACGCATCACGGGCTGTGAACACTCCGCCGAGCGCCTTGATTGGGAGCCGACCCCCAGTCGCCCGATAGACATCCTGGACGTTCTGGAGCGTCTTTCCGAACACTGCCTTCCCGCTGAGATTGCCCCGGCCCGGAGCCAGCCTTGGCTCAGCTGCGATGTGCGACCCCGGAAGGGTGACCCCGTCGACGCCGAGCTGAAGACAGAGTTGAATCAACTCGAATCGGTTGTCCTTCTCCTCATCGCTATTGTAATTGCGGATCTTGACGAACAGCGGCTTGCGGCGTCGTTCGTTCAAGCGCTCGACAAGGCTTCTGAATCTTGTTGGAGTCAGGAAGTCAACGGTCTCGTCATACGTCTCGTTTGGGCACGACAGCGAGATTTCGATGCCATCGGATCGTGGCTCGACAGCGGCGAGGGCCTGCAGGTATTCCTCAATCGTCCAGCCTGTGATGTTCGTGATGACACGTGTCGTACGGTCGAGCCTCCGGAACTCCTCGAGGCGGCGGCTTACGTAGTGCGCGCCCTTACTGGGCATTCCCTGGCTGTTGATCATTGACTGGCGGTCGGGGTAGCGATGCAGTTTGGGCGACGGGAGATCGCCGGCCGCCTTCGGGCGCACCGACCCCGGGATCGTGTAGCCGAACCCCAGCGACGAAAAGGCCGCCAGCATCTCGCTATCCTTGTCGAAGCCAGCCGCCAGTCCGACCGGATTCTCTAGCTTGATGCCCGCCAGGTCGAGGCCCAGCTTCGGGTGGGCAACGGCATCACCAGGGCCCAGCGCGGACCAGGGCCGCTTCCATCGAAGCGCGGACTTCGCCAGCGAGTGGGCCGTCTCGGGATCAAGCTTGAACAGGATCGGCCGCACGATCTGTCGATAGGTATCCACTGGCGGTCTCCTCGGTCTGAGGCCACCCCTAGTGTGGCCTCGGCGGCGGGGTCGGGCTGGGTCTGCGCCATCGGACGTTCAACTATATGGAACGGCATTCCAGATTCCTCAGCCTACCCAGTCGCCAACCGCCCTGTCAACGTCAGGCGTTGTCGCACGTCGGGGCTCGTTCTGCGCTAGACCTTGCGGCCCACGTTCCGGCCGGACAGCTCAGGCTGCATGTCGGTCATCGTGCCACGCTCCCATCTGCTGAAGGAACTCAGGCTGTTGACTGAAGAAGATGCTCGCGGGTGCGCGGCCCTTCGTCCGGTAGCCACGGTGCGGGCGCTCGAAGTTGTAGAAGCGGAGGAACGCCTGGAGGTCGGCATCGATCGTCTCGAGGTTCAGGTAGTAGCGGTACCGGAAGGCGACCCGGTAGTGGAGGTGGAGGACCGTCCCCTGGAAGCGCTCGACAAAGGCGTTGAGGTTCGGGCTGCGGGGCGGGATCCGGTGATGGCGGATGTCGGCGTCGCGGCAGGCTTCGCCGAACGCCCGGCCGAACTCCGGGCCATTGTCGGTCGTCGCCCTCGCCAGGCGCAGGCCGGCCCGCCGAACCGCCGGCAGGACATCGTCGAGGAGGAAGCGGGCCATGACCGCCGCGGTCTTGTCGCCGGCGACCACCCGGGCGATCCCGAAGGAGCTGGCGCCGTCGACGGCCGGCAGCTGCCAGACCTTGCCGACGCCCTTGAGGTGGCCGACGTAGAAGGTGTCGAAGAACAGCTCCTCGCCGGGAACCTCCGAGCCGATGTGGACGGTCTTGGCTCGCTCGATCGCGCGGACCTGGCGGAGGACCCGCTCGGTCAGGGGCCCACCCTCGCTGGCAGCCAGGCTCTCGGCCGCGGCGAGCCGTGCCAGGCGCCGTCCGATCCCGGCCCGGCGGAGGACGTTGGCGACCCCGCCGTGGCTGACCCGCCAGCCGCCGTAGCGGGGCGTGGCGAGGACGAGGGCGATCGTCCGCTGACCGTGGGTCGGGTGCTCGACGACATAGGCGACGATCGCATCGACGAGCGGCTCTGGCAGCTGCCGCTCGGGTCGCTCGGCCGGTCGGGGCTTGGGCCGGAGGCCCGTCTCACCGTACGCCCGGTAGCGGGCGCGGAGCTCGTAGAACCGGCTGCGGCTGATGCCGGCCTCGCGGCACAGCTGGGTCACTGGCGCCTCCCGGCGCTCGGCCCGATCCATGAGCGCCTTTCGCAGGCGTGCCAAACTGTCGGCCGGGGCCACGGGCGAACCTCCGCTGTCGACTGCAACATCAACAGCGTCAGGGTATCCAGTGGCCCCTTCTCCATGTCCGGGGTGTCCGGCTTCACCGTGGGCTGCACGCGCTAGACGACCAAGCGTCGATCGGCGACAGCGCTCTGATTTGCGGGCCTTCGTCAGCTGGGCTGCGGTCGGCGGGTCGCTACCGGCGTCGGGTCAAGCATGTCGACCGGCAGGCCCACCCGGCGCATCTCATCGACGAACAGCTCGTGGATATGAGGATCCTGGTCCTCGAACTCGATCTGGGTGCCGCCTTCCT